>NZ_SMJZ01000007.1 GCF_004348345.1 Nonomuraea longispora
GGGTGGGCATGCTCTTCTCCAGCTGACGCTCGCCCAGGCAGGTCGAGGGCCGCGCACCGGCGGGGTGCGCGGCCCTCGCGGCGTCTCTTGGGTCGGCTCCCCGGGGGGCCGCGGGTTCAGCCGGGGAAGTCGTCCGGGTCCACCGGGGAGGTGCGGGCGTTGCCTCCGGAGATGGCGTGCAGGGTGACCCGCCAGTCGTGCCAGCGAACCTGCGTGGCGGTGTAGGACGTCCTGAACTTCACCGACTTCTGGAACCTCTCGAAGCTGCACTCGCGGGTGAACGCCTTGCGCTTGCCGTCCCAGTCCACGCCGTGCGTGAAGTAGATCCGGTACGTGCCGTCGCGCACGCCCCGCACCTTGAACCGCGCGTTCTTGCGCACGTAGACGCTGAACGCCTTGCTGCCGCCGCGCACGGCGGTGACCACCGCGTCGCGGTCGCCGCCGTTGTCGATCTCCAGCGAGCTGCGGCCGCTCAGCGTGCTCCTGCGCACGTACGAGCCGTTGCGCAACCTTCTGGTCTGCTTCTTCCCGGCCGTCACGCCGACGACGTCGGCCCTGTAGTCCCCGGCGCTCTCCAGGGCCTCTCCGGCCTCGTCGAGCCGGTCCAGCGTGTCGTCCAGGTCGGTGAGCACGGCCGAGGAGGTGCACAGGTCCCGGCCGCCGACCTTGTCGCCGGTGGCGACCAGCGCGGCGGCGGCGGCGCGCAGGCCGGCGACGTACGCGTCGTGCTGGGCGCGTACGGAATCGGGCGGGGTGAGGCCGGCCAGCTGGTCGGCGCCGTCGCTCAGGGCCGACCGGGCGCGGCCGAGCTTCTGGTCGAGCGACTTGAGCCCGCGCGCGCCCGCCAGGGCGTCGAGCGCGGCGCGCATCGGCTTGCGCTCGCCGCCGAGCTCGTCCTTGTAGGCCTCGGGCGTCAGCGCGGTCGCGCTGGGAGCGGCGGGTGTGCCGCCGCTGACCGAAGGGGCGCTGTCCTGGCCGCCGGCCACGCCGGTGACCTTGCTCTCGCCCCCGGTGGGCGAGGGCGAGCCGGCCGAGCACGCGCCGAGCGTGAGCGTTGTCAAGGCGAGAACGCAGGGGATCAACCGCGGTGCTGCCACCTGCCACACTATCGCCCGGTTGATCCCCGAACGTCAATCACGATTCGGCCAGTCCGGCCTCCCTGTCCTGGTGCAGCCAGCGGGTGATCCCGAGCGTCTCCAGGAACGGCACGTCATGACTGGCCACGATGAGCGCCCCTCGGTAGGCCGACAGCGCCTGCGCGAGCTGGGCGGCACTGGCCATGTCGAGGTTGTTGGTCGGCTCGTCGAGCAGGAGCAGCTGCGGCGGCGGCTCGGCCGACAGCAGCGCGGCCAGCGTCGCGCGGAACCGTTCGCCGCCCGAGAGCGTGCCCGCCGCCTGGTTGGCCCGCTCTCCCCTGAACAGGAAGCGCGCAAGGCGGGCGCGTACCTCGTTCACCGAGGCGGAGGGGGCGGCGGCGCGCACGTTGTCCACCACGCTCAGCGCGTCGTCGAGCAGGTCGAGCCGCTGCGGCAGGTAGTGGACGGGCACGTGGGCGCCGTGCTCCAGGATGCGCCTGAGCAGCGTGGTCTTGCCCGAGCCGTTGCGCCCGAGCAGCGCGATGCGCTCCGGTCCGCGCACGACCAGGGTCTCCAGCACGGCCCTGCGGATCTCCTCCGCGCCCTCCTCCGCGTCCTCCTGTGCGTCCTCCTGTGCGTCCTCCTGTGCGGGGCGCGCGGCTCCGGGAGGTGGGTCGAGCGGCAGGGTCAGGACCGTACGTCCGGCCGGCACCTCGGTGCCGGGCAGCTCGATGCGGATCTCCGCGTCGTCGCGCACCGACTGCTCGGCCTCGGTCAGCCGCTCGCGGGCCTCCTCCAGCTTCTCCAGGTGCAGGGTGCGCTGCTTGCCCGCGCTCACCTGGGCCTTGCGCTTGAGCCCGTTCGCGACGATCTTCGGCACCTTCTTGTTCTCGAACGCCTTCCTGCCCGCGCGCAGGCCCCTGTCGATCCTGGTGCGGGCCTCGACGAGCTCGCGCTGCTGCCGTCTCACCTCGCCTTCCGCGGTGCGCACCGTACGTTCGGCCGCCTCCTGTTCGGCGTCGACCTGCTCCTCGTAGGCGCTCAGGTTGCCGCCGTACATGCGTACGGCGCCGTCGCGCAGCTCGGCGACCTGGTCGACGAGCTCCAGCAGCGCCCGATCGTGGCTGACGAGCAGCAGCACGCCCTGCCAGGCGGACACGGCGGCGTAGAGCCGCCGCCTGGCCTCGAGGTCGAGGTTGTTGGTGGGCTCGTCGAGCAGCAGCACGTCGGGCCGCTTCAGCAGCTGGGCGGCGAGCGCGACCATGACGGTCTCGCCGCCGGACAGCGTGCCGACGGTGCGGTCCAGGCCGATGTGGCCGAGGCCGAGCCGGTCAAGCTCAGCCCGCGCGCGTTCCTCCACGTCCCAGTCGTCGCCGACCGCGGCGAAGTGCTCCTCGGCCACGTCGCCGCCCTCGATGGCGTGCAGCGCCGTCCGGGTCGCGCTGATCTCCAGCAGGTCCGACACGGTACGGCCGGCCGCGAGCGGCACGTTCTGCGGCAGGTATCCCACCTCGCCCGCGACGGAGACGGACCCGGACTGCGGGGCCAGCTCACCGGCGATGATCTTGATCAGGGTGGACTTGCCCGATCCGTTGAGCCCGATGAGCCCCGTACGCCCCGCCGGGAACGCGGCGTCGAGCCGGTCGAGCACCTTGCTGCCGTCGGGCCAGGCGAAGGAGACATGATCGATGACAAGCGAGAAAGACATAAGGCGGCTCCCCATCACAAACGTTGAAATGTCGTGACGTGGCGGGAAATCACCGCATAGACGCGCAACCCAGGGGAACTCGTACGGAGTCCGCGATCGAGGCGAGGATGTCGCCTGAGGTCAGGTGTGCGCGCAGGCCCAGGACAGGGCGGAACGGCGCGGTGCCCGCGACCTCAGATCCTCACGTCGGCTGCCCTCACGGATCGGCGACAGAACGACGAAAGTGTATGCGACGTGCAGATCACCTGGCAAGGCTGCGCGCCCGGTGCGCCGCGACGTTCACCCTGTTGGCGCAGGCCGGCGTGCAGAACCGGCGGCGCCCGTTGCGCGAGGTGTCGACGTAGACGACACCGCAGCCGTCCCTGCCGCACCGCCCCAGCCGCCGGCCGCCGGCGAACGACATGGCCATGGCCAGCCCGCCGGCCGTGGTGTCCTTCGCCCTGGCCACGATGTCGGCGTCCACCGCGAAGAAGTGCAGGTGGGGCTCGCGGCCGTCGTGGGCGCTCACGTACGGCTTGGACGCGGTCACGTCGAGCAGCTCGTTGACCAGCCGGATCTGGGTGTCCTGGTCGAACTCGCCGAACACCGGGTCGAGCCGGCGGGCCCACGCCCGCAGCTCCTCGGCCTCGCCGGCGGTGACGGCGGTGCGCAGCAGGCGGTGCTCGCCGAGCATCGCCTCGACCGCCGCCGGACTGAAGTCGGTCGCGTTGACCAGCGCCGCCGCGAGGGCCGCTCCGTTGCCGCCGTAAGCGTTGAAATGCATAAGGCCATTACATCAGGTTGGAATCATGCACTCAGCAGATCTGCACGACCCTCTCGCCCTGACCCTCGTCTCCTCTCATCGCACGTCCGAGGGCCTGGTCTCCTATCTGAGGTGCGCCTGCGGCGTCTGGGAGGTGCGGACCTCGCGCATGGTCGCGACCTCCGCTCCCGGAGGACGGTCGATCAAGACCATCGACTGAGACGCCGCCGTGGTCCTAGAGTCGGCCACACACCCTCCAGGAGGTCAGGCATGTCCAGCATTCCGTCCTTGCTGCGCGACAGGATCACGGCTACCCCCGACGCCGAGGCGTACCGGGTGCCCTCCGATGAGGGCTGGAGCTCACTGTCATGGCGGGAGGTGGGCGAGCGGGTCCGCGGCCTGACTCTGGGGCTCGCCCGGCTCGGCGCCGGGCCCGGCACCCGCGTGTCGATCCTCTGCTCCACCCGGCTCGAATGGATCCTGGCCGACCTGGCGGTGTTGTCCACCGGGGCGGCCACGACGACGATCTACCCGTCCAACACGGCCGAGGAGTCCGCGTTCGTCATCGCCGACTCGGGCAGCACGATCGTCATCGCCGAGAACGACGACCAGGTCTCCAAGATCAGGTCCGTGCGGAAGGAACTGCCCGGCGTCACCCACGTCGTGGTGATCGACGGCTCGCCGGCCGACGACGGCTGGGTGATCACGTTCGACTCGCTGACGGAGGCCGTCTCCGAGGGCGACCCCCAGGCCGGCTACGACGAAATGGTCGACGCCATCGCCCAGGACGACCTGGCCACGCTCATCTACACCTCCGGCACCACCGGCCGGCCCAAGGGCGTGGAGCTGACGCACGACAACTGGCTCTACGCGGCCGGCGCGGTACGCGAGATCGATCTGATCTCCGGGGCCGACCTGCACTTCCTGTGGCTGCCGCTGTCGCACTCGTTCGGCAAGCTGCTGGAGGTGGTGATGATCGACGCCGGCGTGCCCACGGCGATCGACGGCCGCCTCGACAGGATCGCCGACAACCTGGGGGAGCTGCGGCCGACGGTCATGGCGGCCGCGCCGCGCATCTTCGAGAAGATCCACAACACGGTGGCGGCCAACGTACGGCGCGAGGGCGGCGCGAAGGCCCTCATCTTCGCCTGGGCCAAGCGGACGGGCATCAGGGTCGTACGGGCCCGCCAGCGCGGGGTCTCCGTCCCGTTCACCACAAGGATCGAGTACGCGCTCGCCGACCGCCTGGTCTTCGCCAAGCTCCGCGACCGGTTCGGCGGGCGGATCCGCTTCTTCATCTCGGGCGCCGCCCCGCTGTCGCAGGACATCGCCGAGTTCTTCGACGCGGCCGGGCTGACGATCCTTGAGGGGTACGGCCTGACGGAGTCGTCGGCGGGCAGCTTCCTCAACCGTCCGGGCTCGGTGCGGTTCGGGACGGTCGGGCAGCCGTTCCCCGGCACCCGGGTACGGATCGCCGACGACGGCGAGATCCTGATCGGCGGGCGCGGCATCATGCGCGGCTACCACGGCCTGCCGGAGGAGACTGAGGCGGCGCTGAAGGACGGCTGGCTGCACACCGGCGACATCGGCGAGCTCGACGAGGCCGGGCGGCTGTCCATCACCGACCGCAAGAAGGAGCTGATCAAGACGTCGGGCGGGAAATATGTCGCGCCGACCTACCTGGAGGGCCGGATCAAGGCGGCCTGCCCGTACGCGTCGCACGTGTTCGTGCACGGCGACCGGCGCAACTACGTGACGGCGCTGGTCACCCTCGACATGGACGTCGTCAGGCCGTGGGCGGAGGCCGAGTCGCTGCCGGCGGACCCGCGCGAGCTGCGCGAGCACCCCCGCATGCGCGCGGAGGTCGAGAAGGCGATCGAGCAGGTCAACGCCGGCGAGGCGAGCTACACGACGGTCAAGAAGTTCGCGATCCTGGCGGAGGACTTCTCCGTGGAGACGGGCGAGCTGACCCCCAGCCTCAAGATCAAGCGCAAGGTGGTGGAGGAACGCCACGGCGACGTCCTCGACTCCTTCTACGACTCGCCGGCATGATCTCCCATCTCCCGGTGCGCCCGCGACACTGCGACGCCCAGGCCATGATGCACGCGACCCGCTACTACGAGTTCTTCGAGGACGCGTTCCTCGACTGGCTGGGCGCCAGGGGCGGCTACGGGCGGCTCCGGGAGGGCGGGGCCGACCTGGTGGTCAAGGCGAGCGGCTGCGAGCACCACTCCCCCGCCCGACTGGGCGACGTGCTGGCCGTGGAGAGCGCTCCGGCGCAAGTCGGCACCACGTCGCTCACGATGACGTTCACGATGCGGCGGGAGGGCGGCCCAGTAAGCGGCCGCGCGGGTGACCTGGTGGCCGTCGGCACGGTCACGTACGTGTGCGTGGCGGGCGGCCGGGCCGCCCCACTGCCGGAGATGCTCACAACACCCGCTTAGCCCCGGGCAGCGACCGCACGGCGTAGGCCAGGGCCCAGCACGCGGGCAGCGCGATGACGAGCATGATGGCGAACTTGACGATGGCGATCGCCTCGATGGGCCGCAGCGCGTAGCCGAGGGCGACCAGCACGAGCGGGTGGACGATGTAGACGGTGAAGGCGTGGTCGGACAGGAATCTGCCGCGCGGCCCCTGGTCGCCGAAGCGCTCCCTGAAGACCACGGTCAGTCCGATGATCATGGCGACCGCGAACGACGACTCCCACAGGGCCGTCAGCGCCGACGCCAGCACGCCGGTCGTCATGTACTGCGCCGGCACCAGCACCGCGCTCGACACGCCCGCCGTGACGAGCCCGAGCGGTCCCGCCTTGGCCGGCAGCGTCTCGAACCAGCCGCGCCTGAAGGCGACGCACCCGAGCGTGAACATGGCGGCGTACTGCGGCAGGCACTGCGGCGAAGGGAGCCCCAGCACCGGCACGTAGCTGCCGGTCGGCACCGGGATGCGCCACAGGAACGTCGCGACGGCCAGCCCCAGGACGAACAGCGCGATCCAGCTGAACCTGAGGGGGACGGAACGCTGGTCGAGCGGCCTGCGCCGGCTCCGCCAGAGCAGGTGGACCAGCGCGAAGACGATCAGCACCTCGGCGAACCACATGGGCCCCGGGTCCCAGGAGCCGATGTAGTAGTGCCAGTAGGGCATGCCCGCGGGCGCGGCCCACTCGGCGTACCCGGGGAAGTTGACCAGCGGCCGCAGCAGGAAGAGGAAGACGAGCAGCGGGATGCCGAGCCGGATGAGCCGGTCGCGCATGAAGGCGCGCCCGCCCTTGCGATCGTAGGAACGGGGGGTGAAGAAGCCGGAGATGAGGAAGAAGAACCCCATGAAGAAGGCCTGGTTGAAGGAGACCAGGAGGTCGAGCAGACCGCCTGAGGCGTCCTTGGCGGGCTCGGTGTAGAACCAGAGGGGGATGTTTCCGTAGGTGACCGCCACGTGGTGGGCGACGACCAGCCCGGTCAGCACGATCCTCAGGTTGTCGACCGCGTGAAGGCGGGTCGCCGGCCTGAGCTCGGTCTTCATGATCTGCATGCCCTTTCGAAGATGTCGGCCAGTTCTCTGGCGTGTGCGTCGAGATCGTGCTCGGGATAGGCGACCCAGTAGGCGAACATGTTGTCGACGGCGGAGGCCTGGGTGACGGCCATGACCCGGCGGTCGAAGTGCCAGAACTCTCCGCTCTCCTGGCCGAGCGCGTAGATTCCCTCCAGCGCCCGGTAGATCTCCTCGTTGGCCTTGATCCCGTAGCGCGGGCGCCCGTCGGCGCCCCTGAGGTGGATGAAGATCTCACCCAGAGCGGCCAGCTGGGTGCGGTGGCCGCGCATGTGCTCGGCGACACCCAGAAGGTACGCCCTGAGCAGTTCCGTGGCCGAGCTCAGACCCTGCATCCTGGCCCCTACGGTCTCGGCGATGAGGCCGTAGGTCCGCTCGACCACCTCCACCATCAGCTCGTCCTTGCCGGCGAAATGGTAGGAGATGACGCCCTTGCTGATGCCCGCGTGCTGGGCGATGCGCGCCAGTGAGGCCTGGGCGAACCCGATCTCGGCGATCACTTCCACGGCGGAGGCGACGATCTGGGCACGCCTGGCCTCCTCGATGAAGGAGCGACGTTTCTGGCCATCCGACTCATTTTCTGACCGCATGGCCAAAATTATAGCGCATCGGCCTGGCCATGTGCCGTCCGGTCAAGTCGCGCGGCAGTGTGGCATGTGCTATTACCGTCGGATTGCAGCTCATACAGAACGGAAGGACTCCGATGGAGAGCCCGCTCGGCAACTTCGCGCACATCGATGTCGAGGCGTTCCTACGAGACTCCCGCAAACGCGTGGCCGGCTTCGAGGCTGCCCAGAAAGAGGTCGCGGCGGCGGTCGGCCGGGCCACGGCGGCCAACGGCCACATCGTGGTCGAATGCACCGCGCAGGGCGGCGTGACCCGGCTCGAGATCGATCCGCGAGCGAAGCGGATGAGCGTCAAAGAGATGTCGGCAGCGATTCTCGCCGCTCTCCGTGACGCCGACGCCGACCTTCAGCGTCAGGTGTCCGCGATCATGGGCGACTCGTTCGGCGGCATGGATCCTGCCATGGCCGACCCGGACACGGCGGCGGCGAAGGTCGCCGAGGCGCAACAGGCGTTCGACGGGATGATGAGGGACGCCATGGGAGAGCTCGATCGCCTGCGGAAGAAACTCGGTCACTGAGGGGCGTCACCGTGGGGCGGTCAGGTGGCCGCAGCGTGCCTTGCCGTCCCGTCGGACGGTTTGAGTCCGTCGGTGAGGGTGATCTCCGCCGCGATGGCGCCGGCGGTCGCCAGGCCGAGCCCTGCTCCGGCCGTGACGAGAAGATCCTTCAGCCGTTGGGTCCCGTGCTCGATGGACCTCCCCGCCGAATACGCTTGGAGCTGACCGTACATGTGCCCTCCCGGCCCCATGAGCAGGGACCTCATCGTGATCGCGGACAATATCGCCGCCTGCGCGAAGTGAAGGTACTGACCTACCGTCTGAATGTTGGCGACCCACCTCAAGATGGTCGAAAGGTCTCGCGCGGAGTCGGCCGCGGTGTCGGACGCCACAGCGTAGGCCCCGATATGCTCCCCGTAGAGATCGCGCTCCGGCGCCTGCCAGTTGTCCTGAGGAACGGTGTCGTGCTGCTGCTGCGCCGTCCGGCCCGCGGTGTAGACGCCCTCGCCGAGGGCACTCCAGCCGTCCGCTGCCTTGTGCACCCTCTGCGGATCGGTCGGCAGCGTCAGCCCGTATGAGAGCACCGTGTGTCGCAGACCAGGGAAGACGGCCGCGCTGAACGCCAGCATGCCGAGGGTGAGGTACTGCAGATCTCTCAGGTCGACGCCCCCGTCGATGGGCGTCCACGTGCTTGGACCACCAGGGGTGGGGAGCTCAAATCCGTTGGACATGCTCTTCGTTCCCCGCTTCCGCGATCTCGTTGTTACGGGTGACCAGGTGCAGCCCTTCCCGGTGCTCGTACAGGCCGCTGACGGTGCTGCGGACCATTTGCTCGGCGTAGCCGACGATGTTGTCGTGCTGGAACGCGAAGGGGGCGCCGAGCACGCCCATGGCGAACATGCCTATGCGCATGCCCTCGGGCAGGCGACCTGCCGCGTCCAGGTGTGACACCGGAGAGGTGCCGTCGCGCTCGTCGGTGAGAGCGTCGCCCAGCCCTCTGATCGACGTCGAGTGATGTATACGTGGCACTTCGTCGCCCGCCAACACTTACTCCTCGTACACGTAAGATGACTGCTTGGGTGGCAATAGTAACGATCTGGTGCGAGAAGCGCACGGGGTAGTGGTGGCATGCTCGTGGCTGCTCGACGGGGTCGCAAGCCGGCGGCTTCCACGACGCCGTTCGCGCCGTCGGGCCGGGGGTCAGAAACGCGGCCAGCCGATGCGGCCCTACCAGGTGCCGCCGGAGGCGAGGTGGTCGGCTACGGCCCTCTCCGGGTGTGTGCGGCGCGGCAGCCGGGCCGGGTCCACGGAGTCCGCGCCGAAGACGAACGGCACCGTCTCGGCGTTGTCGAACCTGTACAGCCTGGCCGGGCTAATACCGCCGGAGATCACTGACCCTTGAACACCGACAGCAGGCGGTCGGCCGCGAGCGCGGGCGTGAGGTCGCCCGCGAGGACGTCGCGCTCCACCTCCTCGGTGATCGCCGCGACTCCGGGATCGTGGCGCAGCTCCGCCAGCAGCCGGTCCTGCACCAGGGTCCAGGTCCACCGCACCAGTTGCCGGCGGCGCTTGGCGGGCAGGTCGATCGCCTGCTCGTGGGCCAGGATCTGGTGCCACAGCTTGTCCAGCCCGTCACCGGTGAGGGCGCTGCAGGTGAGCACGGGCGGCGGCGTCGTGTCGGAGCGGAGCATGCGCAGCGCTCCCGCCAGCTCGCGCGCGGCCTTCCTGGCGGGGAGCTCGTGTTCCCCGTCGGCCTTGTTGACCGCGATCACGTCGGCCAGCTCCAGCACACCCTTCTTGATGCCCTGGAGCTGGTCGCCGGTCCGCGCCAGCGTGAGCAGCAGGAACGTGTCGACCATGTCGGCGACGGCGGTCTCCGACTGGCCTACCCCGACCGTCTCGACCAGGACGACGTCGAACCCCGCCGCCTCCACGACCACCATGGCCTCCCTGGTCGCCTTGGCGACGCCGCCGAGGGTGCCGGACGTGGGCGAGGGGCGGATGAACGCCGAGGGGTCGGCCGAAAGCCTGGCCATGCGGGTCTTGTCGCCGAGAATGCTGCCGCCCGTCCTCGTGGAGGAGGGGTCCACCGCCAGCACCGCCACCTTGTGGCCCTCGCCGGTGAGCATGGTGCCGAAGGCATCGATGAAGGTCGACTTGCCCACCCCCGGCACGCCGGAGACGCCCACCCGGCGCGCGTGCCCGGAATGTGGGGTCAGCTCGACGAGCAGTTGCTGGGACAGGGCCATGTGGTCGGCTCTTGTCGACTCGACGAGCGTGATCGCCCGGCCGATCCACGTACGCGAGCCGGCGCGTACGCCGCGGGCGTAGTCCTCCAGCGAATGCACCCGACTTACCCCTTTCTTCCCAGTTGATCAGCTTAATGTCTTACAAGGCTTGACATTTGCCAGTAGGGTGCTGGAGTTCTGATCTCAGCCGTCACAGGAGTCACTCCCCTCATGCCCAACGTCGAACCCCTTCACGAGGGCGACCCGGCAGCGGTGGGGCCGTACCGGCTGGTCGGGCGGCTCGGCGCGGGCGGGCACGGCGTCGTCTACCTCGGCCAGGCACGCAACGGAACCCCCGTCGCCGTCAAGGCGCTGCGCGAGGGCATCGTCATGGGCGGCCGGCTGGTCAAGGACGTCGCCACCGCGCGCACGGTCGAGCCCTTCTGCATCGCGCGTGTGCTCGACGCGTCGACCAGCGGCAGGGCGTACATCGTGTCGGAGTACGTGGACGGGCCCTCGCTCGAGCAGGTAGGCCGGCACACCGGCGTGGACCTGCAGCGCCTCGCCGTGGCGACCGCGACCGCGCTGGACGCGATCCACCAGGCGGGCCTGCTCCACGGGGACTTCAAACCGGCGAACGTGCTGCTCGGGCCCGAGGGCCCGAAGGTGGTGGACTTCGGCATCGCGGCGGCGCTCGGGTCGGGCATGAAGGCGACCAGCACCATTGTCGGGACGCCTGCGTACATGGCTCCCGAGCAACTCGCGGGCAAGCCGGTGGGCACTCCCTCGGACGTGTTCGCGTGGGCGTCGGTGATCGTGTTCGCGGCCACGGGGATGCCGCCGTTCGGGGACGACTCGCTGCCCGTGGTGATCAACCGCATCGTGAACGAGGAGCCGGAGATCGGCGAGCTGCCACGGCCGCTGCGGGAGGTCGTACCGGCCTGCCTGGCCAAGGACCCGTCGGCCCGCCCCCCGATCCGCGACGTCCTGCTCCACCTGACCGCGCCCCAGCGCAAGGGCAGGCCCTCCACCCAGAGCATCGCGGAGGGCGGGCGGCAGGCTCCGGCGTACGACACGCCGTACCAGACGCCGGCGCCTCAGCCCGCGAGCCGGCCGGCCACGAACGACACCCCGGACTGGCTCTGGGAGCAGACACCTGAGCCGGCCTCCGCCGAACCCGCACCGGGCACCGGCGCCGAACAGTCCACGGCCGCGCGGCAGGGCCCCGGCCAGGCGGCCGCGTTCGACACGCCGGGGGAGGCCGCCCGGTCCGAGTCGCACGGCCAGGCCTGGGGCGAGCCGCCCGGGCAGGCGCGGCCCGAGGCGGCCGGCTCCCCGGCAAGGCAGCGAACCGACGATTCCGCGGCCTGGCAGCAGACCGCCGACCAGACCCTCGACCAGGACGCGTCCGCGCCCCTCGGCAAGGACGTCGGCGATCCCCCGCCCCTCGGCAGGGTGGTCGGTGAGCCCCTGCCCAGGCGCAGGACCAGGGCGCCACAGCAGGGTGCGGCGTCCGGGGACTCCGGTTACGGACCCGGGCAGGCCGCGTACCCGCCGCACGAAGCCCAGCCGGGCGACGCGCGGAGCGGCCCCGGCGAAGCGGGTCACGGGCAGGCGGGCCACGAGGAGGACGGCTCGCCGCTTCAGGCGTTGTTCGATCTGTCGCAGCCGGTCGAGTCCCCGTCCGCGTACGGTACGCCGCCGGCGTACGGGCAGGACAGCCCGTCCGAGGCGCCGGTCGGGTACGGGGCGCCGCTCGGGACGCAGGACGAGGGGCACGGCGGGCAGGGGCACGGCGGGCAGGCGCCCGAGGTGCCGGCCTGGTCGGAGCCGCCCGCTCCGTTCGCCGCCAAGCAGGGCCTCGACTCGGCGCCGTTCGAGTCCCAGCCTCATGCCACCGCGCCTCCTCACGCGCCCGAGTCCACGCACTCGGTGCCGACCGCGCACTCCTCGGCGCTCGTCGACGCCCTGGTCGCCGGCGGGGGAACATCCGCGGCCGCGCCGCCGCCGCGCAAACGGCGCAGGGCGAAGAAGGTGCTCATCGCCTCCGTCTCCGGCCTGTGCGTGCTCGCTCTCGGCGGCGCCATCGTCTGGCTCACCCCCACCACGCCCACCCAGAAGACCACGAGACTCGCCGTCGTCAGCGAGGCGCCGACGGCCTCTCCGTCCGCCACCACGACCGAGCGGCAGCGGCGCAGCCGTACGGCCGACCCCCAGCCCGACGAGTCGACGGGCACCGGCCGCGCCACGAAGGGCCGGCTGAGGCTGGTCTACGTGCGGGCCGGGGGTACGAGGAACGGCGACTGCTGGGCCGGCGGCGAGGCGACGCTCCAGGCGCTGGTCGAGCGGACCGGGGGCGCGGTGAACTTCGCCTACACCTGGTATGTCGACGGCTCCGCCGTGGGCCGCGCGACGGCGGGCATCTCGCGCAACGGCCGGCGCTATCTGGCCGCGCCGCACACCCTCACGAGCTCGGGCGGCGTCCACAAGGTCACGTTGCGGATCACCTCTCCCCTCACCACCCAGCGGACCGTCTCCGTCACCATGTGCCCGCGTTGAAGCGCTCCCCGGCCTCTGAAGGGCGCCCCCTCCCGGCGGATGCGCCGGGAGTCTCCCGAACCGGCCGGCCACGACCCGGCAGCCCTAGGGACGCTTCCTCAGCTGGTCGATGAGGTCGAGGGCGGCGTCGGCGATCACGGTGCCCGGCGGGAAGATCGCGGCGGCGCCGGCGGCCCGCAGAGCGTCGTGGTCGTCCGGCGGGATGACGCCGCCGACCACGATCATGGTCTCGCCGGCGTCGTGAGCGGCGAGGGCCTCGCGCAGCGCGGGCACCAGCGTGAGGTGGCCGGCCGCCAGCGACGACACGCCCACGATGTGCACGTCGGCCTCGACCGCCTGCCTGGCGACCTCTTCCGGCGTCTGGAACAGCGGGCCGACGTCGACGTCGAAGCCCAGGTCGGCGAAGGCGGTGGCGATCACCTTCTGGCCGCGGTCGTGACCGTCCTGGCCCATCTTGGCGACCAGGATGCGCGGGCGTCGTCCTTCCGCTCGCTCGAAATCGGCGCAGGCCTGGCGGGCGCGTTCGATGGCGGCGGAGGGGCCTGACTCGTCGCGGTACACCCCTGAGATGGTACGGACCTGCTCGGCGTGCCTGCCGAAGACCCGCTCCAGCGCGTCGGAGATCTCGCCCACGGTGGCCTTGGCGCGGGCGGCGTCGACGGCCAGCTTGAGCAGGTTGTGCTCCAAACCGGGCGCTGGGTTGTCGGCGGCCTTGGTGAGCGCGGCGAGCGCGTGCTGGACGTCGGGCTCGTGGCGTTCGGCACGGAGCCTGGCGAGCTTGTCGAGTTGCTGGGCGCGTACGGAGCTGTTGTCGACCTTGAGCACCTCGATGTCGTCGTCACCGGTGGCGCGGTACTTGTTCACGCCGATGACGGGCTGGCGGCCCGAGTCGATGCGGGCCTGGGTGCGGGCGGCCGCCTCCTCGATGCGCAGTTTGGGCAGGCCCGCCTCGATGGCCCTGGCCATGCCGCCGGCGGACTCGACCTCCTGGATGTGCTCCCAGGCGCGTGCGGCGAGGTCGTGGGTGAGACGTTCGACGTAGTAGGAGCCGCCCCACGGGTCGATCACCTGCGTGGTTCCCGACTCCTGCTGGAGGAGGAGCTGGGTGTTGCGGGCGATTCGGGCGGAGAAGTCGGTGGGCAGGGCGAGGGCCTCGTCCAGGGCGTTGGTGTGCAGCGACTGGGTGTGGCCCTGGGTGGCGGCCATGGCCTCGACGCAGGTGCGGGCGACGTTGTTGAAGACGTCCTGCGCGGTCAGGGACCAGCCGGAGGTCTGGCTGTGCGTACGGAGGCTCAGGGATTTCGGGTTTTTGGCGTTGAATCCGGAAACGAGCTTCGCCCACAACAACCGGGCGGCGCGCAGTTTGGCGACCTCCATGAAGAAGTTCATGCCGATGCACCAGAAGAACGACAACCGCGGCGCGAACCGGTCGATGTCCATGCCCGCGTCGACCCCGGCCCGCAGATATTCGACGCCGTCGGCCAGCGTGTAGGCCAGCTCCAGGTCGCATGTGGCGCCGGCCTCCTGGATGTGGTACCCGGAAATGCTGATCGAGTTGAATTTCGGCATCTTCTCGCTCGTATACGCGAAAATATCCGAAATAATCCGCATCGACGGTGCCGGTGGATAAATATAGGTGTTGCGTACCATGAACTCTTTGAGGATGTCGTTCTGGATCGTCCCCGCGAGTTGTTCCGGCGCGACACCCTGCTCCTCGGCCGCCACGATGTACAGCGCGAGAACGGGCAGCACGGCGCCGTTCATGGTCATCGACACGGACATGCGGTCGAGCGGGATCCCGTCGAACAACTGCCTCATGTCGTAGACGGAGTCGATCGCCACCCCCGCCATGCCCACGTCGCCGGCGACACGGGGATGGTCGGAGTCGTAGCCTCGGTGCGTGGCCAGGTCGAACGCCACCGACAGGCCCTTCTGCCCCGCGGCGAGGTTGCGGCGGTAGAAGGCGTTGGAGTCCTCGGCCGTGGAGAAGCCCGCGTACTGGCGGATCGTCCACGGCTGGTTGACGTACATCGTGGGGTACGGGCCGCGCAGGTAGGGGGCCGCGCCGGGATAGGTGCCCAGGAAGTCGAGACCGTCGAGGTCGCCGGCGGTGTAGAGCGGCTTGACCTCGATGCCCTCGGGCGTCTCCCACACCTCGCCCGCCGGCTCGGGGGCGTCCGTCCCCGGCTTGGGCCCGCCGTTGAGGGGGATGCCGGAGAAGTCCGGGATCATCGGGTCACCTCCAGGTCGTCGAAGGTCGTGCGGAGCACGGCCAGCGCGTCACAGCCCGCGTGCAGGGTGGCGTCCACGCCCTCGTAGTCTCCCTTCCCCGCCAGCCACACCTTCTTCGCCCCGGCCTTGCGCAGGGCGGCGGCGACGGCCGCGGCGTGCTGGTCGTACAGCTTGTCGCTCGAGCACAGGCAGGCGACCGTCGTGCCGCTGACGGCGAAGGCGGTGGCGATCTGCTCGGGGTCGGCGCCCGGGCCCGCGGTCTCGGTCTGCAGGCCGCCCGCCTGGAACAGGTTCGCCGCGAACGCCGCCCTGGCGGTGTGGACGGCCACAGGGCCGATCGTGGCGAGGAACACCTTGGGACGCTCGGCCTGTGCGTCGGCCAGATCGCGCAGTTCCTCGAAGGGCTCGGCGTAGCGCACCCGGGGCAGCCCCACGCTCCCGCCGTCGTCCGGTGCGGTTGTGCCGGAGGCCGACGCGGGGCGCAGGGGTTTCTCGTGGAGGTCGGGGTATTCGCTCACGCCCGTGATGGGCAGGCGCCGGTGGGCGATGTCGTCGGCGCGGCGGTCACGGGTGGCGGCGATCCGCTCGGACACCGACCCGGCCGCCGCCGTGAGCCCTCCGGCCGCCTCGATCTCCTGGAACCAGTCCCACGCCCGCTCGGCCAGGTCGGCGGTGCGGCGTTCGACGTACCAGGAGCCGCCCGCGGGGTCGATCACCCGCCCCGCACCCGCCTCCTCGATCAGCAGCGCCTGCGTGTTGCGGGCGATGCGGCGGGAGAAGGCGTCCGGTGACCGCAGGCGGGCGTCGAACGGCCGGACGGTGACCGCCTCGGCTCCGCCCACGCCGGCGGCGAAGCAGGCGAGCGTGGTGCGCAGCATGTTGACCCACGGGTCGCGGGCCGTCATCATGGCCGCGCTCGTCACGGCGTGCTGCGCCTGACCTCCGTGCTCGGCCGCGCCGCAGACCTCGGCGACCCTGGCCCAGAGCCGGCGTGCCGCGCGCAGCTTGGCGATGGTGGCGAACTGGTCGGCGGTGGCGGCGTACCGGAACTCGATCTGCCCCAGCGCCTGCTCGACGGAGAGCCCGCCTCCGGTGAGCGCCCGCAACTCGGCGACGCCCTGTGCCATCGAGCAGCCCAGCTCCTCGGCGTCGCTCCCGCCGGCGTCATGGTAGGGCGTCGCGTCGGCGACGACGGCCCGCAGCCCGGGGAAGTCGGCGACGCAGCGCCGCGCCAGCCGGGCCCCGAGCTCGCCGGAGGCTCCCAGATTGCCGCTCAGCGGGGTGCCGCGGGCGGCGGCGAGCCCGAACAGCGCCTGCGCGGCCTCCTCCGCCCGCCCGCCGGCCTCCAGCACGACGGGCGCCAGGTCGAGATAGACGTCCTTCAGCACCGTGCCCAGCTCGCCCACCGGGATGGCGTCCGGCCCGACGACCAGCCACAGCGAGGTACCGCCGTTCTCCAGGTCGGCCAGCACGGCCTCGGGGTCGGCCACGGTGTGCCGTTGCCGCACGTCCCATCCGGGCACGGCCCTGGCCCCGCGCACGTAAGGGGCCGCCCCTGGCAGGCCCGGATCTCCAGGAAGGTCGCCGGCGTCGTAGAGCGGGGCGACCGCCACCCCGTCGTAGGTCGGGGTGGACAGCGCCTCCTCGGGAGAGTCCGCCTCGATCCCGGATCTACGCAGGACCGCCACCGCCAGCGCCCGCCAGTCGTCGCGCGACACAGGCGCGAACCCCGCTGCCAGTTCCATGTTCGGATAGTAGGCGGAAGGCCGCGAACCGAGTAACCCAGGGTCCACCCCTACACGAGATCAGCTGGTCGGGGCCTCCCACGCCAGCCGCCACGTGATCGGGCCCACGATCCCGTCGTCGTCGATCCCCTGCACGCGGCGGAAGGCCGCGAACCGAGTAACCCAGGGTCCACCCCTACACGAGATCAGCTGGTCGGGGCCTCCCACGCCAGCCGCCACGTGATCGGGCCCACGATCCCGTCGTCGTCGATCCCCTGCACGCGCTGGAAACTGCGGCACACGTCGCGCGACTCGGGACCGTACGCGCCGTCCACGTCGATGTCCCAGCCGCGTTTCCTCATCTGCGCCTGCCACGTGCGTACGTCCTCGCCGCGTGTCACCGGCGGATACCTCAGCAGCCGCCCGGGGAACGGCGGCGCCGAGGGCGGCGGCGGTGGCTCGGCGGTGCCGCCGGGGCGCGGGGCGCCACGCCTGACCCAGGCGTAGAGAGGGTCGCCGGGGCAGGCGGTGGCGTAGCCGTCGCGGTGCCCCTTGATCTCCTTGCCGGCGCGGCCACTGGCGCGCAGGTGCTCGATCGCGTCGAGGACGGCGTGCAGGACGCCGTCGGGCGGCTGGACGAGCCCGGTGCTGCCCACCAGCCCCAGCACGGCGTAGTGGCCGGAGTTGAGCCCCGGGCCGTTGGCGGCGGGCAGATGGTGCGGCCCGCGCCCCTGGAACACCTTCCGGTGCGGGCAGGCGATCATGGTGTTGCCGGTGAAGTAGACGGTCCCGTCCCTGCGCGCCAGCCAGCTCTGGTTCTCGATCCTCGGGCACCAGATCCGGCCGTCGTAGGTCTCCTTCCGGATCGTCATGCCCGCCGCGCCGCGCCGCGCGGCCGGTCGCGGCACGACGTGCCGCCGCCTGCCGACGGAGACCTTCCACCCGCCAGGTCCGTTGCCGTCCGCAGGCGGCACACGGTGCAGCGACGCCTCCGACCCCGACAGCAGCACGGCCAACATGAACGCCTCCGCCGCCGTACGGTCCTCGCGCGCGAACCCGTCCGGCCCGTCCCCGCCCGCCAGGCAGGTCGCCACGTACAGGTCGAGCTGGGACCTGGTCAGGCAGAGGAGGAAGCCGAGTGCGGGCACCCCGCCGGGCGCCGCCTCCAGCAGCTCCCGGCCCGCCCGGGCCGGGAGGCGGAACGCGGCGCGATCGTCCGAGAGCGTCTCCCGCCATGCCCCACCCCGGTGGAGCCGGTCGGCGGGAGGGCCGAGGACCGCGTGGAGCGCTGCACGGATGCGCATGAGGTGCGCCTCGTCGTCCGGCGGCCGGTGGATCGCGACGCCGCCCCCGGCGCGGTCGACGGCCCCGGCCGTGCAGAACCACGCGAGCAGCTCGACGAAGGCGTCCGACCACTTCGGCTCGGCCGGCAGGTCGGCGCAGGGAGCGGCGATCGTGATGCGGTCGTCGCCGGCGATGGTCTCGGTGGTGACCCACCGGCGCTCACGCACGGTGACCGTACGGCCCGCCCTCGCAGCGGGCAGCCACGTCGCGCCCGGCCCCCTCCACCGCAGGGAGCCGGGGACGCGGCGGCGGCGCTCCACCGGCCAGCGGTGATGGGGCGTCGTCAAGGAGGAGTGACCGGCGCCGCGCATGCGGATCATCTCCCGCTCGCGCGGGGGGAACACGCACACCTCCAGCACGGGCTGCCACACCGACATGCCCGTGCCGTGGTCGAGGGTGAGAACGAGGTCGCCGGGACGCAGCTCGCACCAGGACCTCCAGCCCTGCCGGGTGAGGATCTCGGTCTCCTCGTCCACGCAGTAGCCGATGTCGATCCAGCCGTTGCCGTCCATGTGGTGGCTCTGGATGGAACGTACCAAGGCCGTGCAGGCCTCGTGGTCGGAGACGATGCCGGGATCGACCCTGCCACCGGTGTAGTGGACCTTCACGCCTTTGGCGGAGTCGAGCTGCGTGTAGTCGCCGCGTGGGGTGCGAGCGTTCCAGTCGCGCCTTGATACCAGGTCGATGGCCACAGGTGAGCTCCGGGGGTCGCTGTCGGTGACGACCGAGCGTAACGCGGGCGGCGCGGGCAGGTCCTGGAGATGGGGGATTTGGTCAGGGGCGGATGATCCGCTGGTCCGTCACGATCGCGGTGATGAGGTCGTGCGGCGTCACGTCGAACGCCGGGTTCGCCGCGCGCGTGCCCTCCGGGGCCACGCGCACCCCTCTGAAGGCCACGATCTCGTCCTCGTCGCGGTCCTCGATCGCGATGTGCTCGCCCGACGGGGTGTTCTGGTCGATCGTGGACTCGGGCGCGACCACCACGAACGGCACCCCGGCGCGTTCGGCGCCGAGCGCGAGCGCGTACGAGCCGATCTTGTTGGCGGTGTCGCCGTTGGCGGCGATGCGGTCGGCCCCGACGAGCACGGCGTCAACCTCGCCCTTGGCCAGCAGGTAGGGGCCCGCGGAGTCGGCGATGAGCCGGTGCGGCGCTCCCATCCTGGCCAGCTCCCACGTGGTGAGCCGGGCGCCCTGCAGGAGGGGGCGGGTCTCCAGCGCCAGCACCTCGGCCAGCCGCCCGCGTTCGTGCAGCGTCTGGACGACGCCCAGCGCGGTGCCGCGTTCGACGGCGGCGAGCCCGCCGGTGTTGCACACGGTCATGATCCGCAGCCGGTCACCGGCGAGGAGGTCGGCGCCGCGCTCTCCCATGGCCCTGCAGGCGGCGATGTCGGCGTCGCGGACGCGCAGCGCGGCGGCGAGCACCGCGCCGGGGCCCTCGGGCAGGTGCTCGGCGACCTGGTCCACGCCCCACGCGAGGTTGACGGCGGTGGGCCTGGCGGCGCGGAGCCGGGCGATCAGTTCGGGGTCGCCGCCCGCCAGCACCACGCCCAGCGCGCCGGCCACGCCGAGCGCGGGGGCGCCGCGCACGGCCAGCCGCCTGATGGCGTCGACGAGCTGGTCAACGGTGTGGATGCGCAGCATCACGCACTTGTCGGGCAGGAGGGTCTGGTCCACCAGCTCGACCGCGCCGTCAACCCAGTCAATGGTCCTCACGGGGCACACGGTAACCCACGGCGGCGTGGGTTCACCGTTCGGCGAGCACGATCACCGAGTCCGCCTCCTCCAGGACGATGGGCTCCGTCTTGTCCGGGTTGAGGACGATCCCGTAGTGCGGGGGGTTGTTCCTCGCCGTGTTCTTGCGGTAGCCGATGGCCGTCTCGCCCCTGCGCCTGGCGGACTCCACGACCGTGGAGAAGGAGACCTTCGCCCCCGTCTTGACGTACGAGGCGGCGGGGCGCGGGTAGATCTCCGATCCCCGCGAGTCGAACAGGTAGCCGAAAACGTCCGCCAGGTGACGGTTCTCGGCGAGCTGGGCGAGGAGCAGGCCGATGACGGTGTCGCTGATGACGATGTCGTCGGCCTGGGTGACCTCGGCCAGCGAGCGGTTGTTCTCGTCGTGCATCTCGCTGACGATCGAGTAGTGCTCGCCGAGCGCCTTCTGCATGTCGCGGAGCTGCAGCAGCGTCATGAGCGTGCGCGTGTCGGAGTGGCGCGGGTCGAAACGGTCGTCGCTGAGCACGATGACGTGCTGGAAGAGGCCGACACCGAGCGACTCCAACGCGAATCGGTCCGTGGTGTCGCAGTCCTTGACGTTGACGGTGAGGTTGCGCAGGCCGGCCAGGCCGGTGCCGGCCTTGGGGTGGTCCGCGGCGATCTCCAGGACGGCGCCGGGGGCGACGTACCCGTCGAGGTAGCGGACGATCTGCTCGGCCCTGCCGTTCCAGTTGAGCAGCAGCGTGCGCTCCGGCTCGGTGCGCGGGCGCCCGGCCTCGACGATGGCGCCGTCCTCGATGTACGGCATGCCGGCGGCGAGCCGTACGTGGGAGTCGTCGTGCGCGATGACGATGACCTGGTCGTCGGCGTTGATGACGGTGTCGTCCTGCGGGTTCAGCACGACGCCGGACGGCCGGCGCAGCCCGATCAGGGAGGCGGTCTGGTACGCGTGCAGCGCCTCGCCGTACGTGACGCCGACGAGCTTCTTCGGGGTGCGCAGGTAGATCTCGCCGCCGTCGAAGTTGAGCAGGTCCATGCACACCACGGACATGCCGGACTGGCGCGAGGACTGCACGATGAGCCGGGAGGCGGTGTCGTCGGAGTCGACCAGGTGCACCTCGTCCCCGCCGGCCAGGCGGGCGGCGGCCATGTTGCGGCTGGAGGTCAGCGCCGCGACGGCCGGCGGGTGCACGCCCTCGCGCTTGGCCAGCGCGAGCAGGATCTTGATGACGTGGGCGTCGGGGTCCTCCCGCTCGGGTGAGAGCACGACGACGGAGCGGGCCGCCGCCAGGTTCATCAGGTCGAGGTCGTGCGGCTCGGTGGGGCGCCCGGTGCGGCAGACGATGCGCGTCTTGCCCAGGTCGCCCGCCTGCTCGCGAACCTGCTCTTCCATTTCCAGTTTGTCACGTTCCGCCAGGATGGCGATCACCGAGCTGCGCTGGCTCGCCTGCGCCTTGGCCAGCTCGGCCACGATCGTGAAGATCTGGTCGGACCAGCCGAGCACCACCGTGTGGCCGGACTCGACGATCCGCGAGCGGCCCCTGCGCAGGCGGTCGACCTTCTGCTTGAGCCCGTTGGAGAGCAGACCGACGAGCATGCTGACGATGAAGATGCCGCCGAGGGAGCCGGCGAACATCACCGACATGTACGCCGTCGAGCCTTCGTCGCTGGAGATCTTGCCCGGGCTGAGCGCGTGCATGAGCGCGAGCCAGAGCACGTGTCCAGGACCGGTCACGCCCTCCGGCTCGTTGGGCGCGAACCAGAGCGTCAGCACCGTGACCACGACGATGAGGGCGAGCGACACCATGGCCAGCCAGCCGATCAGTGAAGCCGTCCCCCTGGACATGGTGTTGTCGAACCAGTACCGCGCCCGCTCGCGGAACGTGATCTTCGACACTTCCCCTCATACCTCCGCCTAAGGAGTGATTTAACCCAGCGGTCTAAGGTACCGGTGGATCGCGGCTTCCGCATGGCGAAGGGATCTTTGCCGCGTGCGGGACGACGGTAACGTATCGCCCATGGTGACCCCCCTGACACCAGACGACCCGGCGTCGCTGGGCGGCTACGCCCTGGCCGGCCGGCTCGGCGAGGGCGGCCAGGGCGTGGTCTACCTCGCCCACTCCCCCTCCGGGGAGCAGGTCGCCGTCAAGCTGCTCGGCACCGGCGACGCCGAGACCAGGGCCAGGCTCGCGCGGGAACTCGATGCCCTCGCGGGCATCGCCTCCTTCTGCACGGCGCGGGTGCTCGACGTCTCCACCAGCGGCCCGCGGCCCTACGTGGTCAGCGAGTACGTCGACGGCCCCTCGCTCTCCGAACGGCTACGCGAGCGCGGCCCGCTGCGCGGCGGCGACCTGGAACGCCTGGCGGTGGGCACGGCCACGGCGCTGGCGGCCATCCACGCCGCCGGGATCGTGCACCGCGACTTCAAGCCGTCCAACGTGCTGCTCGGCCCCGACGGGCCCCGGGTGGTCGACTTCGGCATCGCCAGGGCGGAGGGGGCGGCGACCATGACCTCCGGCCTGATCGGCACGCCCGCCTACCTGGCGCCCGAACAGATCAACGGCTCGCCCGCGGCTCCGGCCTCCGACGTCTTCGCGTGGGCCGCCTCCATGGTGTTCGCCGCCACGGGCACGACCCCGTTCGGGGCCGACACCGTCCCCGCCGTGCTGCACCGGGTGCTGTACGCGGAGCCGGACCTGTCGCCGCTGCCGCCGCGCCTGCGCGAGCCGATCGCGTCCTGCCTGTCGAAGGACCCCGCGCGCCGGCCCTCGGCGCAGCAGCTCATGGTGTCCCTCGTCAACCCCGCCCAGCCGCCCGCCGGGGCCGCAACCCGCGAGACGCGAGGCACCCGTAAACGCGGGTGGCTGATCGGCGCGACGGCGGTCGTGGTCGCCCTGGCCGCGGGCGCGGCGACGGCCCTGTTCATCGACGGCGCCCCCTTCGTGACGGGTGACCGCTCGGCCACGGCCGTCCCTCCCACGCGGTCGCAGGCCGCCGGCACACCGTCGCCGACCGGGCAGCCGGACTCGGCGTCGCCGTCCGTTTCCGGCACCGCGTCCGCCGACGCCTCCCCCACCGGGTCCGAGCCGTCCGCCCGGGAAATGCGGATCCCGGCCCGCTTCGAGGGTGACTGGAGGGGCCGTACCACCAGCACCAGCCCGATGGACCCCGACGACAACGAGAACAGGGTGGAGCTGAAGGAGGGCGAGTCCACCGCCAAGTGGTCGGAACGCGACGGCGACGACGACTGCAGGGGCACCATCACGCTGACCGAGGTGGCGCAGACCCGGCTGACGTTCGCCCTCGGCCAGCACGAGGGCGGTTGCGTCCCCGGCACCATCGTGCTGGAGCTGCAGGGCGACTCGCTCACCTATACCTGGCGCGACGTGCCCGGCCTCGGTCTCATGACGCAGACGGGTACCCTCGACAAGGAATGAGCACTGTACCTCCAGGAAACCCTTCGACATCCGACGACCCCGCGGAGATCATTACCGATATGTCTGTGATCAGGGAGGTGCCGTTCCCCAGCCCGGACGCCTCGGCGCTGCCGATGAACATCTGCATCGACGACGCCGACTCCGCCATCGACCTCATCGACGCCCTGGCGCTGTCGCCGTTCGCGACCGGCGCGCAGCCCTGGTCCCGGCTGGCCAACCTGGAGCGCGTACGCCCCGAGGCCACGCTCAGCCCCGCCGAAGGCCGGGTGGTGCGCACGGCGCGGGTCGAGGACGGCCCGGAGTCGCGGCTCATCAGCGGTGACGGCTGGACCCTGCGCGTCGTGCGCCACCGCGACCGCACGGCCACGGTCAGCGTGACGGCGGTGAGCGAGGAACTGGCCAAGTCGGTGCTCCACGAGGCCATCGAGGGCGCGGAAGAGGCCGTGCCGGACGTCGACCACGTCGAGATGGGCTTCTGGTGGCGCGGCACGCACGGCGGCACCCGTTCGGAGCGGCCGATCACGGCCCAGTCGTGGGACGAGATCAGTGGCAACTACTCCGGCCAGGTGCGCGCGTCCCTCGGCAAGCTGATGTCCGTCACGCCCTCCGACGTGAACGGCCGGCTCATCCTCCTGCACGGCCGGCCGGGCACCGGCAAGACCACGCTGCTGCGCACCCTGGCCAAGCAGTGGCGCGACTGGTGCCAGGTCGACTGCGTGCTCGACCCCGAGCGGCTGTTCAACGAGCCCGGCTATCTCATGGAGGTGGCGGTGGGCTACGACACCGACGAGGACGCCCAGCGCTGGCGGCTGCTCGTCCTGGAGGACTGCGACGAGCTGATCAGCGCCGGAGCCAAGGCCCAGGCGGGCCAGGGGCTGTCGCGCCTGCTCAACCTGACGGACGGCCTGCTCGGCCAGGGCCGCGACGTGCTCGTGGCGATCACCACGAACGAGGACCTCGCCCGCCTCCACCCCGCCGTCGTGCGCCCGGGCCGCTGTCTGGCGCAGCTCGAGGTGGGGCCGCTGAGCAGGGACGAGGCGATCGCGTGGCTCGGCACCTCGCGGGGCGTTGGCCCGTCGGGCGCGACGCTCGCGGAGCTGTACGCGCTCCGCTCGGGCCGCGAGATCCCCCACTCCTTCGGCAACGACTCGACCGGCCTGTATCTCTGACCACCGGGGACGCGCGCTCGGCACGGGCGGGCGGCGGGCGTCCCCGGCGCGGACGCCGCCCGTCGTGACGACCCGGGCAGGTACGTAAACCATCCGATGTGCGACACGGGGTGCGAAAGCACAATATGGGTGGTGCTCACCGTCGACCTGTCCCCCGTGGCCTTCGCCCGCTTCGCGGTGCCCGGCGACGGCCCGGGCACCTGGACCGGCGAGGAGCACCCGATCGGCTTCGCCGCCACGCAACTCGTCCCCTCGTGGACGGCCCGCACCCCGCCCGGCGCCTGGATCGAGATCGCGCTGCGCGCCAGGACGGCGTCCGGCACCCGCACCAAGTGGTACGTCATGGGCCGTTGGTCCGAGCACGGCGATCCGCGAACATCCGTCCCCGGCCAGGGCGACGGGGACGGCGACGTGGCGGTGGACACGTTCGTCGCCCGGTGTCCCGTCGTGACCTGCCAGCTCCGGATCACCCGCCACGGCGAGGGCGCCCGCGTCACCGGCCTGGGCGTGATGGCCTCGGCCCTCCCCCGTCACCCGGCCGCGCCGAGCGCCGCGCGTGCCACCGCGCACGTGGTTGCCGCCGAGCTGGCGGTGCCCCGGTACTCGCAGTACGCGCACACCGGCCATCACCCCCGCTGGGACGGTGGCGGGGCGAACTGGTGCGGCCCCGCTTCGGTGGCCATGGTGCTCGGCTTCTGGGGCCGCGGCCCTGGCCCGGACGAGCTGGCCTGGGTCGGGGCGGACGATCCCGCTCCGATGGTGGATCACGCGGCCATGGGCGTGTACGACGAGAGCTACCAGGGCACCGGCAACTGGCCGTTCAACGTCGCCTACGCGGGCCGGTACGGCCTGGCCGGCTTCGTCACGCGGCTGCGGTCGGCGGCGGAGTTGGAGCGGTTCGTACGGGCCGGCATCCCCGTGATCACGTCGCAGTCGTTCAAGGCGGGCGAGCTGGCCGGCGCCGGCTACTCGACGAACGGGCACATCCTGGTCGTGACGGGTTTCACCGCCGGGGGCGACGTCGTCGTGAACGATCCGGCCGCGCCGGTCGGGGCGGAGGTCCGCCGGGTCTATCCGCGGGCGGCGTTCGAGCGCGTGTGGCTCGGGAGCAGCGGCGGGATCGTGTACATCCTTCACCCACCCGAACATCCCCTTCCTCCCTGTACGAATGGCAATTGGTGAATTGATGAGTATTCGACCGATCGACGTAGCCCGTACCGACGGCGGCCCTCAGTGGGTGGAGGCAGTGGCAACGCCCTCAGGCACCGAGGTCTGGTGGGACGAGCCGCGCCCGCACGAGGGCGGCCGGCGCTGCGTGGTGCGCCGCCTGCCCGGCGGCTCCCGCGTGGACGTCCTGCCGCCCGGCTGGAACGCGCGCAACCGGGTGGTCGAGTACGGCGGCCGCTCCTGGCGCCCCCTGCCCGGCGGCGGTCTCGTCTTCACCAACTGGGCCGACCAGCGCCTCTACCGCCTCGACGCGGGAGGTGACCCGGTGGCGATCACTCCTGTGGGTACGTACCGATACGCGGACCTGTACCTGCCCCCGGGACGTGAGGAGGTGTGGGCGGTCAGGGAGACGGACGACGTGCGGGACCTGGTGGCGGTGCCCCTGGACGGCGGCCGGGTCAGGGTCATCGTCAAGGCGCACCATTTCCTGATGAACCCGCGGATCTCACCCGACGGCCGCTCCGTCGCGTGGATCGGCTGGGACCACCCCAACATGCCCTGGGACGGCACCGAGCTGTGCGTGGCCGAGCTGCGGCCGGACGGCACGGCCGGCCCCCACCGGGTGGTGGCGGGCGGCCCGCGCGAGTCGGTCGCCCAGGCCGAGTGGCGCGACGACACCGCGCTGTACGCGGTCACCGACCCCACCGGCTGGTGGAACGTGCACCTCGTGCCCGCCGGCGGCGGGCCGGGCCGCAACCTCACCCCGATGGAGCTGGAGTTCGGCAGCGCGGCGTGGAAACCCGGCATGACGTACATGGCGCTCGCGGACGACGATGACCTGGTCGTCGTGTACGGCACCGCCGACCGCCGCCGCCTCGGCGTGCTGGACCCCGAGACCGGCGACCTGCGCGAGATCGGCGGCACGGCCACCCACTGGTCCTCGACCGTGTCGGTGGCGGACGGCCGGGTGGCGGCGGTGCGCGCGACGCCGTACACACCGCTGGAGGTCGCGCTGGTGGGGCTCGACGGCGCATACGAGATCGTGTCGGCGCCCAAGCCGCTGCCGGACCGGGCCCTGCTGCCCACGCCGGAGGCGATGACCATCGAGGACGTGCACGCGCACCTCTACCCGCCGTCGGGGGCCACCGGCCCGAGCCCATACGTGATCTTCGTGCACGGCGGGCCGACCGGGCACATGCCGATCGTGCTCGACCTGGAGATCGCCTACTTCACCAGCAGGGGCATCGGCGTGGCCGTGGTGAACTACGGCGGCTCGACCGGCTACGGCCGGGCCTACCGGGAACGGCTGCGCCACCAGTGGGGCGTGGTCGACGTGCAGGACTGCGCAAAGGTCGCCCGCGGCCTGGTGGAGCTGGGCCGGGCCGACGCGTCGAGGATCGCCGTGCGCGGCGGCAGCGCCGGGGGCTGGACGACGGTGGCGGCGCTCGTCCACAGCGACGTGTTCGCGGGCGGGGTCGCGCACTACGCGATCACCGATCCGGAGAGCTGGGCCGCGGAGACGCACGACTTCGAGTCCCGCTACCTCGACGGCCTGGTGGGGCCGCTGCCCGAGACGCGGCAGCGCTACACCGAGCGTTCGCCGCTGCTGAACGCCGCCCGCGCGTCGGGCCCGTGCCTGATGCTGCACGGCCTGGAGGACGCGATCGTGGACGTCGGGCAGGCCGAGCGGTTCACCGCCGAGCTGGACCGGCACGGCAGACCGTGGGCCCTGCTGACGTTCCCTGGCGAGCAGCACGGCTGGCGCAGGGAAGAGACCATCGTCGCGGTGCTGGAGGCCGAGCTGGCCTTCTACGGGCTGATCTTCGACATGGAGACGCCCGAGGTGCCGCCGTTGACGCTTAAGGGGAGAGCATGAAGAGCGTTGCCGAGATCTGCTCGGATCTGATCAGGTTCGACACCACCAACCCGGGCTCGGGTGAGCGGCCAGCCGCCGAGTACGTCGCCACCCTGCTGGCCGACGCCGGGCTGGAGCCCGTGGTGTTCGAGTCGGCGCCGAAGCGGACCACCGTCGTCGCCAGGATCGCCGGCGACTCCCCCGACGCGCTGCTCATCCACGGCCACCTCGACGTCGTGCCCGCCGACCCGGCCGAGTGGCGGATGCATCCGTTCTCCGGGGAGATCGTGGACGGATGCGTGTACGGACGGGGCGCGGTCGACATGAAGGGCTCGTGCGCGATGACCCTCGCGACCGTGCTCGACCTGGCGGCCCGGGGGGTGCGTCCGAAGCGGGACCTCGTGCTGGCGTTCCTCGCGGACGAGGAGGCCACGGGCGACTTCGGCTCGCGGCACGCCGTGACCGAGCACCGTGAGCTGTTCGA
Organism: Nonomuraea longispora; assembly: GCF_004348345.1. Lineage (GTDB taxonomy): Bacteria > Actinomycetota > Actinomycetes > Streptosporangiales > Streptosporangiaceae > Nonomuraea > Nonomuraea longispora. Next base: position 28,105 of record NZ_SMJZ01000007.1, read on the forward strand.
CGGCGTCACGGAGGCGATCAGCGAGTCGGGCGGCTTCAGCGTGGCCTCCGGCGAGCACCGCGTCTACCCGATCGCGGTGGGCGAGCGCGGCACCGCCTGGATGACGCTGACCGCGCACGGCGTGGCCGGCCACGGCTCCCGCCCCGCCGTGGACAACCCCGTCGCGACGCTCGCGCACGCCCTGTCGCGGGTGGCCTCGCACCAGTGGCCGGTGCGCCTGACGCCGCCGGTCGCGGCGCTCATCGAGCACCTGTCGGAGATCACCGGGCAGCGTATCGACCTCGACCGCCTGGACGAGGAGGCCGCCCGCCTGGGACCGCTCGGCAGCCTGTTCAAGGGCCAGATCCGCAACTCCGCGAACCCGACGATGCTGGACGCCGGCTACAAGGTCAACGTGGTGCCCTCGACCGCCGGGGCGCACGTGGACGGGCGGTACCTTCCGGGGCTGCGCGAGGAGTTCCTGGAGACCATCGACGCGCTGCTCGGGCCCAAGATCACCCGCGAGTTCGTCAACCTGGAGGACGCGCCCGCCGCGCCGTACCCGTCGGTGTTCTTCGACGAGCTGGCGGGCTCGCTCATGGCCGAGGACCCGCTCGCACGGCCGGTGCCGTACGTGATGGCGGGGGGCACGGACGCGAAGTCGTTCGCGCGGATCGGCATCAAGGGGTACGGCTTCGCACCGCTCATGCTCCGGCCGGACCTCGACTACTTCGGGATGTTCCACGGCAAGGACGAGCGGGTGCCGGTGGAGGGGCTGGAGTTCGGCACCCGGGTGCTCGCCCGCCTGATCGCCTGAGCCGCCCGGCGCGCCCCTCCCCTGAGCCCAGGCGGCGTGACGGAGCCGCCGGCTCAGGCGAACTTGGTCTTGGGACGCTCCTGCAGTTCACCGTCGAGGTAGATGTCGAGCTTCTCGTCGTAGAAGGCGACCAGCCCGGCGATCCGCTCGCTCTCGGGCAGCGGTGTCCGGTAGGACCAGGCGAGGTCCTCCTTGCCGTTGACCGACCAGTATTCGGCCGACCCCTTGTACGGGCAGTGCGTGACCGTGCCGGTGGGCTCCAGCAGGTCGAGCCGCACGTCCGGCTTCGGCAGGTAGTAACGGGCCGGCAGCCCCGTCTCGAAGAGGATGTGCGGGCTGCGGGAGTCGGCCACGGTCACCCCGTCGACCTCGACGCGCACGTGCCGCGAGCTCGGCAGGATGTCCACCCGCGTGTACGGGTCGCGCGGGTGGAAGAAGACCTCCTCGTCCTCCTCGAACCAGGCGTCCATGGCGTCCCACTCGAAGCGCACGTGGCCGCGGATCTCCTCCAGCGGAGAGTCGCGGTAGACCAGCGCCGCGCCGGGAGCCTCCTTGGCGCCCGCGGTGACCGTGTGCACAAGGCCGTCGCCCCTGCTCGGCGAGTGCCCGACCGTGCCGGCCGGCTTGAGTGCCGACTCGTCGACGTCCGCCAGCGGGAAGTAGTAGGCCGGATAGTAGGGGACCTCCCACACCAGCAGGGCGGAGGTGGTGTCGGCCACCGCCCGGCCTCCGAGGTAGGTCCGCACCCGTTTGGCCGTGCGCTCGACGCGTACCCGGCCGCGTTTCGTGGCATCCATGCTGGCGGCAACCGCCGCGCGCACGCCCCTATTCCGTGCTCATGCCGTTGGTCACCCCAGTGGGAATCCCAGCCCGAACGCGGCCAGCGTGGCCCACGTCACCAGCACCCCCACCGCCGTGCCCGCCACCACCTGCGCCCAGGTGTGGTGCGTCAGGCGCACCCTGGCCCAGCACACCAGCGCCACGACGGCGGCCCCGGCGACGGCGGCCGGCCAAAAGGGCAGCACGTGCGCGACCACCACCACCGTGCCCGCGCAGACGGCGGCGTGGAAGGAGATCTTCCAGCGCAGCGTGATCGGCACGGTCACCGCCAGCGCGGCCAGCATCGCGGTCACGGTGGCGACGAGCAGCCTCGGCGCGCCCACGACGACCAGCAGCGCCAGTGCCACCAGCACCGCCGCCACCGCGGCCAGCAACGGGCGGGTACGGCGGGCGCGGTCGACGATGTGGTGCGAGTCGAGCCGCCCCGAGCGCACGCCGATCGCGATCACCGCCGCCGGCACGCCACCGCAGAACGCCGAGGCGACCAGGCCCCACGCCGCGCCGCTCCAACCCTGCGCGAGCAGGCCCACGACCGGCGGCATGACGATGACCAGCACCTGCGGTGCCAGCAGGTTGGTCACCTGTCTCGCCACGAGGTCACCCGTCATGACAGCCAAGGTTACGCGATCATGGCCCACGGCCCCCGCGACATGCCTGGACCAGCGCCCGGCCCGAGCGCCCCGCCGGACCCCAACGGGTGTCCGGCCGGGCGGTGTCCGGCCCCTGGCGCCGCCCCCAAACCTGTCCGGCACCGCCTCGTACGGCGTGCACGGCAGGGTCCGGCGGCCCCGCGACCGGTGGTCAGCCCTTGCCCGCCGCGTTGACGATGCGGGTGGTCGAGCGGCCGGGGACGGCGTCCATCTCCCAGCACTCCGTCCCCAGGATCGCCGCCGCGGCCGCCCGCGCGCCCGCGTGCGGGTCGCCCTTCGTGTGCGCCAGCGCGCCCGGCCGCATCGGGGCGAGCAGGTCGATGTAGTCCTCAGGACCGTGGGCCTCGGGCGGCCCCGTCACGATGAACACCCCGGTCACGAAGCGCAGCGCCGCCAGCACCTCGGCGCGTTCGGCCGCCGGGTTGAGCGGACGGCTCGGGCCTTTCCACGCCCGCACCCGCGGATCGTCCTCGACGCCGACGACCAGCGGCAGGCCGCGTTCGGCCACCGCCCCCAGATAGCGCACATGACCCACGTGCAGGATGTCGAAGACGCCGGTCACGACCGCCGCGCCCGGCCGGTCGAACGGCCGCACCCAGACGGCCTCCAGGCTGCTCACGCCACCTCCTCGCACGCTCCCGCTCCCCCCGGGGTCTGGACGACTCGTCGATCGCAGCGTACTCGGTCGCCGCGGGACACAGCGCAGGCGACCTTGGGAAAGCCCATTCCTACCTTTTCGCGATAATCTCCAGCACCCCTCTGGCGCGTCTCATAAGGTCACCGGATTTTGGGGGAGGTCGCCGTGGCACCGCCGGACTTGCACCGCGTCGATGGGACCGAGGATCGCGATCCGCCCGCCGGGCACGATCTCGTGGCCAGGCTGCCGGGAAGCCCCTCCCAGGTGTCCAGGGCCAGAAGCCTCGTGACGGACGCGCTCGGCCGCGACCACCCGCTCCACGACGACGTCGTGCTGCTCACCAGCGAACTGGCCACGAACGCGGTGCTGCACAGCCGGTCCGGCGCCGGAGGGTCGTTCACGGTGACCGTGACGCGCTCGGACACGCTGGTGCGGGTGTTCGTGGCGGACGCGGGGTCGGAGGGGCCTCCGTGCGTGTGCCGTACGAGTGCGCAGGCGACCAGCGGCCGGGGGCTGCCGCTGATCGAGGCGCTCAGCCACCGCTGGGGCTTCACCCGCGAGGACGGATCGACGACCGTCTGGTTCGAGCTGCTCCAGGGCCGCGTGGCCGCGGGGCTCGCCGTCTAGGCCCGCTTTTGGAACGATCCCCTCAGTCTCCGGGGAGGCCGGGGTGGAGCTGCCAGACGAATTCGAGCCAGGGCGGCGCCACCGTCATGAAGTGCTGCCAGCTCCCCGGTTCCGCGTCGCGGTCGTCACCGCGGACCTCGGAGAGGAGCCTCAGCACGAAGCCCTCCCCGGTCAGGCCGCCGACGATCCGGCCCAACGTCTGTGTGTACTCCCTCGGCGCGGGGACGGCACGGCCCGGCGGTGTGCGGTCGTAGACCCACTCCTGGTCGGGATAGCTGGTCATGACCTCGTCGGCGTAGGGCTGCCTCAGCGTGTAGCCCTCGCCGTTCCACGACTCGTGGGTGAGCCCGGCGAAGAACGGGTTGGCGCACATCAGGTAGTAGTGGCCGCCCGCGGCGACGACGCGCGCGACCTCGCGGAAGACGATCCGGGAGTCGGGGACGAACGTCAGCGAGTACGGGTGCCAGACCAGGTCGAACGACGCGTCACCGAGGACCGACAGGTCCCGCATGTCCCCCTGGACGGTGCTGATGTCGACGCCGTGGTGCTCGGCGGCCGAGCGATCACGCGCCAGTTGCCCCGAGGAGATGTCGAGCACCGTCACGTCGGCTCCGAGCAGGGCGAAGGCCGCGGACTGCTGCCCGCCTCCCCCCGCCAGGCAGAGCACCTTCCTGCCCGCGAGGTCGCCGGGAAGGCCCAGCCGCTCCAGGCCCAGATAGGCGCGGGCCTTCTCCGCGTCCAGGCCGAGCATGGGCCGGGTGAACAAGGCATCCGCCTCCACCAGGGCTTCCCAGCGTTCCCGGTTGTAGCGGTGGACGTCGTCCTGCATGGCGATCACTCTTCCACGGCGCCTCGGCGATCGCCACGTTTTCACCGCCCGTCCGCGCCCCGCACGTCGAGGCGGCACAACCCCTCGGCGAGTGCCTTGGTGGTGAGCCGGGTGCGGCTGTCACAACCCAGCTTGGCGAAGATGTGCTCCAGGTGGGTGGTGACCGTGCGGACGCTGAGCACGAGCGCGGCGGCGATCTGCGGATTGGAGTCGCCCGCGGCCACCCTGGTGAGCACGTCCACCTCCCGGCCCGTGAGGTCGTAGGGCAGCGGGCACGGGCGCTCGGCGGCGACGGCGCCCTGGAGCGCTCCCTGGAACCCGACGCCCGCCCTGAGCAGGCGCAGCTCGTGCCACCCACCGGCGCCGTCGAGCCAGAGCCCGTGCCGGCTCAGCTCGCGCGAGTCGATGAACGCGCGGGCGAATGCGGCCATCGCCGGGTCGCCCCACAGCGCGGGCGAGGTCTCGCGCCCCGGCACCTCGCGGCGGGTGCCGAGCCGGTCGAAGGCGACCGCGCGGAAGCCGGAAGGCAGTCCCACCGGGTCGATGACGCAGCGGGTCAGGTCGGTGACGTGGGCCAGCATGGGGCTCGCGGCGGCGACGAGCGCCTTCGCACGGCGCGGGAAGTCGCCGCGGGAGACCAGGTGCAGCAGCCCGGTGTAGCGGCCACCGCCGAGGAACAGCGGCGTGGTCAGCCCGGCCCGCCATCCGTAGGGGGCCAGATGGCGCCGGAAATAGCGCTCGGTGCCCGGCTCCGGCATGCCGACCGGCGCTCTGGTGGCCAGCGCCCTGCGGTAGGCCTCCAGCCCGGCGTACTCCTCCGCCGCGTCGCGGTCGATGCGCGCGTGCCCGTCGGACACGACGCTCCGGTGCCGCCCGGTGGCGGGGTCGTAGGCGACGAACTCGTAGGCGTCGAGCGGGACCACGCGGCGCAGCGCCGCCATCGCGGCGTACGCGCCGCCACCTCCGGCGACCTGGTAGCCGACCTCCGCGAACGACTGCAGCTGGCGGACGTCCAGGGTGATCTCGGCCACCGGCTCTTTATATCATTTGCCATTCCTTGAGGTCGGCTTGAAGGATTTCTTCGCGCCGCCCCCGGATGTTACGGTGATCGCATGCAGCGCGCACTCGTCACGACGACGCCGGACCTCGTCCAGGCGCGCTGATTCCATGCTCCCGGGCGAACGCCCGGGAACACGGTCGTTCGCCCTTTCCACGCAAAGGACGATCATGAACGACCACCGCAGGCTCGGCCGCGAGCTGGGCATCTTCGACACCGACCCGCTGATCGGCTCCGGCCTGCCCTGCTGGCTGCCGGCGGGCGCGGCCGTGCGCAAGGCCATCGAGGACTACGTGTACGAGCTCGAACGCCGCAACGGCTACCAGCACGTCAACTCCCCCGTGCTCGGCAAGCGGGAGCTGTACGAACGATCAGGGCACTGGGCCCACTACGCCGACGACATGTTCCCGCCCATGAACGTCGGCGGCGAGGAGTTCGTGCTGCGGCCCAGCCTGTGCCCGCATCACGCGCTCATCTACCGTTCGCGCGGGCGCAGCCGCCGGGAGCTGCCGCTGCGCCTGGCGGAGCTGGGCGGGATGTACCGCTCGGAGTTGTCCGGCGTGCTCGGCGGGCTGACCAGGGTGCGCGCCATCCAGCTCAATGACGGCCACATCTTCTGCGCTCCCGAGCAGGCTGCCGCCGAGGTGTCGGCCTCGCTCGACCTGATCGAGGCCGCGCACGCGCAGCTCGGCATCCGGGCCGCCCGCTACCGGCTGTCGCTGCGCGGCGACGGCGGCAAGTTCGTGGACGACCCCGCCATGTGGGCCCGGTCGGAGGCGGTGCTGCGCGAGGTGCTGAAGGAGCGCGGGCGCGACTACGACGAGGAGCGGGGCGAGGGCGCCTTCTACGGGCCGAAGATCGACATACAGATCACCGACCCGGCGGGCCGCGAGTCCACCCTGTCCACCGTCCAGGTCGACTACTTCCAACCCGGGCGCTTCGACCTGAGCTACGCCGGCGGCGAGCGGCCCGTCATGGTGCACCGCAGCGTCGTGGGCGGCATCGAGCGCCTGGTCGCGCACCTCATCGAGGCGCACGGCGGCGCGTTCCCCGCCTGGCTGGCGCCCGTGCAGGCGGTGGTGCTGCCGCTGTCCGACACCGAGCTGCCCGCCGCCGAGTCGGTGCTGCGGCGCTGCCTGGCCGCCGGGCTGCGGGCGGAGCTGGCGCCGGCCGGCCGGGGCAGTCTCGGGGCGCGGATCCGGGCGCACCGGCTGGTGCCGTACCAGCTCGTCGTGGGGCCGCGGGAGGCGGCCGGCGGCGGGGTCGCGGTGCGGCGGCGGGACGGCAGCCAGGCCGGTGACGTGCCCGTCGAGCAGCTCGCGGCAGGTTCGCGCCCCTTGTACTGATAACGGAAACCAAATAGGTAACGGCCTCTTCCCAGATCAACTAAGGGGCTCGTAAAGTCCCTGCAACGCGCCGTGTCGGGAGGACGACTTGACCGAGCTGAGCGATCGCGAGGCCGACCTGGTCTCCGCGCACGAACAGGAACGCCCGGCGCGTCAGCTCGGCGGCGTCCTGCGGCTCGGCGTGTGGATCCTCGGCGGGCTGTTGTCGGCCTATGCGCTGATGGTGGTGTTCCGGCCGGTCGAGGCGCTGCAGCACCGGATGACGTTCCTGGCCGTGGCGCTGCCGTTGGTGTTCGTCTGCTACCGCTCGGGCTGGACGGAGTTCCTGCGGCGGAAGATGTGGCTGCCGCGGCTGGAGTGGCGGACGCGCCGCCGCCGGGCCGACGACCGCCCGGCCGCGGTCGGCGGCACCTCCACCGAAGAGGCGCCCGCCGGCGACACGCCGCGCGAGCCTGGCACCGGCGCGCACCCGCCCGAAGCCGCCGAAGTGCCGCCGTCCGAGGCCAAGGCGGGCGCGCTGCGGACGGAGCGGCCGAGCATCATGGACTGGCTGCTGGCCGCGGCCTCGCTCGCCGTGCTGGTCTATCCGCTGGCCGCCATCGACGACTTCCGCGACCGGGGCTCGGGCGCGGCGCTGACCGAGCTCGACATCACGGCCGGGCTGGCGCTGACGGTGCTGCTGCTGGAGGCGGTACGCCGGACCGTCGGCATGACGTTGAGCGTCATCTGCGTCATCTTCCTGTTCTACGCCTATTACGGGTCATGGCTGCCGATCGACTGGACCATCGGTCACCGGGGCTTCGATCTCGGCCAGATCGTCTCGCAGCTCTACACCGGCACGGAAGGTTTCTTCGGCGTCCCGATGCAGGTGGCCGCGAGTTACATCATCCTGTTCACCATCTACGGCGCGGTGCTGGACTATTCGGGCGCGAGCCGGTTCTTCATCGACCTGAGCTTCGCCGCCTTCCGCAGGTCACGCTCCGCCCCCGGCCGCACCGTCGCCACCGCGGGCTTCCTGCTCGGCACCGTGTCCGGCTCGGGCGTGGCCACCACTGTCAGCCTCGGCAGCGTCGCCTGGCCGGTGCTCAGGCGGGCCGGCTACCCGCAGGAGCCGGCCGGCGGCATCCTGGCCGCCAGCGGCATCGGCGCCATTCTGTCGCCGCCCACGCTCGGCGCGGCGGCGTTCATCATCGCCGAATACCTCCGGGTCAGCTACCTCGAGGTGCTGCTGTACGCGACGATCCCGACCCTGCTCTACTACCTGGGCATCTTCCTGGCCATCGAGATCGACTCGCGCCGCTTCGGCACCCACGCCGTGCAGATCGACGCGCCCCGGGCGGGACGGCTGCTGCTGCGTTTCGGCTACCACTTCAGCTCGCTGATCCTCATCGTCGTGCTGATGGCGCTCGACCGGTCGGCGTACCAGGCGGTGGTGATCGCCACGGCGGTCGCGTTCGGGCTGTCGTTCCTCGACCCCCGGCACCGGATGGGCCCGAAGCGCCTCGGTCAGGCGCTGGCCAACGGCGCGCTGGGGGTGCTGCCCGTGACCGCCGTGTGCGCGGCGGCGGGCATCATCGTCGGCGTCATCACCCAGACCGGCCTCGGCCTCAACCTCAGCGCGATCATCGTCGACTTCGCGGCGGGCAACCTGATCCTGACCACGCTCATGTCCGCCGTCGCGGTCATGCTGCTGGGCCTGGCCGTGCCGGTGACCGCGAGCTTCATCATCGCGGCGGTCATCATCGGCCCGGCGCTCACCGCGCTCGGGGTGACGCAGGCCGAGGCGTACATGTTCGTCTTCTACTACGCGGTGTTGTCGGAGGTGAGCCCGCCCACCGCGCTGTCGGCGGTCGCGGCGGCGGCGATCACCGGCGGCAACACGTACCGCACGATGATGATGGCCTGGCGCTACACGCTGCCGGCCTTCCTGGTGCCGTTCGCCTTCGTGCTGACGCCCAACGGGCAGGCGCTGCTCGGGCAGGGGCCGTTCGGCACCGTGCTGCTGATGGCCGCCGTCTCGGCCGTCGCCGTGGCCGCCCTGGCCATGGCGACCGGCGGCCCGGCCGGCTGGTTCGAGCGGGTGCTGGCGTGCGTGGCCGCGGTGCTGCTGCTGTTCCTCGAGCCCGCCCCCATCGTCGCCGGTCTGGCCGTGCTGGCCGTGGCCGCCGCCGTGCATCTGGTCAGAAGAAGGAGAAGGGACCCAGCGTGAAGCGGATTCTTGCGATAGTCGCAGCGACCGTCCTGACCGTGGCGGGCTGCGGCGGGGGCGCGGGCGGCGGCTCGGGCAACCGGCTGTCGATCGCCACAGGCGGCACGACGGGCGTCTACTACGTCTACGGCGGCGGCCTGGCCAAGCAGTTGTCGTCCAACATCGCCAACACCCAAGCCACCGCGTCCGTCACCTCGGCGTCGGTCGAGAACATCAAGCTCCTCGCCGGCGGCAAGGCCGACATCGGCTTCTCCCAGGCCGACACCGCGGCCGACGCGGTCAACGCCAAGGACGCCTTCACCGCGAAGCAGCCCATCAAGGCGATCGCCCGCATCTACGACAACTACGCCCACGTCGTGACGGCCCCCGGCACCGAGGCTGACAAGGTCGCCGACCTGAAGGGCAAGCGCGTCTCGCTCGGGCCCGCCAACTCCGGCACCCAGGTCGTGGCCAGGCGCATCCTGGAGGCGGCCGGCATCGACCCCGACTCCGACATCACCAAGCAGCAGCTGTCCATCAACGAGTCGGTGCAGGCCGCCAAGGACGGCACCATCGACGCCTTCTTCTGGGTCGGCGGCCTGCCCACGGCCGGCATCACCGACCTGGCGACGAGCAAGCCCGACATGAAGCTGCTCGACACCGGCGACGTCCTGGAGAAGATGCGCGCCACCTACGGCGAGCAGTACGTCCCGCTCGACGTGGACCTGTCCGTCTACAAGCTGTCCGGCGCCATCAAGACCGTCGGCATCGCCAACCTGCTGCTGGTGCCCGACTCGATGGACGAGCAGCTCGCGTACGACATCACCAAGACCCTGTTCGCCAAGAAGGCCGAGCTGACGGCCGTGCACCCCGAGGCGGACAAGCTCGACGTCACGCTGGGCCGGCAGGTGGCGCCGGTCGAGCTGCACCCGGGCGCCGCCCGCTACTACCAGGAACAGGCCTGACCCGGCTGCTCCTGGCGCTCGCCCTGGTGGCGGCCCTCGGCTGCGGCGGCGGCGCCGAGCGCCTCACCGTGAACGGCCTGCCCGTCCCCGGCGGCTTCGCGATCGCCTACGTGCACTCGGTCTACCAGGCGCCCGCCGCGGAGATGTTCACCGTCGAGGGGCGGCGGTTCACCATGCGGGCGGTCGTCTCGTCGAGCGACAGCGTGCTCGACTACTACGCCCTCGACGGCACACGGTCCCGCGCCTCCGGCGGTCTGTGGGTGCTGCGCCTGGCGGCGCCCGCGACGTACGACGGGCTGTCGCTGCTCACCACCTCGATCGGCCGCAGGACCCTGATCGCGGGCGGCCGCTGCCTGCCGCTCTATCCGGCCTCCGGCGCCGCCGAGGCGCGGGTCGCGGTGCGGCTCACGCCGGGCGTGCGCGGGCGGTCCTGCCCGGCGCCGTACGACAGGCTGGCCGCGGCCGGGGCGGCGCTCACAACCAGTCGTTCTTCTTGAACACCGAGTACAACGCCACCGAGGTGAGCGCGACGAGGATCGTGGACGCCCACAACCCCCAGCTCTGCCCGGTGCCGGGAACGGGCACGTTCTGCCCGTAGAAGCCGGTTATCAGGGTGGGCACCGCGATGATGGCGGCCCAGCTGGTGATCCGTTTCATGATCTCGTCCAGCCTGAATCCCTGCTGCGCGAGGCGGGTCTCGCGGACGTTCGCCAGCATCTCGCGGATGCCCTCGACCCACTCCGTCGCCCGCAGCACGTGGTCATAGACGTCCGCGTAGTAGGGGGCCATCACGGGATCGGCCACGATGTCCTGGTCACGATGGAGCAGGGTGCCGATCACCTCCCGCATCGGCATCGTGATCTTGCGTACCCTGGTGGTGTCCTGGCGCAGCTCGAACATCGTGCGCTGCAGCCGCCTGCCGTCGCCCGGATCGCCGTCGTACAGGGACTCCTCCAGGGTCTCCGCCCTCGCGTCGAGCTCTTCCACCAGATCGAGCTGGCCGTCCACCACGTAGTCGAGCAGGCCGTGCAGCAGGAACGTCACCCCGTGCCCGGCCAGACGCGACAGGGTGTCCCAGCGTCTGACGACCTCCTCCATGTCGAAGGCGTCGCTGTCGCGCACGGTGACCAGGGCGTTGGCGGTGACGAAGACGTTGACCTCGACGGGACGCAGCCGCCCCTCCTCCATGTGCACCCCGTAGACCGTGATGAACAGGTGGTTGTCGTAGACGTCGACCTTCGGCCGCTGCCGGTCGGAGAGGGCGTCCTCCATCGCCAGCTCGTGCAGCCCCAGCTCGGAACCGACCGCGGTGAGCTCGGCGGCCGAAGGGCCGCACAGGTCGAGCCAGACGACGTTGCCCCGATCCGACACGTGCCCGGGCAGCTCCTCAAGAGGGAAATCCTGCCTCTCGAGGACGCCGTTCCGGTAGAGACGCGTACGCACTAGCGGAATCCGGCGAACCGTCTCGCGTTGCGCACCGCGGCTCCGCCCGGGTCGTTGTTGAAGTAGACGTAGGCGTCCCGCCAGCCCGCCTCACGCACCCGCCGGGCCCACGTCCGCAGCGCGGCGTCGCCGTAGGCGATTCCGGCCCGTCCCTGGTGCAGGCGCACGTACCCCCACCCCGCGGTACGCCAGAACGGGCCCTGTGGCCGGCCGCGGCGGTCCGACCAGCACAGCGCGGCGCCCCTCGCGCGCAGGATGTCGCGCACCTCGCCGGTCCACCACGAGTCGTGACGCGGTTCCACGGCCACCCTGACGTGCGCGGGGAAGCATGCCAGGCACCGGTCGAGGCGGCCGGGATCGGCCTGGAGGGTGGGCGGGAGCTGCAGCAGGATCGGCCCCAGCTTGTCCTTCAGCTCCGACACGGCGCCCATCAGCCGCCGCACCGGCTCCTCCGGCTCGGCCAGCCGCCTGATGTGGGTCAGGAACCTGCTGGCCTTGACGGCCATCACGAAGTACGGGGGCGTCCTGTCGCGCCAGGCGGCGAACAACTCGGGGCTCGGCAGCCGGTAGAAGGCGTTGTTGCTCTCGACCGTGGGGAACTCCGCCGCGTACGTCTCCAGCCAGAGCCGCTGCGGCACACCCGGCGGGTACAGCACGCCCCGCCAGTCCTTGTACTGCCACCCCGAGGTGCCCACCAGGCAAGTCATGCCGTTGCAACTACCCCGGCCCGTCGTGTGCAGTACTGTCCTTGTTCGTCAGCCGAGGAGGACCATTCACCCGATGGGCGTTACCTGATGGGCGCCGGGCACGCGCACGGCGCGTCCGCACCACGCTCGCGACGCACGATGATGGCGAGCCTGGCCGTCCTGGTGCCGGTGGCCGTCGTCACGCTGGGGGCCCTGCTGTGGCTCTGGCCCGACGGCCGGCCCGGGACGGGCGCGCAGCCGTCCGCCGTCGAACGGCTCACGGGCACGATCACGGCCGTCACGCTCAAGCGTTGCCCCGCCGCGCCAGAGGGCGCGCCCCGGCCCGACCCCGCCACGTGCGGCACGGCCACGGTCAAGCTCGGTGAGGGGCGCGACGCCGGCCGCGACGTCACGCTCCGCCTGCCCGCAGGCCCGGGGGCGCAGCACTTCGCCCCGGGCGACGGCGTGATCCTGCTGCGCGACGCCGACGGCGCCTACCAGATCTCCGACCATGACCGGGCGACGCCGCTGTGGCTGTTCGGCCTGGCCTTCGCCGCCGCGGTGATCGCGTTCGGCCGCTGGCGCGGGGTGACGGCGCTGATCGGCCTGGCGGTGACGTTCGTGCTGCTGCTGACGTTCGTCATTCCCGGCATCCTGGAGGGCAGGTCCCCGATGCTGGTGGCGATCGTCGGCGCGGCGGCGATCATGCTGACGGTGCTCTACCTCACGCACGGCTTCTCCCTGCCGACGTCCATGGCGGTGCTCGGCACGCTGGCCAGCCTGGCGCTGACGGGCGCGCTGTCGTACGCGGCGCTCGGGTTCGCCCGGCTCAACGGGGTCACCGACGACAGCGCGCTGACGCTGGGCATGAGCCTGTCGATCGACACACAGGGGCTGCTGCTGGCCGGGATCATCATCGGCGCGCTCGGAGTGCTGGACGACGTGACCGTCACGCAGGCGGTGACGGTGGCCGAGCTGGCCCACGCCAACCCGTCGTACGGCTTCGCCCGCCTCTACCAGGCGGCCGGTCGCATCGGGCGGGCCCACATCGCCTCGGTGATCAACACGATCATCCTGGCGTACGCGGGGGCGTCGCTGCCGCTGCTGCTGCTGTTCAGCATCGGGGAGCAGCCCTTGGGGCAGGTGCTGACGACGCCGGTCATCGCCCAGGAGATCGTGCGCAGCGTGGCGGGCACGCTCGGCCTCATCGCCGCCGTACCCATCACCACGGCCCTGGCCGCCCTGGCGGCCACCCGTCACCGGCCGGCCGCCGGGGAGCCCGGATCGCGCCGCCGCGGGGACGCCGGGGCCGCCGCGCGCCGGCGTGCCGGTTCCGAGGAGCACCGCGCGGAGCCCGAGCCGCCCGCTTCACGTCGTCGGGTGAGCCGCGCGGGGGAGGACTTCTTCGCCCCGCACCCGTCCCAGGACCGCGACGTGTCCCCCGGCGAGGAGCCGGGGCCCCGCCGGGCGCCTGATCGCCCGGCCCGCCACCGCCGCCGCGCGAGCACCTGACGCCGCTCCCCGGCCGGTACGCGGGGGCATGCGGTCTCTCGCCGACGACGGCCGTCAGGCCGCGCGGCGGTCAGTAGGCCTCGGCGCTGCCGTCCACGCGCAGCTTGCGCCGGGCCCGGTCGTAGAAGGTGGTGCCGAGCCGCACCACCTGAGCCGCCCCCGGCCAGGCGGTGACCGTGATGCTGTCACCGGGGCACAGGTGGCCGAGCACGGCCCCGTCGACCTCGACCGCGAGCCGCCCGCTGGTGGGCAGCACCTGGAGCGTCACCTCCTCGTCGGCGGGCAGCACCAGGGCCCGGTTGAAGGCCGAGTGGGCGGCGGCGGGCACGACCAGCACGGCCTCGACCCGGGGCGACACGATGGGCCCGCCGGCGGAGAAGCTGTAGGCCGTGGATCCGGTGGAGGTCGACACGATCACGGCGTCGGCGGCGAAGCGGACGAAGTCGCTGCCCGCCGCGCTCACCGCGACGCCCGCCAGCCCCTCTCCGGGGATCCGTACGAGGGCGATGTCGTTGAACGCGGTCACGTCCGCGCCCTGGACCTCGGCCTGGATCGCCATCCGCGGCTCGATCGTGTAGCGGTGCTCGTCGATCGCGGAGAGCGTGCCGGCCAGGTCGTCCACGTCGATCTCCGCGAGGAACCCGAGCCGCCCCAGGTTGACGCCGAGGATGGGCGTGCGCCGCCCGGCGAGCAGCCGCATCGTGCGCAGCATCGTCCCGTCGCCGCCGAGCCCGACCAGCAGGTCGGACCGTTCGACGAGCGTGTCGGTGTCTACGGGCACGGCGCTGCAGTCGATGCGGCCCACCTCCTCGGGCAGGCCGAGCACGGTGACGTCGTTGCAGGCCGCCCAGCGCAGGATGGTGTCGATCGCCTTCCTGGAGTCGCGCTGGGGGTGCAGCACCAGCCCGACCGTCCCGACCATGCCCATGCGCCAACCTTAGGTCAGCGGTCGAGGCAGGGGCGTTTCGGGTCGAACACCCAGTCCTTCACGAGATAGCGCATGGCCACGGCGTCGTCGCGGGCGCCGAGCCCCTGGCGGAGGTAGAGCTCGTGGGCCTCGTCCAGGGCCGCGCGGTCGAGCTCGACGCCGAGCCCGGGTGCGGTGGGCACGTCGACGGCGCCGTCCGTGATCCGCGGCGGCCTGGTGGTGAGGGCCTGGCCGTCCTGCCAGATCCAGTGCGTGTCCAGGGCGGTGATCTCACCAGGGGCGGCGGCCCCGACGTGCGTGAACATCGCCAGCGAGATGTCGAAGTGGTTGTTGGAGTGGGAACCCCAGGTCAGGCCGAAGTCGTGGCAGAGCTGGGCGACCCTGACGGAGCCGGACATGGTCCAGAAGTGCGGGTCGGCGAGCGGGATGTCGACGGCGTTCGCGCGTACGGCGTGCGCCATCTCCCGCCAGTCGGTAGCGATCATGTTGGTGGCGGTGCGCAGGCCGGTCGCGCGCCGGAACTCCGCCATCGTCTCCCGGCCGGAGAAGCGGCCCTCGGCCCCGCACGGGTCCTCGGCGTAGGCGAGCACGTCGCCGAGCCCCGCGCACAGCCGGACGGCGTCGGCCAGCAGCCAGCCGCCGTTGGGGTCGACGGTGATGCGCGCGCCGGGGAACCTGCCGGCCAGCGCCCTGACCGTCTCGATCTCCTGCTCGCCGGGCAGCACCCCGCCCTTGAGCTTGAAGTCGGCGAACCCGTACCGCTCCTGGGCGGCCTCGGCCAGCGCGACCACCGCGTCCGGGGTCAGGGCCTCGCGGCGGCGCAGCCGCGACCAGCGGTCGCCGCCGCCTTCCTCGCCGCCGTCGTCGACCCGGTAGGGCAGGTCCGTCTTGCCCGGGTCGCCGATGTAGAACAGGTAGCCCAGCATCGGCACCCGGTCGCGCTGCTGCCCGTCGCCGAGCAGCTCCGCCACTGGGACGCCGAGGTACCGGCCGTGCAGGTCGAGCAGGCTGGACTCCAGCCCGGTGACCGCGTGCACCGTGGTGCGCAGGTCGAAGGTCTGCGCGCCCCGCCCGGCGGCGTCCCGGTCGGCGAACCGGGCCGCCACCGAGCGCAGCAGGCTGCGGTGGCGTGCCACGGGCTCGCCGGTCAGCAGCGTCGCGGCCTCCTCGACGGTACGCCGGATCGCCTCGCCACCCGGCACCTCGCCGAGGCCCGTACGCCCGTCGGAGTCGGTGGTGACGACGACGTTGCGGGTGAAGAACGGCCCGTGGGCGCCGCTGAGGTTGAGCAGCATGCTGTCGTACCCGGCCACGGGGACGACCTCGACGCGCTGGATGGTGGGAGACACGGGCGGGGACCCTCTCAGCTGATCTTGTTGACGAGGGCGGTCAGCTCGGCGAGCTCGTCCTCGGTGAGATTCTGCAGCGGCGGGCGCACGGGCCCGCCGTGACGTCCGGCAGCGGTCAGCCCGGCCTTGATGACGGACACGGCGTACCCCTTCTCGCGGTCGCGGATGTCCAGGTAGGGGACCACGAACTCCCTGATGCGACGGTAGACCGCCTCCCGGTCCTGGGCGCGGACGTCGGCGTAGAAGTCGAGCGCGAACTGCGGGACGAAGTTGAAGATGGCCGACGAGTACGTGCTCATGCCGAGCTGGAGCAGCGGCAGCGCGAAGGTCTCCGCAGTGGGGAGGCCGCCGATGTAGGCCAGGCGGTCGCCGACGCCGGCGTAGATGCGGGCGAGGTTCTCGATGTTGCCGACGCCGTCCTTGAAGCCGACGAGGTTCGCGTTCCTGTCGGCCAGGATCTCGACGGAGCGGTCGGTGAGGACGGCGTTGGCGCGGCTGTAGACGACCACGCCGAGCCCCGTGCCGCGGCAGACCGCGCTGACGTGCTCGATCAGACCCGCCTGACCGGCCTCGGTGAGGTAGGGCGGCATGAGGAGCAGCCCGTCGGCGCCCGCGGCCTCGGCGGCCTGGGCCTGCGCGACGGCGTTGGCGGTGCCACCGGTGGCGGGCGCCACGACCGGCAGCCTGCCGCCGACCTGGTCGACCGCCGCGCGGACCACCTGGTCGATCTCGGCGGAGGTCAGTGAGAAGCCCTCGCCCGTGCCCCCGGCGGTGAACAGGCCTGCCACGGGAAAGCTGCTCAGCCAGGCGAGGTGCTCGCGGTAGCGCGCCTCGTCGAAGCGGAGGTCCTCGGTGAAGTGGGTGACGGGGAAGGACAGCAGGCCGCTCTTGAGCTGGGTCGCGAGCTCGTGCGGGGAGAAGCTGGGCATGGCGGTCCTTTGCTTACATGCGGCAGTGGGGTCCCCCGTGCGCCGCAGGTCAGGTCTGATGCCGCCAGGCTAGGGAGCTGGGGCGATTCCTGTCCAAGTGCATTTTCGTATCCGGCGATGCTGTCAGGGCATCATCAGCGACGGCGGGGGTGCCTCGAGGTCGGGAAGCAGGTCGAGCACCCGCCGGAGCGCGGGGTTGGTGGAGCCGCGGTCCCAGATCACGTGCAGCTCGACCGGCTCTCCGGTGGCGTTCTCCTCGCTCTCCAGCGGATCGCCGCCGCCGCGGGCCAGCTCACAGAAGGTGACGCCGTCGATGCCGAGCGAGCGGGCGCTGGCGGGCGCCAGCGCGACGCCCCGCCCGGCCGCCACGAGCAGCACCGCGGTGAGGATCTGGTGCACCTGCTGCTCGATCCGGGGGTGGGCGTTGGTGAGGAAGTGCACGGTCAGTTCGTGGAAGTACCGCGACTGCACGGGGTTGTAGCTGATCACCGGCAGTCCGTCGAAGTCGTCGGGCACGAGCGGCCGGCCGAGACCGGCGAGCGGATGCCCGAGGGGCACGACCGCGCACAGCGGCTCGCGGAAGACGACCCGCGAGTCGAGCGTGGCGATGTCGAACGGCGGGCGCGCGAGCCCCACGTCGAGCTCGCCGCGGAGCAGGCCGTCGACCTGCCCGGCGGTGACCCGTTCGTGCAGGATGACGTCGATCTCCGGCAGTTGTTCCGACAACCTGCGCAGCAGCGCGCCCAGCATGCTGATGGCGGAGACGGCCGTGAAGCCGAGCCGTACGGTCCCGGCGGCGCCGCTGGCGATCCTGCGCGCACGGTCGCCCGCGGTGTCGACGAGCGTGAGCATGCGCCGGGCGTCGTCCAGGAAGGCGCGGCCGGCGTCGGTGAGGACCACGCGCCGGTTGTCGCGTTCCAGCAGGGTCACGCCGACCACCCGCTCCAGCTTCTGGATGTGCCGGCTGAGCGGGGGCTGGGTCATGCGCAGCCGATCAGCGGCCCGGCCGAAGTGGAGTTCCTCGGCAACTGCGACGAATGCCCGGATCTGATCAAGTGTTAGCATGATGCGGAAATAGTATCACTTGATACCGAAATGAGCCTGGACAGGCATCGCAGCAGGTCCCTACTCTCCGGAGACTACAGAAAACGGATGAAAACCGCCCTTGACGTCCGTCCGAAACTCCGCAGCACGCACACCACGCGCACCCCACCGAGGGGCACCGCCCGCACGAAGGAGAAGTCCATGCCGGCATCCCGGACAGCCCCCCGCCGCGTTCTCGCGGGAGTCCTCGGCACCGTCGCCGCCATCGCGCTGACCGCATGCGGCGGGGTCAAGACGACGTCCACCGGCGGCGACGGCGGCGAATATCCGTCGGGCAACATCGAGTTCAGCGTCGGCGCCTCGCCCGGCGGCTCGACCGACCTCATCACCCGGGCGCTGGCCCAGGGCATGGCCAAGGAGCTCGGCGTCTCCGCGCCGGTGCTCAACAAACCGGGTGCCAACGGCGCGCTCAACGCCAAGGAGCTGCAGTCGGCGGCCCCCGACGGCTACAAGCTCGCCGTCCAGAACGCCTCCCTGTTCACCATCACGCCGCTCACGGTGTCGCCCGCCGAGGCCACGAAGATCGACTCCTTCGACGTCATCACCGGCGTCTCGCGCGACGACTACGTCATGGCGACCAACCCCAAATCCGGCTACAAGTCGATCAAGGACATGAAGGAGGCCGGCAAGCCGATCCGGTACGGCACGACCGGCGTCGGCACGGGCGCGCAGCTGGCCTCAGCGCTGACCTTCAAGACGGCCGGCATCGAGGCCACGGCCGTGCCCTTCGACGGCGGCTCCCCCGCGCTGACCGCGCTGCTCGGTAACCAGGTCGACGTCTCCACCATGCAGATCGGCGAGGCCATCGAGAACGTCAAGGCCGGCAGGCTCGTGCCGCTCGCGGTCTTCTCCAAGGAGCGCATCCCCTACCTGCCGGACGTGCCGACGGCCACGGAGCAGGGCTTCGACGTGCAGGTGACGCAGTACCGCTTCCTCACCGCGCCCAAGGGCACGCCGCAGGACGTCAAGACCAGGCTGCTGGAAGCGGCCAAGAAGACGTTCGCCACGCCGGAGTACAAGAAGTTCAACGAGCAGAACTCGCTCACCCCGATGGAGGTCACGCCCGACGAGGTCCTCAGCTCCCTGCAGAGCGACACCGCCACCTACAAGAAGCAGCTCGACGAGTTCGGGATCAGCCTGGCCGGCTGACCGAGGATCCGGCAGGCCACCCCCTCCCGCTCGTCCGCCCGCCACCAAGGAGTGAGCATGTCCATGTCCGACCCCGCAAGGTCGCCAGAACCGCTCGACGACGTCGCCGCCGAGGCCGAGCGGCTCCAGGCCGAGCTGGACGAGTCACGGCCGCCGCACGCGGGCCCCCTCTCGCAGGTCGCGGCGGCCCTGGCCGGGCTCGCCGCCGGGATCTTCGGGGCGGTCGGATCGTACGCGCTCGGACTCGGCAGCCTCACCCAGCCGGGCCCCGGCCTGTGGCCGTTCGCCATCAGCGTCGTCATCGTCGCGCTGTCGGCTGCGCTCGTCGTCACGGGCCGCCTGCTGGAGGACGCCGAACGTTTCTCCAAGGCCAGCCTGCTCACCCTGGTCGCGCTGGTGACGCTCGTGCTGCTCGCCGTGCTCCTCCCCCTGATCGGCTTCGAGATCCCGTCGCTGCTGCTGGTGTTCGTCTGGCTGCGCTGGCTGGGCAAGGAGTCGTGGCGATCGTCCATCGTGATCAGCGTCTGCACCGTGGCCGCGTTCTACGTGATCTTCGTCCTGCTGCTGCAGGTCCCGCTCCCGCGCCTCATCTGAGAAAGTCACATGGACATCTCCCCGATCATCAACGGCTTCGGCGTCGTCCTGGAGCCGGACAACCTGCTCTACTGCCTCGTCGGCGTCATCATCGGCATGCTCATCGGTGTGCTCCCCGGGCTCGGCCCCGGCGCGACGATCGCCATCCTGCTGCCCCTCACGTACGGCGTCGGGCCCGTTCCGGCGATCATCATGCTGGCGGGGATCTTCTACGGCGCCCAGTACGGCGGGACCATCACCTCCGTGCTGCTGCGCCTGCCGGGCGAGGCGTCCTCGGTGGTGACCGTCTTCGACGGCTTCGCGCTGGCCAAGCAGGGCAGGGCGGGCACCGCGCTCGGCATCGCGGCCATCGGCTCCTTCATCGGGGGCACCGTCTCGATCCTCGGCCTGACGCTGCTGGCCCCGATCGTCGCCGGCTTCGCGCTCGACTTCGGGCCTCCCGAGTACGCGGCGCTGGGCGTGCTCGGCGTGCTGCTGATCTCGTCGGTGGGCAACGGCCACAAGCTCAAGGCCATCATCGCCGCCTGCGTCGGCCTGCTGCTCGCGACCGTGGGCCGCGACACCTTCACGGGCGCGGAGCGCTTCACCTTCGACAGCCTCAACCTGGCCGAGGGCATCGACTTCGTGCCGCTCGCCATGGGCCTGTTCGGGCTCAGCGAGATCCTCTACAACATCGAGGAACGCCACAACCAGGTCCACTCCCCCGCCAAGGTCGGCAACGTGTGGCCGTCCCGCAAGGACCTCGGCCGGTCGAAAGGCGCGATCGGGCGGGGCTCGCTCATCGGGTTCTTCCTCGGCGTGCTGCCGGGCGGCGGGGCCACGTTGTCCTCCCTGGCCGCGTACGCGTTCGAGAAGCGGCGCGCGAAGCAGCCGGA
Organism: Nonomuraea longispora; assembly: GCF_004348345.1. Lineage (GTDB taxonomy): Bacteria > Actinomycetota > Actinomycetes > Streptosporangiales > Streptosporangiaceae > Nonomuraea > Nonomuraea longispora. Next base: position 48,609 of record NZ_SMJZ01000007.1, read on the forward strand.
ACGGTTCGGCCGGGGCGCCGTCGAGGGCGTGGCCGCGCCGGAGACCGCCAACAACGCGGCCGCCACCTCGTCGTTCATCCCGCTGCTGACGCTCGGCATCCCGGCCAACGCCACGATGGCCCTCATCTTCGGCGCGCTGCTCATCCAGGGCATCCAGCCGGGCCCGCAGCTCGTCGCCCAGCACCCCGACGTCTTCTGGGGCGTCATCAACTCGATGTACATCGGCAATATCCTGCTGCTCATCATGAGCATCCCGATGGTCGGCGTCTTCGTGCGGATCCTGCGCGTGCGGCCGGCCATCCTGGCGCCGATCACGGTGCTCATCACGCTGCTCGGCGCGTACACGGTGAACAACCAGGTTTACGACATCTTCCTGGTGATCGCCTTCGGCCTGCTCGGCTACCTGATGAAGAAGCTCGGCTTCGAGCCGGGGCCGCTCGTGCTGGCGTTCGTGCTCGGCTCGATGATCGAGAACTCCTCGCGGCAGTCGCTGCTCATCTTCGGCGGCGACCCGACCGGCTTCTTCACCCGCCCGATCTCCGGCACGGTGCTCGCGCTGGTCCTGCTGGTCGCCGTCCTGCCCCTCATCCGCAAGGCCCTGCGCCGCCGCAGGCCCGCCGAGGAACCGGCCGGGCGCGCGGACGAACCCGTCGAGGAGAACACGCCATGACCATGCGCGCCGGACACCGGCCCACGCCTGAATCGCAGGCGGGCGGCCGGGTCAGCCGGGTGTCCGTCACCCCCGTCGCCTTCCGCGACCCGCCCCTGCTCAACGTCGTCGGCGTGCACCAGCCGTACGTGCTGCGCGCCATCGTCCAGGTGCACACGGACGCCGGGCTGGTCGGGCTCGGGGAGACGTACGCCGACCAGGCCCACCTCCAGCGCCTCGAAGCCGTCGCCGCCGCCCTGCCCGGCCTCGACGCGTTCGACCTGAACGGGCTGCGCCGCGTGGTCGTGACGGCGCTGGGCGCGTCCACCGGCGGCGCGGGAGCCAGCTTCGGCGGCATGCTCGACCTGTCGAGCGCGGTCGACACCGTGGCGGCGCCGTTCGAGGTGGCGCTGCTCGACCTGCAGGGCAGGGCGCTCGGCCGGCCGGTCAGCGACCTGCTCGGCGGCGCCGTACGCGAGCGTGTGCCGTACTCGGCGTACCTGTTCTACAAGTGGGCCGCTCGCCCGGGCCAGGACGACGACACGTGGGGCGAGGGCCGCACGCCCGAGCAGATGGTCGCCCAGGCGCGGCGCATGGTCGACGAGTACGGCTTCGGCGCGATCAAGCTCAAGGGCGGCGTGTACGAGCCCCGCCACGAGGTCGAGACCGTCGAGGCGCTGGCCGCGGCCTTTCCCGGGCACGCGCTGCGCATCGACCCCAACGGCGCCTGGACCGTCGAGACGTCGGTCGAGGTTGCGGACCGGCTCTCCGGCGTGCTCGAATATCTTGAGGACCCCACACCCGGCATCGACGGCATGGCCGCCGTCGCCGGGCGGAGCGTCCTGCCACTGGCGACCAACATGTGCGTCATCGCCTTCGAGCATCTCAAGCCCGCCGTCGCCGCCGACGCCGTGCAGGTCGTGTTGTCGGACCACCACCTGTGGGGCGGCCTGCGGCGCTCGGCCCTGCTCGGCGGCATCTGCGAGACGTTCGGCATGGGGCTGTCGATGCACTCCAACTCACATCTCGGCGTGAGCCTGGCGGCGATGACGCACCTGGCGGCGGCGACCCCCAACCTCACCTACGCCTGCGACACGCACTATCCGTGGAAGTCGGAGGACGTCGTCAGGCCGGGGGTGCTGGAGTTCCGCGACGGGAGCGTGGCCGTGCCGGCCGGGCCCGGCCTCGGCGTGGAGCTGGACGAGGACGCGCTCGCGGCCCTGCACGAGCAGTACGTCACGTGCGGGCAGCGCGGTCGCGAGGACACCGCGTACATGCGCACGGTCGTGCCGGGCTTCACGCCCAACACGGCCCGCTGGTAGTCAGGGCGCCTGCAGCCGGGCGCGCGAGTTGGACAGGTGCAGCCGCATCGCGGCCCGCGCCGCCGCCGCGTCCTGGTCGGCGACGGCGCGGTAGACGTTCTCGTGTTCGAGCGTCACCCGGGTGAGGTGGGTGGCGTCGGAGACCGTGTAGCCGTGCGCCAGCCGCGTGCGCGGCAACATGATCATCATGGGGCCGATCGAGGCGAGCAGGTCGGAGTAGAAGCGGTTGCCGGAGGCCAGCGCGACCTTGAGGTGGAAGCGGAAGTCGGCCTCGACGGCGTGGCCGGGATGCTCAGCGGAGCTCCCGAGGTCGACGAGGGCACGTTCGATGGCCTTGAGCTGCAGGTCGGTACGGCGCTGCGCGGCCAGCCCCGCCGACTCCGACTCGACCCCGATGCGGAAGTCGATCATGTCGAGGACGTCGCGGTGCGTGCGGACCCGCGAGGCCTCCACGGAGAACGGCGCGGGAGCGGGCACGTCGAGCACGAACGAGCCACGGCCCTGGAAGGTCTCGACGAGCCCCGCCGCCTGCAGCCGCGAGATGGCCTCGCGGACCACCGTGCGGCTCACGCCGAACTCCTCGGCCAGCGAGGACTCGGTCGGCAGCTTCTGGCCGGGGGCGATCTCGCCGGCCAGGATGCGGGATTTGAGCCGCTCGACCAGCTCGTGGGCGAGGCCACGCCCGGTGTCGCGATCGAGTTTCCTGTCCGGCGGCACGGGTGACAATCTACCCGCCCGGCGCGCGGAACTCGACGGCGTCGAGGCACCAGGCGGCGGCCTCGTCCGCGACGCTGAGCCCGAGGCCGGGCCGCTCGGGCACCCGCATGCGGCCGTCCTCGATCGTGAGGCGCTCGTCGAACAGCGGTGACAGCCACTCGATGTGCTCGACCCAGGACTCGCGCGGGTGCGCGGCGGCCAGGTGCACGTGGATCTCCATCACGAAGTGCGGCGCGACCTGGAGGCCGGCGTGGTCGGCCAGCGCGGCGACCTTGAGGTAGGGGGTGATGCCGCCGGCTCGGGGCACGTCGGGCTGCAGGACGTCGCAGGCGCGCAGGTCGATCAGGCGTATCAGGTCGCGAACGCTGGAGAGCATCTCGCCGGTGGCGATCGGGGTGTCCAGAGCGTCGGCCAGACGGGCGTGGCCCTCGGCGTCGTACGCGTCGAGCGGCTCCTCGATCCACACCAACCCCACCTCCTCCACCGCCCGCCCGAACCTCAACGCCGAATGCCGGTCCCACTGCTGATTGGCATCCACCATGAGCGGCACATCCTCCCCCAGATGCTCACGCACCGCCGCCAGCCTGCGCAGATCCTCCCTCATGTCCGGCTGACCCACCTTGATCTTGATCCCCCCGATCCCGCTCGCGAGCGACTCCGCAGCCCGCGCCTTCACCTCCTCGACCGGAGCGTGCAGAAAACCGCCGGAGGTGTTGTACGTCCGCACCGCGTCACGATACGAACCCAGCAACTTCGCCAGCGGCAACCCCGCCCGCCTCGCCTTCAGATCCCACAGCGCGACATCCACCGCGGCAAGCGCCTGCGTCGCCACACCGGAACGCCCGACCGACGCCCCCGCCCACAACAACATGTCGTAGACCCTGCCGATGTCGGACGGATCCTGACCGAGCAGGTTCTGCGCGACCTCCTTGGCGTGGGCGTACTGCGCGGGGCCGCCCGCCCGCTTGGAGTAGCTGAAACCGGTGCCGTGGCGGCCCTCGTCCGTCGTGATCTCGGCGAACAGGAACACGATCTCGGTCATCGGCTTCTGCCGGCCGGTGAGGACCTTGGCGTCGCTGACAGGCACGTCGAGCGGGAGCGTGACGGAGGAGAGCGTGACGTGGCGGATGCGGTCGGCGGCCATGGCGGTCCCAAGGGTCGGCGTGCTGGAGGTCGCCGTCATCATATGAGTACTTAAGTCGTATGACAACTTCTCCGGTTCCCGCCGGTCTTCGGTAGCGTCGCGTTCATGCGGCTTCATGTGGGATGCGCGATGTGGACCCACGCGCGCTGGCAGGGACGCCTCCTGCCCGCCGGGCTCCCTCCCGGCGAGCGGCTGCGCGCGTACGCGACCTGGTGCGAGGCGGTGGAGGGCAACACGACCTTCTACGCCACGCCGTCGAGGAGCACCGTCGAGTCGTGGGCCAGGCAGACCGGCCCCGGCTTCCGCTTCGTTGTCAAGCTGCCCAAGACGATCACCCACGAGCGCCGCCTCACCGGCGCCGGCGACGACCTGCGCACGTTCCTGGAGGCGATGGAGCCGCTGGAGTCGCGGATCCACGCCCTCTGGCTGCAGTTGCCCGGCTCGTTCTCGCCTGCCGACCTCGGCGCCCTCGCGGCCTTCCTGCACCGGCTGCCCCGCTCGCACAGGTACGCCGTCGAGGTGCGGCACCGCGCGTTCTTCGAGGACGAGCGGTCACGAGGCGTCCTCGAACGGCTCCTCACAGGCTTCGACGCCGAGTGGGTGCCCTTCGACACCACCGTGCTCTTCGAGAGCCCGCCGACAAGTGACGCCGAACGGGACGCGTGGACGAAGAAGCCGCGCCTGCCGCGCCGCACGCACGCCCTCACCGACCGCCCGATCGTGCGCTACCTCGGCAGGGACGACGAGGCGCGCACGATCGGCGGCTGGCGTCCGTGGGCCGACACCGTGGCGGACTGGCTGCGCGAGGGCCGCTCGCCGACCGTGTTCGTCCACACGCCGGACAACGCGGACGCGCCGGTGCTCGCCCGCCGCTTTCATGACGACGTACGCGCCCGCGTGCCCGAGCTGGAGCCCCTGCCCGAGCCGATGCCCAGCGAACCGCTGACCCTCTTCTGACCCGGATGGCCGAATGGACGCGGGCGGACGCGGGCGCGCTACGTCCCGCCCGGCAGCACGACGCGGTCCAGCGTGTACGGCGTCGGCTCCAGCGCGTCGGACATGATCGCCTCCATCACCGGCAGCGGGACGAGACAGTCGGCGCAGGCGTCCGCGCCCGCCACGATCTCGACCACCACCCGGTTCCCGCCGGTCAGCGTCCAGCTCAGCGCGTAGCCGTCGGACGCCATCAGCTCGCGGAACTTCTCGAACGCGCGGTCCAGGACCGCGCCCTCCTCCGCCGGGCTAGACATCGAGGTCCTTGACCTGGGCGATCGACGGGGTGTCCCCGCGCATGCCGAACGTCTCGATGACGGTGGAGACGCCCGCGTTGCCGGCCCCGGCGACCATCACCACGATCGAGGACGGCGTCTTCAGCGCGGGCACCCTGTCCGGGGTGTCCGAGGCGCTCGCCTGGTCGGGAACGGCGTCCGGGTGACCGGCCGGTAGCCTCCAGCGGGTGTGCCGCGACAGCGCGTCCTTGCCGACCGCGGCGAGCTCGGCCCGGGAGTTGACGGCGTTGTCGAAGATGTGCCGGCGCACGTCGTCCTTGCTCCAGCCCGCCCCGCCGAACAGGGCCGCGTGCTCGGGGCCGAGAACGACGAGGGCGCTGCTGGTCTCGTGGATCAGGGAGCCGGTCCTGCGGATCGAGTTCGCCAGGTCCAGGCCGAGCTGCTCGGGCCGGCCGGTATGGCGGGCCTCGATGTGCATGCACGACCTGAAGACCATCGCGGTCACGGCACTGGAGGACGGGTCGAAGCCGTGCTCGGCGTGCAGGGGCTCCCACGGGCTCTCCTCCTCGTTCTCCCCGATGCAGGCGGAGTACTTGCCGAGTGTGGCCTGCGTGGCCTGGTCGAGCTGGTGCGGGCGCAGGCCGAAGGCGTTGATGGCGGTCAGCCGGACGGCGCGGCCGATGGTCGCGTTGGCGCGGAAACCCGAGCCGAAGACGTTGCCCCTGCTGTTGAGAGCGATCCGCTCGCGCACGGGCCCGTTGACGATCAGCAAGGGGGCTGTGCCCGTGGTGCTCTGCCAGATCCCCCTCTTCGGGTACGGCTCCTTGGCGACGGCCTCCCACGCGGCCAGCACCACGGGGAAGTATTCCGGCAGGCAGCCGGCCATGGCCGCGTTGATGGCGGCGAGCCGGACGGTGAGCCGGCGGTTCAGGTGCGGCATGGTGAGGAGCACCTCGTCGGGGTCGGCGGCGGTGCTCGCCAGGAACTCGGCGAGGTAGGACTCGGTCACCGGGACCACCGGCAGGCCGTCCGTCCACTCCTGCCGGGCGTAGTACTCCATGGCCGAGCGGATCTCCGCGGCGTCGGCCCGCGGAGCGCCGGCCGTCGTGCTCTGTGTGCTCATCGCCGCCTCTCAGGAGTCCACGCCGAGGATGCGCAGCACCTCGGGCATCACGGCCCGCGCGCGCTCACGGATCTGCTTCTCGTCAAGGCTGGCCACGGGGTGCCGGGCGGCGGCGAACGCGTACCCGGGGAAGCCCTGGACCTTGGCCATGGCGCCGCCGGACACCAGGAACGAGTCCGAGACGACGCTCACGGCGGGCGTCCCCAGCCGTTCCAGCAGGATCCCGTCCGCGACGGTCGCCGCGCTGCACGATCCGCAGTCACCGACGGCCGTCACCACCACGTCGCATTCGCCGGCGATCCGCTTGAGCAGGTCGTCCGCGGCCGGCATGCCGAAGTAGTCCTTGGTGTACAGGATGGACGTGCCCGCGCCCGCGCGGCCGCGCAGCTCGGCGTGGATCTCCCGCAGCAGCGGCACGGCGTTCGGCTTGGTGTTGTCCAGCAGGCCGACGGTCAGCCCGCGCAGGCCCGGCGGCCGTGGCGCCAGCGTGTCGTCGGCGGCCCTGTCGTCAAGGCCCGTGGGGTCGAGCAGCTTCTCCGGTCCTGTCATGTCCCCGACGCCTCCAGGTCGTACGGTCGGTGCGCGTCGCCGTGTCCCCGTGAACACGACTCCCGTCGCATGAAACCTCGCTCGACCCGCCGCCGGAGGCCAGCTACCTTTCCGCATACCGGAAGCCCGGATCGGGAGGAGCGGCGACATGGCGGACGAGCGGCGTTCGGTCCTCCGGCGCGCGCTGCGCGTCCTCGAGACGGTGAGGGACGCGGGAGGCGGTCTCAGCCTGTCCGGCATCAGCCGCCGTTCCGGCGTGCCGCTCACCACCACGCACCGGATCGTCGCCGAGCTGCACGAGTGGGGCGCGCTCGAACGCGACGACGCCGGCGGCTACCGGATCGGGCTGCGGCTGTGGGAGGTGGCGGCGGGCACCCCCCGGTCGGTGGGGCTGCAGCGAGTCGCCCTGCCGTTCATGCTGGACCTGTTCGAGACGACCCACCGCGGCGTGCACCTGGCGGTCAGGGAGAAGGACCAGGTCGTGTTCGTCGAGCGGTTCCTGAGCTCCGAGACGGCCACCGACCGCACCTGGGTGGGCGGGCGCTACGAGCTGCACTCCACCGCGATCGGGCTGGTCCTGCTCGCCCACGCGCCGCGGGAGTTGCAGGAGGAGATCGTGACCGGGCCGCTGACGATGCCGGGCTGGAGCTCCCCGATCACCGAGCACGAGCTTCGCCGGACCCTGGCCGGCATCCGCCGTACGGGTTACGCGACCACCCCGATCCGCCAGGAGCACCGGTCCGTGGCCGCGCCCATCCACGGCTCCGGCGGCACGGTGGTGGCCGCGTTGTCGCTGATCCTCCCGCTGACGGAGTCGTACGGACCGCGACTCGCCCACCTACAGGGCACGGCCAGGGGCGTCTCGCGGGCACTGGGCGCCCCGCAGGCCCGCTCCTGTTCCTCCGCCGGCGTGCGGAAATAGGCCCGCCCGCGTCACGCGGCGGCGACCCGCAGCAGCAGCTCCGCCAGCTCACCCGGCGCGGTCACCATCGCCTCGTGGCCGGTGGCGATCTCGTGGACCGGCCAGCCGCGGGCGGCGGCCCGCTCGGCCTGCGGCGTGAACACCCGCATCCAGTCGGTGCACTCGACGAACGCCGCCGGGACCTGCTCCCCCTTGCCGCTCAACCGCAGCGGCTCGGTGTAGGTGAGCCACGGGTGCGGGGTGAGCCGCGGGGTGAGCCAGTCGAGATCGGCCTGCTCGGTGACGCCCAGGACGCTCAGCGAGCGCACGGGGATCAGCCAGCCGAACCCCGGCCCGGCCACCGACTCCCGGTAGTGCCCGGCAACGGTGGCGGGCAGCAGGTCGATCGCTGCCTCGCCGTCCTCGCCCACGAAGGCGTCGAGGTGCACGCGCCTGGCCAGGCGCTCACCGACGCGGTCGGCCACGCCCGAGACGACCTGCCCGGCGTAGCTGTGGCCGACGAGCACCACGTCGCGGGCGTCGTACGCCTCGATGAGCGCCACGACGTCCTGGACGTGGGTGGCGAGCCCGACCTGCGGGTGCAGCACGTGCGCGCGGTCGCTGAGGCCGGTCAGGGTGGGGGTGTGGACGTCGTGGCCGGCGGCGCGCAGCAGCGGGGCCACCCGCTGCCACGCCCAGCCGCCGTGCCAGGCCCCGTGGACCAGCACGAAGGTGCTCACTGGTGCACCATCCTCTCACCGGGCTAGCAGCGAGGAGGCTGTTGTGCAGTATGCCCCCATCACGTGCCTGCCCGCGGGCGCGCCGAACGGTGTGACTGCGGGTGTCGACTGTGCGGCCGGCCTGGTCATGCGTTCTCCAAGACGATCATCCCGGCTCCGGTCATCGAGGCGGGTACGAAGTAGTGCCGGTGCCTGACGACGACCTCCGGGTCGAGCGCGCCCCGCATGACCAGCCACATGATCAGCTCGGCCCCCTCCCCGCCGAAGGTCTCGACGTACTGCTCCCTGCTCCAGCCGGCGAGCTTGCCGGGGTCGTGGGCGATGTCCTGGAGGAAACGCCGGTCGGCATCCGGGTTGACGAACCCGGCACGGGCGCCCTGCAGCTGGTGGGACAGGCCGCCGGTGCCGAGCACCACGAATCTCTCGTCGCTGTCGTAGTCCGCGATCGCCCGGCCCAGCACCTCGCCGAGCGCGTAGAGGCGGTCCGGCCGCGGGATCGGGTACTGCAGCACGTTGACGAAGATCGGCACGACCTTCACCGGCCACGCCTCCGGCGGCCTCCCCCAGAAGAGCTCCATGGGCACCTGCAGGCCGTGGTCGACCTTGATCTCCTGAATGATCTCCGGGTCGAAGTGGTTGTCCACCAGGGTGTCGACCAGGTGCCAGGCGAAGTCGGCCGCCCCCTCGAACGGAGGGATGGCCCGCGGCCCCCAACCCTCGTCCACCGGGTGGTACTCGGCGGCGCAGCCGACCGCGAACGTGGGCACCCGATCCAGGAACAGGGCGTTGAAGTGGTCGTTGAAGACGACGACCGCGACGTCCGGCCGCTGCTCGCGCACCCACTCCTGGGCGGGCACGTAACCGTCGAAGAACGGTTTCCACTCGGGCGTGTCGCGCAGGCCCTTGTCCAGCGCCGCCCCGATCGAGGGAACGTGCGAGGTTCCCAGCCCCCCGACGATTCTTGCCACGACTCACACCTTCTTCCCGAGCCTGTCCCGCAGGAACGACTCGTGGTCCATGCCGGCCTGGTGGGCGCCGATCTCGGTGATCCGCACGGGATCGACCGCAGAGATCTTCAGGATGAAGAACAGATTGCCGCCGAGGCGCACCATCTCCTTCCAGTCGCGCGACAAGACCGCGGCCTTCTCCTCCTCGTTCAGGCCGAACCGGTCCAGGTAGGCCGGCTCGTCGGCCTTGAACGCCGCGCGGTTGGCCGGGTCGCCCAGTCCCATGGCCATCTTGTTCATCCGGTAACCGCGAAGCTGCCGTTCGCGGTCGAGGAGGGGCGTGTCAGGTATCCGGTCCGGTTCCCCGCCCATGGGCTTCTCCCTTGTCTTGACAGCGCCGTCTTCACAGCGCCGTCTTCACAGCGCCGACTTGACAGTGCCGGCTCGGCACGTCGGCTCAGCACGGCTCAGGCCGAGGCCGCCCGCCAGCCGCCGTCCGCGTAGATCTTCCGGGCGACCTCCGCGTACGGGACGGGGCTCACGGTGGCGCTGATCTCGACCTGGCCGTGACCCTCGACGGTGAGCTTGTTCGAGCCGCCGTCGGGCTCGCCCCACACCAGCGACACCTGGGCGCCGGGCTCGGCGTGCTCCTCGTCGAGCATCGCCAGGGTCAGCATCTTGCGCTCGTTGGCGCTGTAGCCGATCCACGTCGAGATCCCTCCCGGCTCGCCGTGCGCCTTCACCAGGTCGTACGGGTGCATCGAGTACACCGCGGAGGGGAACTCGAACCACTTCGCCGGCAGCCCGCGTTCGAGCTGGGTGTTGACGGCCTTGAGGAAGTCGGCGTTGTCCAGCGCCAGGGTGACCTTCTTGCGGTGCGGGCCGGCCGCCTTGGCCTCCAGCGCCCCACGCCCGACGAAGTCGTGGTCGTACTTCACGAACGAGCCGTAACCGAGGTCCCACGGCGTCAGGTAGTAGTCCTCGATGTCGTCCGAGACGAAGCTGCCGCCGATGGAGGCCGCGGCCTCGTAGGAGGTGCCCGGCAGCCACTGGCGGTACGCCTTGAGCGCCTCACCGGTGTAGATCGCCGGCAGGGGCGACGGGATCCAGCCGGACTCCAGCGTGTTGGTGGAGTAGGCGCGCCCGCCGACCAGCCGCATGCCGTACTCCTCGCCGGCCTCGACCAGCGCCTGGTGCACCTCCTCGCCCTCCGCCCACGGCCCGAACAGTTCGTACCCGGGCTGCCCCGCCATGCCGTGACGCAGCGCGCGGACCTGCCGGCCCGCGATGGTCATCGTCGTCATGTGGAAGAACTTCAGCTCGGGCGCGGGCCCGCCGGTCGCCTTCTCGATCACCTTGACCGCGTTCGGCCCCTGGATCTGGTACCGGTAGTGGGTGCGGTTGAACGGGTCGGGGCGGGCCGCCGAGCGCTCGTCGAGCGTGACCGTGACGTCATGGCCGCCGGTCTCGGCGTGGTAGCGCACCCAGTTGAGTGCGGGGATGCGTCCGACCAGGTTGAAGGTGTTCTCCGCCAGGTGGAAGAGGATGCCGTCGCCGATGACGTAGCCGTCGGGGGTGCACGGCACGAACTGCTTGGCGGTGTCGACGGGGAACCTCGCGAAGCTGTTGACCCCCAGGTAGGACAGCAGCTTCAGCGCGTCGGGCCCCTCGACCAGCAGCTCGGCCATGTGGAACGACTGGTTGAACAGCACGCACGTCTGCTGCCAGGCCAGTTGCTCGTCACGCCAGTTCGTGTACTCCGGCGGAACCCCGGGATAGACGTTCGGCCCGGCCGGGAGGTTGCGCAGATGATCCGCCACGTTGGTCGAAACGCCGTTGAGGATGTCTTGGAGGCTCTTGCCGGACATGGGGTGTCTCCTTAACTGGGGGCTGCTCGCGAGGCGTCTCCGCGCCCGGGAAGAGGCGCGCGGGGCGACGCGCGTGCGCTGAGCTCCGTGCACGTGGGCGTTCGCTGGGGGCCTGGTCATGGCGGCCTGACCTGGATGTTACGCAGCGCCTGCCGGGGCACGGATTGCGCAATTGACGGCTCTTGAGGGGGTGCCGGTCCTAGGCCTCCTACGACAAGTGACGTAGTCCGCGGCCAGGCGTGACCCGCCCGTCCCCGACGGGAGGGACACGACGCTCAGCGCGGGGGGTCGACCAGCCCTTCACGCATGGCGACGAGCACCGCCTGCGTCCGCGAGTGCAGCCCCAGCTTGCCCAGCAGGTTGCTCACATGGGTACGCGCCGTCCGTTCGCTGATCACCAGCTTGGCGGCGATCTCACGGTTGGAGCGGCCCTCCGCGATGAGGACGAGCACGTCGCGCTCCCGGCTGGTCAGTCCCGCGACGCCGCTGTGCGGGGCGCGCATCTTCTGGGCCAGCCGCCGCGCCACGGCGGCGTCCAGATAGACGTCGCCGTTGGCCGCGGCGTGGATCGCGGCGGCGACCTCGGACGGACCCGCGTCCTTGAGCAGGTAGCCGGCGGCGCCGTTGGCCAGCGCGGCGTGGATGCGCTCGACCTCCCCGAAGCTGGTCAGGATGACCACGCGGACGGCGGGGAACCGCTTGACGATCTCGGCGGTCGCCTCGACGCCGTCCATCTTCGGCATCATGAGGTCCATCAGCGCCACCCGGGGCAGCGGCTGCTGCCTCACCTTGAGCGACTCCAGCAGGTCGACCGCCTCGCGGCCGTTGGCCGCCTCACCGGCGACCTCGACGTTCTCCAGAGCGTCGAGATAGGCGACGACGCCGCGCCGGACCACGGCGTGGTCGTCCACCACCAGGACTCCGATGGTGCTGTTCTCCGAGGGGGATGTCATGGCTCCTCAGCGGTTCTCATGAGCGGCATCGTGAACGGGCGCAGCTCGACCCCGGGGTCGTCGGCGGGCACGTCGGCGGCGTCCTGGGAGACGTCCCCGGCTGTGTTCTCGGCTGCGTTCTCGGCTGCGGCCTTGGCTGGGACGAACACGTCCCGGTGCAGCCCCGTCGGCAGCGAGGGCGGCAGCGGGAGCACGAAGCGCACAGTGGTCCCCTCGTCCCGGCTGGACAGGATGGACAGGTGCCCGGCCCACCGGCCGGCGCGCTCCTTCATCGCCGTCATGCCGAAGCCGCCCTCCTCCCCCGGCAGGTCCGCGTTCTGCGCCGGCAGACCGCACCCGTCGTCGGCGATCTCGCCCTTCAGCCACCGCTGGGAGCGGCGCCCGGTCACCCCCAGGCTGATCGTGACGAGGGAGCCCTGCGCGTGCTTGACACTGTTGTGCAGCGCCTCGGCGATCATGCGGTAGACGTCCTCGCGGAGCTCGGCCTCCAGGTCGTCGAGCTCATGCTGCAGGTCGGCGATGGTGACCCGCACGTCGAGGCCGGTCCTGCCCATCGTCGACTCGGCGAGCGCGTCGAGGGCCGCCGACAGCCCCTGATCGGCGAGCGGCATGGGGTGCAGGTCGGTCACCATGGCCCGCAGATCGCTCAGCACCGCCTTGGAGACGTGCCTGAGCTCCCCCGCCACGCGCATCACGTACGCCGAGTCGACGACCGTGTCACGCCCGGAGAGCATGCTGAGCGACTCCGCCTGCATGCCCATCGAGAAGACCTGCTGCACCACGGAGTCGTGCAGGTCGCGGGCCAGGCGGTGGCGTTCCTCGCGCCGCGCGACCTCCCGCTCGCGCTCCAGCAGGGCGGCGTAGTCGACGGCCTGCGCCGCCTGCTCGGCCATGGCCAGCAGGAAGTCGAGGGCGGTCCTGCCGATCTCCTGGTCAGGGGCGAAGAAAGCGTTGAGGATGCCGACGGGCTCGCCGCGTACCATAAGCGGCACGCTGGCGAACCAGTCCCACTCCGGCGAGCGCATGTAGTCCTTCAGCGCCCGCCACGCGGGGTCCGACATGATCGTGGCGTACCGGTTGGGCACGACGACCGGCTGCCGCGAGGTGAACGCGTCGATCATGCGCAGGTCCGCGCCGGACTCCCGGCATTCGAGCAGCATGTCGAAGAAGTTGTCCGCCTGGCTGAACCCGGCGGTGCCCATGACCTGGAAACGTTCCCTGGTGGCGTTGACCGTCAGGATCTGCACCCCTGCCAGGGCGTCGGCCTCCAGCACCTCCTTCGCCAGGGCCTCCAGCGTGCTGCCGAGCGAGCGTTTGGCGGCCACCCGGCTGGCCGCGCTGGCGATCGCGGCGAGCCTGCGCTGGTGCCGCCGGCTCTCCGTCACGTCGCGGAACGCGACGATGCGCTCGTCGCGGCCGGGCAGCCGGCTCATCCGGTACGCGAACTCGCGGCGGGGCCCCGGTTCCGTCTCCCACACGGTGACCGTCTCGGCCCCGGGGTCCTCGCCGTCCTCGTCCGCGTGCCGCGGCGGGAACGGGGACGCGGCGCCGGCGACGTCCGCCGCGTCGAGCCCGCAGAGCGACAGCGCCGCCGGGTTGGCCTGCACGAACCGCCCGTCCGCGTCGATCACCGCGAGACCGTCGGGCATCTGTTCCAGCAGCGCCTCCGGGCAGAGCGGCCGGCGCCCGCGCGGCGCCGGCCCGGCGGGCCGCCCGGACCTGACGTCGTCCACCATCGCGGGCGCCCTCCTCGCTGGCTCCGGCCGGTCCTGGTACGCCACGTCACCGATCCCCATGATGCCCCCGTTCCAGGGCAACGGCACTATTTCCACCGGTACGGCCTGCGGGGATACACCATTTGACGTAGACGCCGGCACCGCAGTCAGACACAGCAGTCGACACAGCAGTCGACACAGCGGCCGACACAGCGGCCGACACAGCGCGAAGCACCCTCGCCCCGCTCCGGGGACGCCGCGTGCCGCACGCGCCTTCCGCCGGTCATCCGCCCTACGTCACTTGTCGCGTTCCGGCTAGGACGACCGCAGGCGCAAGTGCCGTCATCCGCGTCATTCCCTGGGCCGCGCCGGAATCTACTGTCGGTTGCGGATGCCGGTGTCCGGTGTCCCTCCCGGCGTCCGCGTACGGCGGCCGGGCACGCGCACGATCGCGCTTCCCGTTCGGCCGGCCTGCCCTGACGAAAGGTCCCCTCACCATGCCTCCTGCACCTCCGGCCCCCGCTGCCGGCTCCTCCACGGCGCGGGCCGCGCGTGAGAAGAGCCGGGCACGATGAGCAGCCTGCGGGTCGGCGGCCCCGGCCCGGCGCCCGCGCACCGGCAGGCGCTCGCCCAGGCGCTGAACACCGTCAGCTACGAGGTCATGCCGTTCCGCGGCACCGAGGACGCGGTGCTCGCGTACGTGCCGCGTACCATCCCGGTGACCGTCACCACGACCGAGGCCAAGGGCCTGGCGGCCACCGTCGACCTGGCCAGGCGGCTGGCCGGGCACGGCTACTCGGTCGCCCCCCACCTGGCCGCCCGCCAGGTGAGGGACGGGCGGCAGCTGACCGACCTCGTCACCGAGCTGCGTGAGGCGGGGATCGACGGCATCTTCGTGATCGCGGGTGACGTCGCCCGGCCCGCGGGCGGCTTCCCCGACGCTCTCTCCCTCCTGGAGGCGCTCGACGCGAACGGCCATCACTTCCGGCGGATCGGGATCGGCGGCTACCCCGAGGGCCACGGCAGCATCCGCCAGGAACTCATCGACCGCGCCATCGAGCTGAAGGCCAGGTACGCCACCCACGTCATCACCCAGCTGTGCTTCGACGCGGCGACCATCTCCGCCTGGGCCCGGCGGCTCAAGGAACGCGGCGTCGGACTGCCGATCCACGTCGGCCTGCCCGGGGCCGTCAGCCGGCAGAAGCTCATCCGCATCTCCGCCGGCCTCGGGCTCGGGCAGTCGGCCCGTTTCCTGAACAAGCAGCAGAGCCTGTTGTGGCGCTTCTTCCTGCCCGGCGGGTACAGCCCGGACCGGCTGGTCGAGCGGCTCGCCCCCCGCGTCTGCGACCCGGAGGGCAACCTCGCGGGCTTCCACCTCTTCACGTTCAACGAGCTCGAGAAGACCGAGTCGTGGCGGCGCGGCATGCTGCTCAGGGCCGGGTACCTCACATGACCACCCGCTGGCACCGCGCCGACGACACCGACCCACCAGTGAGGAGCCGAGCCCGACCATGACCGCCGCAGCCGCAGCCCGCTCCGCCGGGCAGTGCGTCCTCATGTTGTCCTGCCCGGACACGCCGGGCATCGTGTACGCCGTCGCCGGGTTCCTCTTCGACCGGCAGTGCACCATCGTGCAGAGCCGGCAGTTCCACGATCCGGACAGCCACACCTTCTTCATGCGCGTGCAGTTCGCCCACACCGACGGTCTCACCCTGCCGGTGCCCGGCCTGCGGCGCGACTTCGCGCACGTCGCGTCGCGCTTCGGGATGACCTGGCGCCTGGAGGACGCCGACGAGAGGCAGCGGGTGCTGATCATGGTGAGCAGGTTCGGGCACTGCCTCAACGACCTGCTCTACCGCACCTCCGTCGGAGAGCTCAACCTGGACGTCGCCGCCGTCGTCTCCAACCATCCCGACCTCGCGCCGCTGGCCGACAACTACAACGTGCCGTTCCATCACCTCCCGGTCACGCCCGCGACCAAGCCGGAAGCCGAGGCCCGGCTGCTGGAGCTCGTCCAGAAGGAACGCGTCGACCTGGTCGTGCTGGCCCGCTACATGCAGATCCTCTCCCCCGAGCTGTGCAAGCACCTTGAGGGCAGGGCCATCAACATCCACCACTCGATGTTGCCCAGCTTCAAGGGCGCGCGTCCCTACCAGCAGGCGTACGAGCGCGGCGTCAAGCTCGTCGGCGCCACCGCGCACTATGTCACGCCCGACCTCGACGAGGGGCCGATCATCGACCAGCAGATCACGCGCGTGGACCACTCGCTCAGCGCCGGCGAGTTCGTCGCGTTGGGGCGGGAGGTGGAGTGCCGGGCGCTGGCCAGGGCGGTGCGCTGGCACACCGAGAACCGGGTGGCGCTCAACGGCCACAAGACCGTGGTCCTGCACTGACCGGCGCCGGCGCCTTCGCGTCTCCCGCTGCTCAGCGGGGGTCGGCGCGGCGCGCGTCCAGGTGGGCGTTCAGGCGGGCGTTCAGGCGGGCGTTCAGGCGGGCGGGGTCGGGCCAGCGCACGGCGTACGCCCAGCCGGCGCGCTCGAACCAGCGGATCAGCCGCGCGCTCGGGTCGAGCTGGCCCTTGAGCACCCCGTGCCGGGCGCAGGCCGGCTCGACGTGGTGCCAGTTGTGCCAGCCCTCGCCCAGCGTCAGCATCGCCACCCACCACACGTTCGACGAGCGGTCCCTGGTGAGGAACGGCCGCTCGCCGAACGTGTGCGCGATCGAGTTGACCGACCACGTGACGTGGTGGACCACGGCGTAGCGGACCAGTCCGCCCCAGAACAACGCCGACCAGGCGCCCTCCCACGACATGGACCACAACCCGCCCGCCGCGGCGGGCAGCGCGAACGACAGAACGACGACGGCCGGGTAGGCGGCGTCGAAGCGCCGAACGTCCGGATCGGCCAGCAGGTCCGGCACCCAGTGGCGCCGGCTGGAGCGCAGGCGCGCGGTGCAGAGCCAGCCCACGTGGGCGTGCGCCATGCCGCGCAGCAGGGCCCAGCCGTCGTCGCCGTGGCGCCACGGGGAGTGGGGGTCGCCCTCGCGGTCGGCGTACTTGTGGTGGCGCCGGTGCTCGGCCGCCCACAGGGAGACGGGGCCCTCGACCGCCATGCCGCCGGCCAGCATCAGCGCGATCCGCAGCGGCCTGCGGCACCTGAAGGCGCGATGGGTGAACAGCCGGTGGTAGCCGATGGCGATGCCGAAGATGCTCACGAGGTACATCACGACGGCGATGACCAGGTCGCGCGGGCCGATGCCCCATCCCCACACGGCGGGCACGGCGAGGAGCAGGAGCAGGATGGGGATCACCACGAGGACGACCAGGTAGGCCGCGCGGCGGCCGGTGGTGAGCGTCACCGTCTCCGCCGTGCCCGAGCCAGACCGCGGGGTGGGTGACGCGTTCACAGTGCCTCCGTGATCGGTGAGGACGACAGGCCTCCCCATTGATGACCGGGCCGCGGGCCTGCGGCTATGGCCTGGGAGTGACGAGCACATCACCAAGTGGAGTCAAAACACTCCGGACGGTAGCAGCCACATCCTGTCTAGATTGTGGCTACACAACGTGATGATCTCTGTTCGTTCCGGCTTCAGCGGAAGGTGGGCAAACGGCATGGGTGCTGCCGATCAGGCGACGACGAGCGGCCATCTGGAGAGATACGACGAGGCGCTGGCCCGCGATCCGATGGCGGCGTTCGGGCTCGTCCAGCAGTGGATGCGCACCGAGTGGCGCAGCATGTTCGCCGAGCTGCGCGAGCGGCGGCCGATCTTCGTCACGCCCGCCTTCACGGTCGTGACGCGCTTCGCCGACGTGAGCGAGGTGCTCTCCCACGAGTCGGTGTTCTCCGTACGCGCCTTCGGGCCGCGCCTCGACGCCGCCCTCAACGGCCCCTACATGCTGGGCAGGGACGCCACCCCGATGAACTGGCGGGAGAAGGGCCTGATGCGGGTCATGCTCGACCCGGGCGACGCCGTGCGCGTGCGCGCTCTCGCGGGGCGGCTGGCCGACGAGGCCCTCGACGCCGCGCTGCCGGACGGCCGGATCGAAGCCGTTCACGCGCTGTTCCGCCACGTCGCCCTCGGCGTGTGCGCGCACTACTTCGGCCTGCCCGGCCCCGGTCCCGGCACCCTGTCGCGGTGGACGCGTGCGATCGTCACCGACGGCTTCGCCAACTACGCGGGCGACCCCGCGATCCAGGAGGAGTCGGTGCGCGCGGGCGCGGAGCTGACGGCCTACCTGCGCGACCGGCTCGCCGGGCTCCGGGCGGCGCTGCGGGCCGGGCACGACCTGCCCGACGACGTCTTCACCCGGCTCACCCGCACGAGCCTGCCTCCCGGGCTCGGCCTCGACGACGAGCGCATCGTCGTCAACATGGCCGGCCTGCCGCTCGGCTTCGTCGAGAGCGGGCCTGGAGCCATGGCCGAGGCGGTCGAGCAGTTGCTTCTGCGCCCGCAGGTGCTGGCGCGGGCCGTCGAGGCCGCCGACGACCCCGCCCGCTTCGACCCCTACGTGTGGGAGGCGCTGCGGTTCAACCCGTTCTTCAAGCTGCTGCCCCGCATGTGCGAGCGGGACCACGTCCTGGCCGCCGGCACCCCGCGCAGCACGCTCATCCCCGCGGGCACGTTCGTGCTCGCCGCGCCGGCCTCGGCCATGTTCGACGCGGACGTGGTGCCCGAGCCCGGCGAATTCCGCATCGACCGGCCGCGCCACCACCGGCTGTTCTTCGGCCACGGCCACCACTCCTGCCTGGGCGTGCACCTCGCGGCCGTGGTGGTCTGCGAGGTCGTACGCCGCCTGCTGCTGCGCCCCGGCGTACGCCCTGTCCCGCCGCCGGAGGGCGTCCTCACCAGATCGGCCGGGATCTTCCCCGACCGGTACGTTCTCGCGTTCGGCCCCGCGGGCCAGGAAGGGTGACGATGACGACGGGCAGAACGACGGGCAGGACGACGAGCAGGGCGCGCAGCGCCGCCACCGACGGGGTCGTCAACCGGCTCAGGTTCCTGGCGCTGACCGGCGGCAGGCCGTTCTGGGACGCCGTGCAGTCCGTGCCGTCGCTGCGGCGGCGCCTCAACGCGGCGCTGATCGACAGCGCGATTCGCGAGATGCCGCCCCGGCCCGAGCCGCTCAGCACGATGGCCGGCTACACCTCGTGGCTCTCGCTGACCGACCGCACCTACAGCGGCAGGCACCTGCCCCCGCTCCCCGTGCCCGAGGCGAACCGGCCGTCCCCCGAGCGGGCCGCCGACCTGTTCGCCCGCGGCGAGACCATGATCCCCTGCCCGCGTTCCACGGTGTTGTTCGCCTACTTCGCCCAGTGGTTCACCGACGGTTTCCTGCGCGGCGACACCAACGTCCCGCGTGATCCCCGCAAGAACACCTCCAACCATCACATCGACCTGAACCAGCTCTACGGCCTGGACGAGACGGCCGCGGCGGCGCTGCGCACGTTCGACGGGGGCCTGCTCAAGAGCCAGACCATCAACGGCGGGGAGTTCCCTCCCTTCCTGTGCGAGAACGGCAAGACCAAGCCGGAGTTCGCCCCGCTGAGCGTGATCCGCTTCGACGAGCTCACCGACGCGCAGCGTGACACCCTGTTCGCGACCGGGAGCGACCGGGGCAACATCCAGGTCGGGTTCACCATGCTCACGGTGTTGTTCCTGCGCGAGCACAACAGGGTGGCACGGCTGCTCTCCGTACGCCATCCGCGCTGGGACGACGAGCGCCTGTTCCAGACGGCCCGTAACGTCCTCATCGTGCTGCTGATCAAGCTGGTGGTCGAGGAGTACATCAACCACATCACCCCCTACCACTTCCGGTTCACGCTGGATCCACGGCTGACGGCGATGCTGGCCCGCGCGCCCTGGCACCGCGAGAACTGGGCGTCGGTGGAGTTCAACCTGGTCTACCGCTGGCACAGCCTGATCCCCTCCCGGCTGGAGGTGGGCGGTCGCGAGCTGCCGATGGCGCAGACCCTGGCCGGCGGCGCGCTGATTCCCGGGCCCGGGCTCGGCCGTCTCTTCGAGGACGCCTCCCGCCAGCGCGCCGGGCGCATCGGCCTGTTCAACACCGATCCCCACCTGAGGGAGGTCGACGTGGCGAGCATCGCCGACTCGCGGGCGCTCGGCCTGGCGCCGTACAACAGCTACCGGCGGCACTGCCGCTTCCCCCGCGTACGCCGGTTCGAGCAGGTCTCAGGTGACGAGCGGGTCAGCGGCGCGCTGCGCGAGCTCTACCGCGGTGTCGACGACCTCGACCTGTACGTCGGCCTGTTCGCCGAGGAGCCCGGCTCCCCCGACGCCATCCTCCCGCCACTGCTCACAAAGATCATCGCGATCGACGCGTTCTCCCAGGCGCTGACCAACCCCCTGCTGGCGCCGAGGGTGTTCAACGCCGCGACCTTCTCCCCCGAGGGCCTGCGGATCATCGCGGCCACGCGAACGTTGTCCGACGTCCTGCACCGCAACATCCCCGAGGACCCGCGCCCCCGTTTCATCAGCATGACCCGGCGGCCTGACCGGTGAGCGTGGCCAAGGACGGGCCGCCGGGCAGGACGGCGGACGAGCCGGCGGGCGGGGCTTCCGCAACGCCGAGCGGGCGGACGGGAGCCGCCGGGGCGTCGTTGCGGGAGGCGGCGCGCGAGCTCGTCGGCATCGCCGTCGCCATCAGGCAGGCCGGGGTCCACGCCACGGCCGCCCTGACCGACGGCGCCCTGCTCACGGCCCTGCCCCACGCCCCCGCGGCCGCCCTGCCGGCTCACCGCGCCCTGCTGCGCGCCCTCACCGACGGCGCAGGGCTCGGGTTCGCGCCCGACGGTGGCCGGCTGGGCACCCTGGCGGCGCGGCTGGGCTCTCTCGCCGGTCAGGAGAGCCTGGCCGTCCGGGTGCTGGCCACGTCCTTGCGGCTGCGGATCGCCGCCGTCGCCACCGACCATCCCGAGCTGGCCCGCGACCCGCTCATCGCGCGGCTCGTCGAGGCGGCCGCCGCCGACCGCGATCTGGAGTCCGTACGCGCGCTGCGCTCCCTGTTCAAGGACCGTGGCGCGGTACGCGCGCTCAGCCTGATCGCCCCGATCCTCGGCGAGGTCCTCGCGTTGCGGGCGCTCCTCGACGAGAACCCGCTGAACGACCGCACCGCCTGGCTGATCGCGACCGGCGAGGGCCGCGCCACCGCTGACCCGATCACCGGCATCAGCAACCGGGCCGTCGCCGCGCTCGACACGGGGGCGGGCGCGGCGCGGCGCACCGACCTGACCGCGGCCGAGAGCGCCCGGCTCGGCTCCGAGGCGTCCCTGCTCGGCTTCCTGCGCAACATCAGCCTGATCGGCACGACGGGCCGGGTGCTCGTCCAGAGCGTCGAAGGCCCCGACGGGGTCGTGCGGCACGTCGTCCAGGCGCCCGGCATGCGGGCCGGGCGGCCCGACCACGACTCACCACAGGACCTGCTCGGCGCCTTCAGCAGCACCGTGCTTGACAGCAACCCGTACAGCCGCGCGCTGGCCGCCGCCGTCCGCGACTACGGCCTGCCGCCGGGCGCCGAGGTGGCCCTCGTCGGGCACAGCGCGGGCGGCGCGGCCATCATGAACCTGGCCCAGGACGCCGAGTTCTGCGCCCGCCACACCGTCACCCACGCCGTCGCCGTCGGCGCGCCCGTCGACTTCAAACGGCCCGCCGACCCCCGCACTTGGGTGGCCAGCGTCACCAACCAGCACGACATCGTCCCCACGCTCGACGGGCAGGGCGCCGGAGCCTGCGTCGACCCCCACCCCGGCTGGTACGTGGTGGACTACTCCGACGCCACGCACCTGTTCCCGCTCTGCCACGGCATCGAGCGCTACCTCGCCAACCTCGCCGACGACCTGCCCGAGGCCCGTGACGAGATGGAGGCGAGGCTCGCGGCGTACCGGGGGCCGGTGGTGCGCTCGCAGGCGTACCGGCTGTTCGACCACGCGCCCCGCCCCGACGGCTTTCCCTTCCTCTCCGTGCCGGCCCACGCCGTGGACGGCCCCGCCGGGCCGGTGGAGCTGCCGATCAGGTGCCTGGACGGCGGCGCTCTGACGTCGTACTTCGCCGTGGACGCCGCCGCGGCCGCCCGCCTGCTGCACGGGAGCGGTTTCGGCCCGGCCGCCGGGGTCGCGGGCCGCGCGCTCGTCACCGTGCACACCGCCTGGAACCGGCACACCAGCGCGGGCGGCTACCGCGAGCTGCACGTCGGGATCGCCGTACCGGACCCGTGGGGTCCCCCGTCAGCCCGCCCGCGCCCGCTTCTGGGCCCGCTCCTGGGCCCGCTCCTGGGCCCGGACCTGCTGCGGAGGGCCGACCGGCGGTGTTCCGGCTCCTTCCTGGCTGGCTCGGTGGTCGACGCCGCCGCCGTCCACGCCGTGGGTGCGCGATTGTGGGGCGGCGAGCCGTGGCTGGCCCCGCTGGAGTTCGGGCTCATTTCCGGGAGCGTGCGCGTCGCCGCCGGCGCTCCCGGCAACCGGCTGCTCACCCTGCACGGCCGGCTCGGCCCCGGCCTGCCAGCGCCCGCCCTCGACCTGGTCGGCTACGCGCCGGGGGCGGCGGGCGAGACGCTGCGTTCCTGCGTACGCAGCCGCGGGCCTGGCCGGCTGCACCCCCTCCCCCGCCTGCGGCTGGCCGTGGGGCCGGGGTCGGCGCACCCGCTGGCTCACCGGCTTCGCGAGCTGGGCCTCCACGGCGCCCGCCCGCTGCTGTGCCTGTCGGCGGGCACGCGCCAGATGCTTCAGTACGCCGCCGTACCCCTGCCCGCCCCTTGACCCCGTACGGAGGAGCCATGCCGGCCGATGCCACGGCGATCGCCGCCCACGCCCAGATCCTGCAGTCCGACGCCCGCGCGCTCACCGACTGCGCCGAACGCCTGCGGACGATCGGGGCGAGGCTGGAGGCCGACGGCTTCGCGCCTCGGTGGCTGCGTGAGGCGGTCGACGCCCACCTCGCGGCCTGCGCCACCGCCGCCGCGGACCTGACCGCGGCGGCGACCTGCCTACGGCGCTACGCCGACCGGGCGCGCCACTGACCCATGGGCGGCCCCGCGCTCAGCCGGCCTCGTGGACGGCGCGGGCGGCGCTCAGGCCCGACTCCAGGGCGCCTTCGATCCACGCGTGCCACAACGAGCAGTGCTCGCCGGCGAAGTGCACGCGACCTTCGGGCGCGACGATCGCGTCGTGCAGGCTGCTCTGCTGGTGCGGCTCGAAGAGGGCGAAGGCGCCTGCCGCGTACGGGTCGTTGTACCAGGCGTGCGTGACCCCGAACTCGAAGTGGTCGTGGATCTCCGGATGGATCTTGGCGACGTCTTCCACGGCCTGGTCGATGCGCTTGTGCGGCGGCATCGCGCCCCACCGCAGCGCGTCCTGGCCCCAGGTGTAGCTGGCCAGCAGGACCGAGCGCTCCTCGCCGGGAGCCGGGTGCGAGGGATAGCAGATGCGCCGGATCGGCAGGTCGGTCACCGTGGTGCCGCCGACGATGCCGTCGGTCTGCTCCCAGAACGCCCGACGCACCTGGAAGAGGATCTTGGTGGAGGCGTTGTAGTTGAGCTCGCGGATGGCGCGCTGCTTGCGGCGGGAGAAGGCGGGCCTGGTCTCGATGTCGCGCAGCACCGAGAACGGGATCGTGCAGACGGCGTGGTCACCGGTGAGCGACGTGCGACCCGCGCCCGTCCTGACGTGCAGGGTGACCGCGTGATCGTCCTGCTCGATGGCGGTGACCTCGTGGCCGAACCTGATGTGCCCCTTGAGCTCCGCGTAGAAGGCGGCCGGCAGCAGGTCGGCGCCGCCCTCGATCTCCTGCATGTCCTCGAACGCGCGCCCGACGATCTCGCGGAACTGCTCGATCACCGCCGCGTTGAGGTTGGACTCCCTGAAGCTCATCACGCCGTAGAGCTCGATGGCGCCCTCGGAGAACCCGCGCTCGCGCAGGAAACTGCGGATGGAGTAGCGGTCGTACTCGGCGCAGATGCGGTCGAGCGCGTCCTCGCCCTCCTGCGCGTACAGGTCGTGGATCTCCTGCGTCGCGGTGCGCCACAGATCCTCGTAGGTGCGGCCGCGTTCGTGCTCTGCCAGGTCGAAGTCGACCAGCCCGGGATCGGCGTTGAGCTGCCCCAGCGTGGTCCTGACCCCCTGGAGGTAGGCGAGGGCTCGGGGGTTGCCCATGACGAACGGGCGCAGGGTCAGGCCGAACTTCGCGCAGTAGGCGAGCGTGAGGTCGTGCACGCGGGGGATCCGCATCGCGCCCGCCTCGGCGTACAGGCCCGGGGCGAAGCCGCGCAGGGTGAGCACGCGACCGCCCACCCGCTGCTGGGCCTCCAGGACGACGGGCTCGTGCCCCTGGCGCATCAGCTCGTAGGCGGCGACCAGCCCGGCCATCCCGGCCCCGATGACGAGCACGCGCTTGCGGGGCCGGCCTCCGCCGGCGAGCCCCTGCTCGGCCGTGGCCACCACCTCGGCCGGCACCCTCAGGTCGTGGCTCGGCCGCGGCGCTCCCGCTGCGAGCGGCTCCGGCGGCATGGGCGCTGTCTCTTTCAGGATCCACTCTCCTTCACGGTCACGCAAAGCACATCCATGGTCACGCAAAGCCATGCTACCCGCAGAGAAGTGCTCCATGGAGTGGCTCCGGCTGGGGGTCGCACGGTGGATCAGGACTTCGACCCCACCATTGACACCAAAATGGGGCGATTGCAGCATGCAAGGCTGGATGTGCCCCACAATGGATTGATGGCACACCCTTCGCATCCCCAGCAACCCGATCCCCATGGGTCCTGGGGGCACCAGGGGCAGCAGGGGTACGGGCCGCCACCCGGTCAGAGCGCCCCACCGCCCGGTCACGGTCCCCCGCACGCCCAGGGACCGCCGCCGCACGGCCAGGGCGCGGCCCCCTACGGACAAGGTCAACCGCCGTACGGCCAGGGCGCGAGCCCGTACGGACAGGGTCAGCCACCGTACGGACCGGGCGCAGGCCCGTACGGGCAAGGTCAACCGCCGTACGGCCAGGGGGCAGGCCCCTACGGACAGGGCTACGACCAGGGCGCGGGTCCGTACGGACAGGGTCAGCCGCCGTACGGGCAGAACCAGGGACAGTACGGCTACGGCAACCAGATGGGAGCCCCGTCCTACGGTTCCCCGCCGCCGGGCGACCGGAACAACAAAGCCGTGCTGATCAGCGTGATCGTCGTCTTGTCGGGGCTCCTCATCGGCGGCGGCGCGTACGGCGCCTACGCCTTCTTGGGCGCCCCTGGCCCGGCGCCCACCCTCATCGCCCAGCCGACCACGTCACCGTCCGCGCCGCCCACCTCGGCCCCGCCGTCGTCCGCGCCACCGTCCGCGCCACCGTCGGCGACGCCGAGCGATTCCCCGGAGCCGTCCAGCACGCCCAGCGGCAGTGCGGACGAGCCGCTGGAACACTCGGAGTTCGGCGACTGGAACTTCTCCCTCAAAGGCGAGAAGTACGCCGCCCGCAAGGTCGGCGGCTGGACGTACGACTCGTGCGACCCGGTGGACGCCGAAGGCGTGATGGCCGACAACAACTGCGAGAACGCCGTCCAGCTCGCCTACACCGCCTACGGCGGGAACCTCAAGGCGGTGCAGATCATCCTGGCGTTCCCCTCCAGCGGCGACACCAAGAACGCGGCGAAGCAGCTGAAGAACACCGCCGACAAGAACGTGGCCTGGCGCAGGAGCAGCGCTCACAGGAGCTACTCGTACGGCAAGATCTACACCGGCGCGTACGTCAAGCACCTGGTCATCACGATCGTCACCGCCAACTCGTCGGCCAAGCCCAAGGCCGCGAAGTTCCACACCGCCCTGCAGACCGACCGCGGCGTCTACTTCTTCATGGGCCGCCGCCAGACCGAACGCCCCGTCACCAGCTGATCGGTCCCTGACGTTCACCTGCTCCGGCCGAGCCCGAGGGACGGCCGGAGCAGCACGCGGCGCCTTGGCGACCCCGGTTTCGGGCGCGGACGGGGACCGTTCCGCCCCTTGATAAGATCGG
This sequence comes from Nonomuraea longispora, assembly GCF_004348345.1. Taxonomy (GTDB): domain Bacteria; phylum Actinomycetota; class Actinomycetes; order Streptosporangiales; family Streptosporangiaceae; genus Nonomuraea; species Nonomuraea longispora. The sequence continues at coordinate 74,466 of NZ_SMJZ01000007.1, forward strand.
CGACATGCCCACAGGCAGCTTGTTTCTCTGACCGAGCCCGCGAACAGCGGCACCCGGACGCACACGACTGAGACGGCGTTCCGGCGTGTTGCCGCGCGCTCTTGGCCATGATCATGTCGGCAGAGAAACGAGCACTACCACCATGTCTTCCCACTCCTCCACCGGGCGTCCGGCCCATCCGCTGGCCCAGCACGTGTCCGTCCTGAACACCCTCGACCCCGACGAGCCGCGCCTGGACGATCTCGACCCCCTGCGCGCCGTCGTGGAAGGCGCCCGCGTCGTGGCGATCGGCGAGGGCGCGCATTTCGTACGGGAGTTCGCCCTCGCCCGCGCGCGACTGCTCCGCTACCTGCTCGAACGCTGCGGTTTCACGACCGTGGCGGTCGAGATGGGCGCGGGTGAGGCCGCGGCCGTCAATCCCTGGCTGGCCGGCGAAGGCGACGAGGGCGACCTGTCCGGGGTGGCCGGCCTGCACACGATCAACCTGTTCGGGGAACTGCTGCGATGGCTGCGCCGCTACAACCGCGGCGGGTCCCGTCCTGTCGAGATCGTCGGGATCGACCTGCCCAACACCCTGACCCTGCGGCCCGACCTCGACCCGGTGGCCGACTACCTGCGCGTGGTCGACGAGGGGATCTCCGGCATGGTGGCCGGCGTCCTGCGTACGGCCGGCGCGATCACCGGCGCTTCGGCCGCCGCGTCCGCCCCGCGCTGGGCGGACCTCGACGCCGCCGGCCAGGAGTCCCTGACGGCCGGACTGGCCCGGTTGTCGCTGCGGATGCGCGCGCTCGAACCCCTGTACGTGGCCCGCAGCGACCAGCACAGCTACGACGTCGCGCGACGCCACCTGGAGGCGGCCTGCCACACCGACTACATGCTGCGCGCCATGAACACCCTGTTCTCCGGAACGGGCCTGCCCGACGACACCTCGGTCCGCGACCACTACATGGCCACCTGCCTGCAGTGGCATCTCGACCGCCTCGACCCCGACACACGCGTCGTCATGGTCGCGCACAACAACCACATCCAGAAAACCCTGGTCACCTATGACGGCTATCCGACCGCCCTGCCGATGGGCCATCACCTCGCCCGCGGCCTCGGCGGGCACTACCGCGCCGTGGGCTTGACCCACACCGCCGGCGAGGTGCCCGACATGGTCTGGCCCGCGGAGGACTCACCGGTCGGGTTCGCCGTCGCGTCCGTCCCTCTCGACAGCCCGCCTCCGGGCAGCTTGGAGAGGGCCCTCGCCGACGCCGGACTGGCCACCGACATCACCTTGACCGACCTGCGCTCGGCGGACCCGGCGGTCACGTCGCTGCGGAGCATGCGATCGCAGAGCGCCACCATGGACACACCCGTCGCCCGGTCGTTCGACGCGGTCCTGTGCACCCCTACGGCGACGACCGACGACACCGCCACCTTCACGGCCTAGACACCGTACGAAGGTCCTGGACACCGTACGGACGACCGCGGCGTGCGGACCGTCGCCCGCACGCCGCGGCGTCGCCCAGGACGGATCAGTCGGCGCCAGGCAGCACCAGCACCAGCAGGACGACCAGGCCGACGGCGAGGGCACCGAGCAGGATCCACGCGACGGGATGGCCCAGGTTGAGGGTCCATGACCAGGAGACGAGACGGTCGTGAACGAGCAGGGCGGGGTCGCGGCGGTTGACGTAGATCGAGCCGGCCAGATACCAGTACTGATCGTCGTCGCGCTGCCCGAGCCCTGAGTCCTCCTGCTCCTCCCCCGGCAGAGCGGGCAGCCGGTGCCCGGCCTGGCCCACCTTGACCTCCCACACCAGCCAGCCTCCCACCGGCAGGAAGAGCGGGGCGTAGACGATAACCTGCCAGAGGGCCGAAGGGGTGACGATCTCCCACAAGCGCAGGGCCGCCAACAGCAGGCTCAGGTCGAGGCAGGCCGCGGTCAGGAGCACCATCACCGCCGTGCCGCGCAGGTAGACGCGGTAGCGGCGGGCCGATCCCCTCGGCCGGGCGGCGTCCAGCTCGGGGCGGGCCCGCAGCACGACCAGGACCAAGGCGACGGCGATCAGGATGAGCGCGAGCTGGAAGATCACCGGCAGGAACGCGCTCAGCACGGTCGTGGGCTCACGCCGCGCGGGTTCGGCGGCGTACCCTAGCAGCGGTGGCAGCGTGGCCGGCAGTGTGCCGTAACGCGCCCAGCCGACGCCCACGGTGAGCAGGACGACGGCCAGGGCGGGAAGGGCCCACGGCCAGGGCACCCGAACCGGGTCGGTACGGAAGGTGGTGTCCACGGCGACGCCCTGACGTCGCTCGGCGGCCCACCCTCCGGTGAGCTTGGCGGTGCGGATCATGCGATGGGCGCGGTGGAACAGCAGCACGTCCAGGACCGCCAGCACCGACGTGGTGACGCCGATCGCGTCGGCGGACCGCGTGACCAGCAGCACCGGGACCGTGACCACGGCGACGAGCGCGCCCGCCGCCACGGTCGAGCGTGCGTAGGAGCGACGCGCGGCGATGACGGCCGGATCGTCCACCCGTTCCTCGCTCACGCGCACTCCGAACGCCAGGGTGGGCCTGGCCAGCGCGGGAAATGCCACCGCCAGGGCTGTGGCCAGCGCGATGGCGATCAGGCCGGCGCAGAGGATCACGATCACGTGTGCTCCTCGAAATTCATCAGCAGCGCCTCACACCGGCGCAGCACGTCCTGCCGGTCCATGCCCTGGACGGTAGCCTCCGCCAGCAGCACGCGCACGCGTTCCTCCCAGTCGTCGATGAAGGCCGCCTCGGGCGGTCCGGTCGTGGCGTCACGCCGTACGACCGCGCCGCTTTTGCGGTTGATCCGGATGATGCCCTGCTGTCGCAGCAGGTCGTAGGCCTTGTTCACGGTGTGGAAGTTGATGCCGAAATCGGCGGCCAGTTGCCGCGTGGAAGGCAGCGGATCGCCTTCGCGCGCCTGCTGTCTGGCGATCCCCTCCACGATCCGGTCCCGGATCTGCTGGTAGATCGGAACCTCGCTGTCAAGGTCAAGGGTCAGCTGCACGTCGTAACTCTATCTGCTATACAACAAGTAACACACATTGCTTCAGGGGGAACCTCATGCGGCAAGCAGAGAACCACCGGACAACACCGACCCTCCCCTTCACTTCGTGGACCGGATTATCCACGAGGAAGGCCGGCCCGCCCGTGCACACCGCTCGGGCCGCATCCCCCGAAGGGACGGCGAACCGATGACCCAGCCCGTCAACCAGCAGGCAGCGCCGCCCGCCACCGCTTCGCGGCTCCTTCATGTCGACAACCTGCGCACCGCGTTGATGGCGCTCGTGGTGGTCCATCATTCCGTGATCGCCTACAGCGACATCCCGGACTGGTACTACACGGAACCGGGGGCCGACTCCTCGCGAGCGCTGCTGGACCTGCTGCTGCTGTTCAACCAGGCGTTCTTCATGGGGGCCTTCTTCCTCATCTCCGGCCTGTTCGTGCCGCGCTCCTACGACCGCAAGGGGGCCGGGCAGTTCCTGCGCGAGCGGCTGCTGCGCCTGGGCGTGCCGCTGCTGCTGTGGCTGCTGCTGATCCGTCCCCTGGTGACCATGGGCAGGTACACCACCGCCAGCGAGGCCGCCGCCCGGCAGGGAGCCGAACTGCCCTACTGGAAGTACTACCTGTCGGCGTACACACCGGGCCCGATGTGGTTCGTCGAGGTGCTGCTCGTGTTCAGCGCGCTCTACGTCCTGTGGCGGCTGCTGACCGGCCAGGGCCGGCGCACGCCTGAAACCACCCCGGCCACCGGCCGGGCGCCCGGCGTCGCCGCGATCGCCGGGTTCGTCGCCGGGCTGTCTCTGGTGACGTACCTGTGGCGCATCATCGTGCCGATGGGCGTCACGGTGCTGGGACTGCCCTCGCCCGGTTACCTGCCGCAGTACGCGGCGCTGTTCGTCGTCGGGCTGGTCGCGGCCCGGCGCGGCTGGCTGCAGAGCCTGCCCAAGGCGGCCGGCCGGGCCGGTTTCGCCGCCGCGGCTTTGGCCACGGTCACACTCGTCTGGGTCGTGAGCTCCTACAGAGAGGTGAGCTTCGGCCACGGAACCCTGCCGTCCCTGCTGACGGCCCTGTCCGAATCGGTGCTCGCCGTCGGCATCATTCTCGGCCTCGTGATGCTGTTCAGGCAGCGCCTCAGCCGCCAGGGACGCCTGCGCAGGTTCCTGTCGGCGCACGCCTTCACCGTCTACGTCATCCACCCGCCCGTCCTGGTCGCCCTGGGCTACGCCCTGAGCGGGGTGGAAGCGCCCGCGATCGCCAAGGCCGCGCTGCTCTCCACCATCGGACTGGCACTGTGCTGGGCGACCGCGTACGTGGTGCGCGCCCTGCCGGGCGCCAAGAAGGTGCTGTAGACCCGTAAGAAGGGGCGACGGCCGGCGACAGGCCATCGCCCCACCCCTCACCCCGCCGCGTCACCCGCCCGCAACGGCGCTGGACCGGCGGTGTCCCTTGTTCTGGCCCTCCGCGGTGACGGAGCTCACGGTCACCCGGGCCCTTGCCGACGTCACACCTGCCGGCCCGATCGCGTCTTGTGTGTAGACAAGGTCAGGGGGCTCAAGATGCGTTCGTTGCCGACCGTACGCCGCTCGTTCCAGTTCTCCCACTGGACGTTCATGTTCGCGGAGATCGCCGTGTGGTCGTTCGTCGTTCTGCTGGTGACCGGAGCGATACTGATGCTGTTCTACGACCCCGGCATGTCCCAGGTGACCTATGACGGTTCCTACGGCCCGCTGCGCGGGCTCCTCGTCAGCCGGGCGTTCGACTCGACCATGCATCTGAGCCTGGAGGTGCGCGGCGGGCTGCTCATCCGCCAGATGCACCACTGGTCGGCGCTCGTCTTCGTGGCGGCCGTCGTGTTGCAGTTGCTGCGCATGTTCCTCACCGGCGCGTTCCGCCGCCCGCGTATCCAGCAGTGGCTGATCTGGGTGGCGCTGCTGGCGCTGGGCATGTTCGCGGGCGAGAGCGGCAACGCCCTGCCCGACGACATGCTGTCGGGTGGGAGCCTGTGGCTGATCATGTCGGTCGTGCAGTCCATCCCGGTGGTGGGCACGTGGGTGATGTCGCTGCTGTTCGGCTCGGGCTTCCCCGGCGACACGGTCATCCCGGTCATGTACGTCGGGCACCTGCTGCTCGCGGCCGTCATGGCCGTGCTGCTGATCGCCCGTGAACTGCTGGTGCGGCGCCACGGCCACTCGCGGTTCGTCGCCTCGCTGCCGGCGCGGCGAAGCGCCCGCCCGCTGATGGCGGCCGCGACGTTCGGCATGCTGATCATCCTCGGGTTCGGGTTCCAGATCGCCCCGATCTGGCTGTACGGTCCGGCCAAGCCGACGCAGATCTCGGCGGGCTCGGTGCCCGACTGGTACATGGGGTTCCTTGACGGCGCCCTTCGGATCATGCCCGCGTGGGAGCTCACCCTCGGGGCGTACACGCTCAGTCTCGCGGTGCTCGTTCCCACGGTGGTGGTACCCGGGGTCTTCTTCACCGCGCTGGCCACGTATCCGCTTGCCGAGCGCTTCCTCCTGGTGCGACGCGGCCGCCGTGACGCGCTGGGCCGGCCCGAGAGCGCACGCCGCACAGCCCGTGAGACACCCGCGCGGAACCTGCTCGACCGGTCGCGCGACACGCCCGTGAAGACGGCGATCGCCGCCGCCGGGATCACGTTCTACGGTCTGCTGTGGGCAGCCGCGGCCAACGATCAGCTCGCCCACCAGTTCCAGCTCACTCTCAACGCCGTGACGATCTTCTTCCGATACGCCGTGGTCATCGGGCCCGTCGTCGCCTTCGCCGTCACCCGGTGGATCTGCCTCGCGCTTCAGCAGTCGGACCGCGACGTGGCCGAGCACGGCCTGGAGACGGGCATCATCATCCGATCCGCGCAGGGCGGATTCCACGAGCGGATGGCGCCGGCGCGGCAAGAGCGCGACCGTCACCGGGAGTTGAGCCGGTCAGCATAGGCAGGGGGCGGCGACACCGCCGTGATGCGGGCGGTGCTGCGGCGCGTCCAGGCGGCGACGGGCAAGCGGAAGAACGCGCAACCCCACAGTCGACCTCGGCATCCCCGCTGCCGAGGGCTGGCAAATCACCGCCGACCAGCTCGGCCAGATCTCGCCCTGCCTACGTGCCCACATCGGCCGCTTCGGTGCCTACGCCACCGACGACCTACACCGCCAGCCCGACCCGTTCGATCCCCTGCTGAAGGAGGTCGACTTCGCCGACGTCGGCCCAGCCGCTTGATCGCCATCAGCCGGCCGCGATGGCTTCGATCTCGAGCAGCCATCGCTCGTCGAAGATTTCCGAGATGATCACCGTCAGTGCCGGGTGGTGATCGCCGAGGATCTCGCGGCGTATCGCCGAGTTGGCGTCGGCGTACTCGCGCTTCGAGAGAAACGTGGTGACCTTCACCAGGCTGGATGCGTCAAGACCTGCGCCGGCCAGACACGCCAGGATGTTGTTCCACACGGTCCGGCATTGCGTCTCGAAGTCATCAGGTACGTGGCCGTCGGGGGACTCGGGAATCTGTCCGCTGACGAAAACCAGCCGGGAGGCGCCGGTCACGGTCAGCGCTTGGACGTATCCCCCGAGCGAAGGAGGGGCGTCAGGTGGCTGAATGGGTGTGAAAACGACTCGATCTGCCGTCATTGTCGGGCCTTTCATGTGGTGACTCCGCTTGTGCGCGTGAGCGCTCGGTCCAAGATCGCCAGGGCGGTTTCGGCCTCCGCGCGGTTGAGCACCAAAGGCGGTTTGATCTTCAACACGTTGTCGTGAGGGCCGTCCCGGGACAGCAGCACCCCATCCTCGCGGGCCAGCTCCACGACGCGCGCTGCCGCTTCAGCCGCAGGACGCTTGGTGGCCCGGTCTTCGACCAGATCCACTCCGAGGAACAAGCCGCGCCCCCGACGTCGGTCGCGTAGCGCGGGCCGTCGTCGCCGTATTGTCCTTGAGGGGCCACGGTAGGGGTCGGGTAGTTCGCACACGCGCACGGCGTCAGGCTGGACTCGATCTCTTGACCGAGATGGCCGATCAACAGCCAGAACGGCTCGCCGTCGTCGGTGTCGTGCTCGAGGAGCACGACACCGCCGTAGCCGTAGGGGTCGGGGCGGTACGCGACACCATGCACGGTACCGTCCAGCGGCGCGAACACAGGTTCGCCCGCGGGGACGAACAGGTCCACTCCCAGGTGTACGGTCCGGGCGTGCCCTTCTGCTCGGGACGGGTGAACGCTTCCGAGCGGTAGACATCGCGGTCCTCTCGGTATCTGCCCAGACAGAAGGCACCCCGAAGGGCACCGGCCCGCCGACCGCCCGGTGACCCGGTCCCCGCGCCCGGGGATCTCACGGGTAATCGGGATGCCGGCTTGCACCGATGGGCCGGCGTCGCGCCATCGTTTCCCTCAATAATCCGGATGCGACCGGTGAGCGCAGCCTCATAGCCTCGCCACATGAACGACCATGCCTTCGTCCCGGACGACTTCGTCGTCCCCCTGACCCTGAGCCACCCACAGTTCCGTCTGGAACCCTTGGGACCCCAGCACAACGCCGCCGACCACGCCGCCTGGACCAGCAGCATCGCGCACATCCGCGCGACCCCGGGCTTCCCGGACGGAAACTGGCCTCCCGTGGCCGGCATGACCCTGGAGGCCAACCTCGCCGACCTGCGACGCCACGCGAACGACTTCGCTCAGCGCCGAGGGTTCACCTACACCGTCCTGGACCCGGCAAGCGGCGAGGTGATCGGATGCGTCTACATCTACCCCTCCCGCAGCGACGACCACGACGCCGACGTGTCCTCCTGGGTCCGGGCCGACCGAGCCGAACTGGACGTGCCCTTGTACGGAGCCGTGACAGCCTGGCTGTCCACGCAGTGGCCCCTCGGAACGCTCGACTATCACCCGCGCTGAAGCCGCATCCCGCTGGGAACCCCTGCGACCGCGACCAGGGCCGGGATGCGCGCGTACTACTGGACGCCCCGCGCGACGAGAACACTGTCCCGTACCGCCGTCTCGGTCAGCGTGCATGGGCTGACGTCGGTCAGCTCTTGCCGCGGAGTTCGGCGAGTACTTTGTCGAGTCGGCGGGCGCGGGTCTCCTCGGTCTTGGCACCGTCGATCGACTGCGCGTGCGCCTTCTGCTTGCTGTAGGAAAGCCGCCGCCACGCTTCGGCGGCTACCGTGTCGGTCGCCAACACGTGCGCGAGCACATCGGGAACCTCGACCGTGCGCGGCGCGTCGTCGAGTTCCAGGGTCACCTCGACTTCGTCGCCCGCACCTCGCCCGGTAGCCGCTCTGGTCTCGGAGTTGAACGAGATCATGTACTGGCCGCCCATGGAGCTGATCGTGTTGCGGTAGGTGTATCCGCCGTCGATCGTCACGGTCACGGGCACACGCTTTCCTCGCTCAAACGAGAGGACGACCTCCTCGGGCACGACGATGCCGACGTTGTTGCCGCCGCCGGGCCAGAGAGTGGTGCGGAACGTTGGCATGGTGATCTCCTTCTCGATCGGTTCGCTGACGACAGCAGCGTGCTTGACACGATCATTTCGCCTCAATACTGTACCGTCTAGTTTTACCGAAAGGAAAGACCCATGAACGGACCGGTGACTCAAGCGAGTGCCGTGCAACCCAAGACCCCGAGCGGCAGTACCCGGCTGTTCCTTTCCGCCGGAACGGTGGCGGGGCCACTCTTCGCGATCGTTGCACTGGCCCAGGCGGTGCTGCGTGAGGGATTCGATCCGCTGCGTCACGCGGTGAGCCAGCTCTCGCTCGGCGAAGGCGGCTGGATTCAGGTCGCGAACTTCGCCGTCACCGGGCTGCTGATGCTCGCCTGTGCGATCGGTCTGCGACGTGTCCTGCGCGGGGGGCGCGGCGGACAGTGGGCGCCGATTCTCATCGCGGCCATGGGGGTGGGCTTCGTGGCCGCCGCCTTACTGCCGGCCGACCCCGGCAACGGTTTTCCTCCCGACACCGGCTCGGAGGCCGCGTTCAGCGTGACGGGAATGCTCCACCTCGCGTGCGCCGGCATCGCGTTCATCGCGCTCATCGCCGCGTGCTTCGTGCTGGCGAGCCGGTTCTCCGGGATGAGCTGGCGCGGCTGGGCCATCGCCGGGCGCACGAGCGGAGTGCTGCTCGCGATCGGCTTCGCCGCCGCGAACTCCGGCGTCGTCGGCGGACCACTCGCCATGTTCGTCGGAGTCATCATCGCCTGGCTGTGGGTGGGCGTGTCGGCAGCTCGTCTCGTCCGGTAGGCGGTGAGCCCGCTCGACCGGCATAGTTAGAAGTGAAGACGGGCGATCGGAGGAGGATGTGGACCTTCGCGAGGGCACTCAATCTGCTGACAAGCACCGCGCGATCCTGCGGGCGGCAACCGAGATATTCCTCGACAGAGGATACGCGGGGGCCAGTATGGACGAGGTCGCTGCCCGCGCCGCTGTCGGCAAGCAGACTGTCTACAAGCACTTCGCTGACAAGCGTTCCCTCTTCACCGAGATCGTGCTCGGCACCACCGATCAGGTCGACGGCATGGTGCAGCTGATTGCCGAGACCCTGTCCCGTACCGACCACGTCGAGCGCGACCTCACGACCCTGGCCCGCCGCCTTCTCCTCACCCTCATGGACCCCCAGCTCCTGCGACTCCGCCGGTTGATCATCGCCAGCGCCGGTCAGTTCCCCGAGCTGGGCCGCGCCTGGTACCAACGGGGCTTCGAGCGCGTGCTCGCGAGCCTCACGGACAGCTTCACCCGACTCGGGGAGCAAGGGCTGATGGATGCGCGGGAACCAGAACGCGCCGCCGACCACTTCGTCGGCATGCTCCTCTGGATCCCCCTGAACAAAGCCATGTTCATGGGCGAGGACCGGCCCTACACGACAACCGAGCTCGAAGCACACGCCGACGCGGCAGTGCAGGCCTTCCTCGCCGCGACCCGCAGCAGATCGTAGTCTCGCACCAACGGACAGTAGACCCCGGGCCCGCGCCACCGAAACTGCGAAAAGGCCCGGAAATCCAGAGTGAGCGCTTGCTGGTGTAGGTGCCTGCTCAGTTGTACTCCGACGGCTGCGCGATCCCGTGCTCCCAGGCCCACGCCGCGATCCCCACCCGATTGCGGACCTTCCCCCTGGTGCTCAGTCCCGGTGCCCCCGTTTCCGAATCCCGGCCGAGCGTGCCGTGCGCGTGTCGAAGCACACGAACGGTGATCTGTGGACTCGCGAGCATGTCGCCGTTGACTGCTGCCCGGACCGCCTCAGTGAGCAGTGCCGGCCCGGACCGCTTCAGCAAGAACCCGCACACCCGGAGCGCGAGGGCAGCGGAGACGTACTCGTCGAGGTCGAAGGTCGTCACCACGATCACCTTGCAGTGAGAGGTTCGCGGATCGTCCATCAGCTGGCGAGTGACTTCGAGACCGTCCAGTTCCGGCATCCGGATGTCCATGAGAACCACGTCGGGGATGGGGTGACGCACGGTCTGGAGGGCCGGCGGCCCGGTCGTGGCCTCTCCGACAACGTGCATGTCGGGCTGGGAGTCGATGACCAGGCGGAACGAACTTCGCACGTCGCGCTTAAGCGCTCAAGGCCCACAAACAGCGACAGCGGAAGGCCGAGAAGAAGGCAGGCGACGAGTGGAAAGACTATGACCTGGTCTTTGCATCCCTCGTCGGCACACCCCTCGACGCGCACAACGTACGCAGGGCATGCTAGAAGATCATCAAGGACGCCGGGATGCCTGCCTACTACTGGACGCCCCGAGAGATGCGGCACAGCTTCGTCTCGCTGCTCTCCGACTCCGGTGTCCCCCTGGAGGACATCGCCCGCCTGGTCGGCCACAGCGGGACGGCGGTCACCGAAGCCGTCTACCGCAAGCGGATCCGCCCCGTACTCCTGCAAGGAGCTGCGGCAATGGATGATCTCTTCGCCCGTTAGTCACTCACCAATGCGAAAGGGTGCCACCCTGTTGAGTGACACCCTGCTCGACCAGCGAGAATCTGGTCGGGACGACAGGATTTGAACCTGCGACCCCTTGACCCCCAGGCACATCAGGTGGGGGCGGGATCACGATCGATACCCGCCCCCAGCTGCTATTACCGTCCCGTACGATCCCCTCAGATCCATGGTCGTCCGGGCCGGTTGTCACTCAGTTAGTCACCCAGAATCTGGCCCGTGGACTGGGCCTGCTGCCACACGTCTCGGCCGTTGCTCCACAGCTCAGAGGCATGGTAGGCGAACCGGTCGAACAGGCCGTCATCCTGATACCGCCGCAAGTGCAGCATAGGCGAGTCGTGCCCGACCAGCCTGGCCAAGTGGGGCGTGACGAGCATTTCCGAGTCGAACCGGAACACGCTCATGGCGATGTGCTCGTCACCGAACCGGGCTTCGACGCCGGGAACGTCTCGTAGCTGCTCAGCCTCCGACAACGTGATACGGATGCGTGTGGAGACGGTCAGCGGAACGTTCTCCACCTCCTCACGTCGCCGGGTGACCTCGCTCTCCGGATCGCCGACGAGGAATCGGATCTTGCAGCCCTGCTGGGCCTTCCGTTTGAGCACCTTCGCGAGGTTGGGGTGTTCCAGCCACAGGAAGTAGTTCGTGTAACCGGCGAATACGATTTCGTTGCGCGCCGAATTGATGAGATTGCGCCAGATCGATTTCGGACATGCAGAGCGATAGGGATAAACGGTCAAGACTTCCTTGTCCGGCCCAGTTTTCACCGTATTGCGGATTGCTTCTGGCCATAGCACGGCGATCTCAACTCCTAGTGCCTCCGCGGCGGCCCATTGGTGTCGCATGTGCGGAACGCGCGTTTCGTCTTGCAGCCAGCGTTCCACCGTCTTGACGTCCACACCACATCGGTCGGCCAAGTTCTGGTTCGTAACCTGGGCGTTCAGCATGCACAGCCCGACATCAACACGAGCGTGGGCTTCCTTCCTCCTCCGACGCCACGGGACCGTGAAAGCGGTGCTGCGTAACGGCACTCTGGCCTTGCTCGCGCTGGACGGAGATGCGCACGAGATGCCCGGAGGGGTGAAGCGCTGGCCGATCCACTGGGATGACCTGCTGATCCACGATGACGAGGTACAACCCATCACGCGATCTGACGGCTACCGCCTCGGCCTGTCCGGTCAGCAAGAAGCAGCAGTACAGCATGCGGTACAGGCCAACCAGAAGGTGAGCCTGTGCGGGGAGACGGTGCGCCCGTTGCAGACGCTGGGGTGGTGCCTGCCTTTCCTGCCCACTGCCGCGTGGGCCTGCCCGGCCTGCGTCCGACGGGTCGAACCTGGAGCAGAGGAAGGCATGCCGCCTGCCATGCCTCTCCTCCCGCCACGATGACCATGTTGCGGCCCAGCCCCCTGCCTGCCACCTCGTACGCCGTCGACTCACCGCGTAGCGGCAGCGGGCGGGGGACGGAGCGTCAAACCCGGCTTCGCGTGTACGTCCGCCGGTCGTCGTTCCTCGGTCATGTGTTGTCCTGCGATCAGGGCCGGGCTTGATGCGGAGGAGCCGGGCTGCTGGGCTTGGCAAGGCCAGGGTGCTCAGCGCCCGCACGGTGCGGCTGCTCCACTCGTGCCTGAATCGTGCGGTGAAGTTCGCCCAGGCCCGCGACAAGGTGAAGCGCAACGTCGTGGGTCTGTGCGAGATCCCGGAGGGCAAGGAAGGCCGTCCGTCCAAGTCCCTCACCCTTGACCAGGCGACAGCGCTCCTCGACGCGGCCGAGGGGACGCGCCTGTACGCCTACGTCGTCCTCTCGCTGCTGATCGGTGCCCGTACGGAGGAGCTGCGGGCGCTCACCTGGAAGGAGGTCGATCTCGTCGGCGACCCGGACAAGGACATCCCGCCATGGATCGCCGTGTGGCGCTCGGTACGCGAGGGAGGCGATACCAAGACCAAGCGCTCAGGCGTTCCCTGGCACTGCCCAAGCGCTGCGTGGAAGCGCTCAAGGCGCACCGCGAGCAGCAGCGGAGCGACAGGAAGGCGGCGGGCGAGAAGTGGCAGGATCACGGGCTCGTCTTCGCTTCCCTCGTCGGCACACCGCTCGACGCCCACAACGTCCGACGCGCGTTCCGGAAGATCGTCAAGAATGCCGGGATGCCTGCCTACTACTGGACGCCCCGAGAGATGCGGCACAGCTTCGTCTCGCTGCTCTCCGACTCCGGCGTCCCCCTGGAGGACATCGCCCGCCTGGTCGGCCACAGCGGGACGGCGGTCACCGAAACCGTCTACCGCAAGCGGATCCGCCCCGTACTCCTGCAAGGAGCTGCGGCAATGGATGATCTCTTCGCCCGTTAGTCACTCACCAATGCGAAAGGGTGCCACCCTGTTGAGTGACACCCTGCTCGACCAGCGAGAATCTGGTCGGGACGACAGGATTTGAACCTGCGACCCCTTGACCCCCAG
>NZ_SMJZ01000080.1 GCF_004348345.1 Nonomuraea longispora
GCCCGGGATCACCACATGGAGCCGCCCGCCCCCGGCCTCCCGGAGGCCGTGAACCCGATCTTCTCCCCGGCTCCGCGAACGCGTGGCCCTAACCGCATGGTGAGCCGGACGGTGGTGCCGCGCGGGCCGGTGCGGAATTCGGCCGCGTCGCACAACTCGCGGATCAGGAAGATCCCCCTGCCCGACGCCGCGAAGTCCGACGGAAGGTGGTGGCGGTCGAGGTACTCCTCGGGGATGCCCGTACCGCTGTCGGTGGTCTCCGCGTGGATGACCCCGTCGACCGTCCACAGCCTGAGGTGCCCGTGCCCGCCCGCGTGCTCGACGGCGTTGACCACGCTCTCGTGCACGGCCAGCACGAAGTCCTCCAGCCGTGAGCCGCTCAGCCCCGAGCGCTCCGCACAGCAGGCCACCGAACGGCGCAGCGTGGAGACGTCGTCGAGCGTGAAGCGCTGGGTCAACAGGGTGCGCATGGCAGGCCTCCCACCTCGCCTGGTCGCCGACGCGCAATATGTGGGGGGCACGACGTTCCGCTGACGGTCTGTTCTGGCGTGGTCACGGGTCATCGGCTCAGGGGCGTCCTCCTACGCCGGTGGCGAGCTCGCGTATCCGGCGTACCGGCCCGCGGTCGGGGGCGAGCGGCCGGGTGTCCATGCCGGCGCCGTCGCGCAGCCCGCGGAACAACTCCCCCATCGCCTCCTGCGACGAGTACTCCGGCGTCCAGCCCAGCACGTCCCTGGCCCGCCGCACGTCCATGAGCGGGATGCTCAATGCCAGCTCCAGGAGTCCCGGCGAGGCCGGCACGAGCCGCAGCCGCCAGCCGGCCGCGACGGCCGCCCTGGCCATCTGCGACGACACGCGCACGGTGCGGGTGCCGAGCATCTCGGCGAGGTGGTACGGGTGGAGCACGGGCTCGGCGGCGAGGTTGAACGGGCCGCGTACGTCCTTGGTGACGGCCAGCCGGAAGGCCTCCGCCGCGTCCCGCGCGTGCAGCACCTGCAGCCGCAGCCCCGGGATGTCGGGGACGAACGGGATCACGCCCGGCCTGATCAGCCGCCGGGGGACGAACGGCCCGCCGAACAACCGGCGCTGCTCGGTGGCGGCGGCCCGCTGGAAGACGAAGCCGGGCCGCATCCGCACCACGCGGATGCCCGGGTGGTCGTGCTCGAATACGTCGAGCACCCTCTCCACGTAGGCCTTCTCCCGCCCGTACGCGGCCCCCGGCCAGCCGTGCGTGGGCCAGCTCTCGTCCACCGGCCGGTCCTTCGCCCCCGGAGAGTACGCCCCCACGGAAGAGGCGTGGACCAGCGCGGGCACCCCGGCCTCCGCCACGGCCCTGAACACCCGCATGCTGCCCAGCACGTTGGCCCGCCAGGTCGTCGCGGGATCCCTGGTCGGCTGGAACAACCAGGCGAGGTGGACCACCGCGTCGGCGCCGTCGAAGATCCGCACCAGGTCGTCGCTCGCCACGTCGGCCTGCCGCCAGTCGGTGCTGTCGGCCCGCCATCCGGGCAGTCTGCGGGCGACCCCGACGATCGAGCTCACGCCGCTGTCCGCGGCGAGCGCGCGTACGAGGCTCGTGCCGACGTTTCCTGTGGCTCCCACCACCACGACTCTCATGCGACCTCGCTGCCCCACGCCGGGAGCGCGAAACCCGGCGGGACCGCGCGCGGGCGGTCTGATCAGGTGGGCGGGCGGGCACGGTGGCGGCCTGCGGCGCGGAAGACGTCTGCCGCGTGTCAGCGAGCGGTAGTGGCCCGGTCGATCACAACGCCAGTACCAAAAGACACTTTACACTCTCCGTATTGGGTGACTAACTATTGGTAGCGACTCGGTCGGAGCGATAAGGAGCCGTTCGCATGCCGGTGAGCTTCACCCAGCACCACCTCGCTGCACGCGTTGACCGGAGATTGTCCGCCTTCCTCGACGACTGGCGGGCCCCCGTCTCCGACCCGGGTGTGGAGGCGGCCTACGGGCTGCTGACCGACTTCATCCTGAGCGGCGGCAAGCGCATCAGGCCGCAGCTGTGTTACTGGGGCTGGCGCGGCGCGGGCGGCGACGACTGCGACGAGATCATCAGCGCCGCCGCGGCCTTGGAGCTGTGCCACGCGGGCCTGCTCATCCACGACGACATCATGGACGGCAGCCAGTTGCGCCGGGGCCGGGCGACCGTGCACAGAAACCTGGCCGAGCTGCACACGGGCCCGGGCGCGGAGGCGTTCGGACAGGCGGGCGGCATCCTGCTGGGCACGCTCAGCCTCGCCTGGTCCGACGCGCTGCTGTCGTCGTGCGGGGCCGAGCCGCCGCGGCTGCGCGCCGCGCACCACCTGTTCGACGCCATGCGCACCGAGGTCATCAGCGGCCAGTACCTCGACATCCTCGGCCAGCTCCGCTCAGGGGCGAGCGTGGACGAGGCGCTCACCATGATCCGTTACAAGACCGCGAAGTACACCGTCGAGCGCCCGCTGCAGATCGGCGGCGCCCTGGCCGGCGCCTCGCTCGACTTGCTCGACTCCTACTCCGACTTCGGCCTGCCGCTCGGCGAGGCGTTCCAGCTCCGCGACGACATGCTGGGCACGTTCGGCACGTCGTCGGAGACCGGCAAGTCGGCGCTCGACGACCTGCGCGAGGGCAAGCACACGGTCATGTACGCGCACGCCGTGCAGCACGCAACGCCCGCCCAGCTCGCCCATCTCAGACGCTGGCACGGCGACCCCGAGCTGTCGGAGGAGCGCGCAGCGGAGCTACGCCAGATCCTGGCCGACACGGGGGCGCCGGCCAAGGTCGAGTCGATGATCGAGGAGCGCGTGAGCGCGGCCATGGCGGCGCTGACCGCGGCCCAGATCAAGCCGGAGGCGCAGCAGGCACTGACCGTGCTGGCCGACCGGCTCGCACACCGTACGACGTGACGATTCGAAGGGGCATCCCGATGGGACGGGTACTTCTCGCTGCCCCGCGCGGCTTCTGCGCGGGCGTCGAACGTGCGATCACCACTGTCGAAGAGGCGCTCGACCGCTTCGGGCCACCCGTTTACGTGCGCAAGCAGATCGTGCACAACACGTCGGTGATCCACGACCTGAGCAGGCGCGGCGCGGTCTTCGTCGACGAGCTCGACGAGGTCCCCGACGGCGCGCTCGTCGTCTTCTCGGCCCACGGCGTCGCGCCCGCGGTCAAGGAGGAGGCTCGGCTGCGCGGGCTCGCGACGATCGACGCGACCTGCCCGCTGGTCACGAAGGTGCACAAGGAGGCCGTGCGCATGGCCGAGGCGGGCTACGAGATCGTGCTGATCGGCCATGCCGAGCACGAGGAGGTCGAGGGCACCGTCGGCGAGGCCCCCGGCCGCATCCACGTCGTCGATCCGGCCCGCACCGAAGACGTCACCGCCGACGGCTCGGCGCCGGTGGGCTGGCTGTCGCAGACCACCCTGGCCGTCGACGAGACCATGCGCGCCGTCGAAGAGCTGCGCGGTCGCTTCCCCGGCCTGGCCGACCCGCCGAGCGACGACATCTGCTACGCCAGCCAGAACCGCCAGGAGGCCGTCACCGGCATCGCCTCCGGCTGCGACCTGGTCATCGTCGTCGGCTCGGCCAACTCCTCCAACTCCCGCCGGCTGGTCGAGGTCGCCGTCAACGCGGGCGCCGGCGCGGCCTATCTGGTCGACAGGGCCTCCGACGCCGACGAGCGGTGGCTCGTGGGTGTGCGGACCGTCGGGGTCAGCTCCGGCGCATCCGTGCCGGAGGCGCTGGTCGAGGAATTACTCGGCTGGCTCGCCGCCCGCGGATACGCCGACGTCGAGGAGGTGACCTTGACCGAGGAGACCCTCACCTTTTCGCTTCCGCCCGAGCTCAGATCCCCACGCGAACCCTAACGAGATTGGTGGTGCACGATGACAGAAACGACCCAGTCCCACGTCCCGGAGGACGGCACGGGGCAGCTCAGCCTCAGCACCGATGCCGCCAGGCAACTCTCCACGACGACCAAGACGCCCCCGCAGATGCAGGAGATCACCTCACGGTGGCTGCTGCGGCTGCTGCCATGGGTGCAGTGCTCCGGAGGGGTGTACCGCGTCAACCGGCGGCTGACCTACACCCTCGGCGACGGCCGCATCACGTTCAGCACGACCGGCTCCAACGTGCGGGTCATCCCCGCCGAGCTCACCGAGCTGCACGTGCTACGCGGTTTCGACGACATGGAGGTGCTCCAGGCGCTGGCCGATCGCTTCGCGCAACAGGAGATCGAGGCCGGCGAGAAGATCGTGACGGAGGGCGGACCGGTCGACCGGCTGGTGCTGATCGCCCACGGCCGGGTGGGCAAGGTCAGCCGCGGCGCCTACGGCGACGAGCAGAACCTCGGCGTCCTGGCCGACGGTGACCACCTCGGCGAACAGGTCCTGACAGGCGGCGGCGAGTTCGGGTTCACCGCGAGGGCCAAGACCGCCACCACCGTGCTGACCCTTTCCCGCCAGGACTTCGAGCAGGTGCTGGAGCGCTCGCCCGAGCTGCGCGCCCACGTGGAGAACCGGCGCACCAGTGTCGACCGCGCCCAGAACGACTATGGCGAGGCCGCGATCGACATGTCGGCCGGCCACACCGGCGAGGCCGTGCTGCCGGGCACCTTCGTCGACTACGAGCAGAGCCCGCGCGAATACGAGCTGAGCGTGGCGCAGACGGTCCTGCGGGTGCACAGCCGGGTCTCCGACCTGTACAACCAGCCGATGAGCCAGCTCGACCAGCAGCTCCGCCTGACGATCGAGGCGCTGCGCGAGCGCCAGGAGCACGAGCTGGTCAACAACCGCGACTTCGGCCTGCTCCACAACACCGACTTCGGCCAGCGCATCCGCACCCGCTCCGGCCCTCCCACGCCCGACGACCTCGACGACCTGCTGTCCGTGGTGTGGAAGGAGCCCGCGTTCTTCCTGGCGCACCCGCAGGCCATCGCCGCCTTCGGCAGGGAGTGCAGCAAGCGCGGCGTCTACCCGCAGGCGAGCGAGGTCAACGGGCACCGCGTGCCGGCCTGGCGGGGCGTGCCGATCTTCCCGTGCAACAAGATCCCGGTCAGCGGCGCCCGCACCACATCGATCATGCTCATGCGCACCGGCCAGGAGAACCAGGGCGTCGTCGGCCTGCACCAGACGGGCATCCCCGACGAGTACCAGCCCAGCCTGTCGGTCCGCTTCATGAACATCAACGAGAAGGCCGTCATCTCCTACCTGGTCAGCGTCTACTACTCGGCCGCAGTCCTGGTGCCGGACGCGCTCGGGCTCCTGGAGGACGTCGAGCTCGGCAGGAACGGCTGACCCGTTCAGGGTCCCAGTGATTGGTGGTGATCGTGTTGACGGAGACCGACCAGCGGCTGAGCCTCGACACGGCGGCGGCCCGCACGCTCGCGACGACGACCAAGACGCCTCCGCAGACGCGGGAGATCTCTCCCCGCTGGCTGCTGCGGGTGCTCCCGTGGGTGGACGTCGCGGCCGGCGTCTATCGGGTGAACCGGCGGCTGACGTACGCGGTCGGCGGCGGCCGGGTCGGCTTCGTCACCACGGGCGCCCGCTT
Organism: Nonomuraea longispora; assembly: GCF_004348345.1. GTDB lineage: Bacteria > Actinomycetota > Actinomycetes > Streptosporangiales > Streptosporangiaceae > Nonomuraea > Nonomuraea longispora. Next base: position 5,550 of record NZ_SMJZ01000080.1, read on the forward strand.
CCGTGTCGTCCCGCCGAGCCTGGCGGAGCTGCCGCAGTTGCGCGGGCTCGCGGACGACCCCGTGCTCGACGAGCTCGCGGGGCGGTTCGAGCAGCGGGAATACGCGCGGGGCGAGACGATCGTACGCGCCGGGCGAGCGGCCGACGAGCTGCTGCTGATCGCGCACGGAAAGGCGGCGAGGATCGGCACGGGCCCCTACGGCGACCCGGTGACGCTCGGCACGCTGGCCGGCGGCGAGCACGCCGGCGACGAGCACCGGCAGTGGGAGTTCACGCTTGAGGCGATGACGGCGTGTACGGTGCTGGCGCTGCCCTGGACCGAGCTGCGCACGCTGGCCGAGCGGTCGCCGGCTCTGAGCGCGCAGCTCGCCCGCCACCGCATCAGCCGGGCCAGACCCCAGAACAAGTGGGGCGAGGCAGAGATCGCCGTCGCCGCCGGGCACCGTGGCGAGCCCGCGCTGCCCGGCACGTTCGCCGACTACGACCCGGGCCCGCGCGAATACGAGCTGAGCGTTTCGCAGACCGTGCTCCGCGTGCACACCCGGATCGCCGACCTGTTCAACAACCCGATGGACCAGACCGAGGAACAACTGCGGCTGACGATCGAGGCCGTACGCGAGTCCCAGGAGCACCAGCTGGTCAACAACCGCGACTTCGGCCTGCTGCACAACGCCGATCCCAGGCAGCGCATCCACACCCGCACCGGCCCTCCGGGGCCCGACGACCTGGACGAGCTGCTGTGCCGCAGGAGGAAGTCCCGCTATTTCCTCGCCCACCCACGGGCCATCGCCGCCTTCCACCGCGAATGCACCGCCGCGGGCGTCTATCCGGGGAGCGCCGAGCTCCACGGCGCCAGGCTGACCGCGTGGCGCGGCGTGCCCATCCTGCCGTGCGACAAGATTCCGATCAGCCGGGCGGGCACCACCTCGATCCTCGTCATGCGTACGGGCGAGGAGGACCAGGGCGTCGTCGGCCTGCGCCAGAGCGGCGTCCCCGACGAGCGCGAGCCTGGGCTCAGCGTGCGGTGCACCGGCATCGACACCCGAGCCGTCGCCTCCTACCTGGTCAGCGCCTACTACTCGGCGGCGGTCCTGGTGCCCGACGCGCTCGGCGTGCTGGAGAACGTCGAGGTGGCTCGTTGATGAAGGAGTGACCATGAGTCAGCCGTTCGAACTTCCGGACTTCTACATGCCGTATCCCGCGCGGCTCAACCAGCATCTCGAGGAGGCCCGCGGCCACTCCAAACGGTGGGCGCGCGACATGGGCATGCTCGAAGGCTCGGGCGTCTGGGAGGAGGCCGACCTCGACGCCCACGATTATCCGTTGATGTGCGCCTATACCCATCCCGACTGCGACGGCGCCGAGCTCTGCCTGATCACCGACTGGTACGTGTGGGTCTTCTTCTTCGACGACCACTTCCTCGAGGTGTTCAAACGCACCGGCGACCTGGCGGGCGGCCGTGCGTACCTCGACCGCTTGCCGCGTTTCATGCCGATGGGCGGCGACCTGACCATGCCGGAACCGGCCAACCCGGTCGAGGCGGGGCTGGCCGACCTGTGGGTCCGTACGGTGCCCGGCATGTCGGCCGACTGGCGGGCGCGGTTCGCCGAGAGCACGCGCAACCTGCTGAACGAGTCGTTGTGGGAGCTGGCCAACATCAACAAGGGCCGGGTGGCCAACCCGGTCGAATACATCGAGATGCGGCGCAAGGTCGGCGGCGCGCCCTGGTCGGCAGGGCTGGTCGAGCACGCGGTCGGGGCCGAGGTGCCGGAGCGGATCGCGGCCTCGCGTCCGATGCGGGTGCTGCGTGACGCCTTCTCCGACGCCGTCCACCTGCGCAACGACCTGTTCTCCTACGAGCGGGAGGTCAGGGACGAAGGTGAGCTGAGCAACGGGGTGCTGGTGCTGGAGAAGTTCCTCGGCTGCACGACGCAGGAGGCCGCCGACGCGGTCAACGACCTGCTGACCTCGCGGTTGCACCAGTTCGAGCACACCACGTGCACGGAGCTCGGGCCGCTGTTCGTGGAGAACGCGATCGACCCGCTCAGCGCGGCCGGTGTGCTGGCGTACGTCAAGGGGCTGCAGGACTGGCAGTCGGGCGGGCACGAGTGGCACCTGCGCTCCAGCAGGTACATGAACAAGCGGGCGACGGCGACCCGGCCGCTCGGCATGTCGTCCCTGGTCGACCTGCTGGGAGCCAAGCGGCTGCGCAACTTCACGCACGTGCCGCGTCAGAAGGTGGGGCCGTCGATCGTGCCCGAGCTCTATGTGCCGTTCGAGCTGCGGTTGTCGCCGCACCTCGACGCCTCCCGGCGTAACACCGTGGCGTGGTGCACGGAGATGGGCATACTGGAGGCCCAGCCGGGCGTGGTGGGCTCGGCGGTGTGGGACGAGGAGAAGCTGGTCGACTACGACCTGCCGCTCTGCGCGGCGGGCCTGCATCCCGACGCCTCGCTCGAAGAGCTGGACCTGGCCTCGTGCTGGCTGGCCTGGGGCACATACGGCGACGACTACTTTCCCGTCGTCTTCGGCAGGTCGGGCAATCTCGCGGCCGCCCGGGTCGCGGTGGCCAGGTTCGGGGAGTTCATGCCGATCGAGGGCGTGCCCGCGACGTTGCCCGCGAGCGCGCTGGAGCGTTCGCTGGCCGACCTGTGGGCGCGCACGACGGCGCCGATGCCGCTCGCCGACCGCCGCAAGCTGCGTAAGGCGATCGAGGACATGTGCGACGGCTGGTTGTGGGAGCTGGCCAACGAGCTGGCCCACCACATCCCCGACCCGGTCGACTACATCGAGATGCGCAGGCTGACCTTCGGCTCCGAGCTGACGATGAGCCTGTGCCGGCTGCGGCACAGCAAGGGCATCCCGGAGGAGGTCTATGCCAGCGGGCCGATGGTGGCGCTGGCGAACGCCATGATGGACGCGGGCTGCCTGCTCAACGACATCTTCTCTTACCAGAAGGAGATCGAGTTCGAGGGCGAGGTGCACAACTGCGTCCTGGTGGTGCAGAACTTCTTCGACTGCGACTACCCGGCGGCGGTGTCCATCGTCAACGATCTGATGGCCTCGCGGGTGCGGCAGTTCGAGCACATCGTGGAGCACGAGCTGCCGCTCGTGTGCGAGGACTTCGGGCTCGACGCGGAGGCCAGACGGGATCTCGACGGGTTCGTGGCCGAGCTGCACGACTGGCTGGCCGCCATCCTCAACTGGCATCGCGGATGTTTCCGCTACGACGAGAAGACGCTGCGCCGGCACAAGGCGCCGCCGCGGTGGCGGCTGGGCGGCCCCACGGGGCTCGGCACCTCGGCGGCCGTCGTCACCGCCGGCCGGGGTTAGGTGGGGACGTGGATGCGCGGCTGGTAATACCACCCCATCATGCGCATCAGCCGCTGCTGGTACGGCGTGACGTTGTGCAGCCGGATCCACCGTTGCGCGGGCGGCAGGGTCGGCATGACGAGCACGCGCAGGCCTGAGACGTCGATGAAGGTGAGTTCGCCGGTGTCGACGACGACATAAGAGCCTCGGCGGCAGCGGGCCAGGGCGCCGGCCACGGCGGAGCTGTTGGTTGCGTCGATCTCACCGACCAGCGAGACGTCCGGCGCTCCTGGCGCCCTCCGCACCACGATGCTCAGCTGCTCATCCTGATAAAGCAGCAGCTCTTCGACGCCGCTCACACTCCCCGCACCCCCCAACACGAACTCGGGGGTTGTATGCCGAAATGCTCCCTGCAGGGTATGACCACCAGGAACGTCTGGCGGTTGACCAGAACCAAGGCTACACGAGGTTTGTGGGGCTATGTAAATATCAATGTAAAAACACCGAATCGCGGTGATATTATGACGGTTAACGCTTTCCGGACAGGCCGGGCGTGCCCGCGCCGGCTGCGGGCATGACGGACCGGCCCGTCCGGAGGCGACGAGGTGGGCGAGAGTTCTCCTCGCACCGCGCCGACCAGGGGCTTGGCGCCGGTAAGGTGCCGCCACGGCTTCGTGGCTACCGGCGTGGCCCCAGGTCAGGGCGTACGCGGGAACCGCCGCCACCTCGGACGGCTCAGTTGTCGTCGCCGACGCTCTCCTGGTTGCTGAGGAGGCTGAGGTCGATGTCCTGCAGGTGACCCGCGGTCAGGACGTCGATGTACTTCACGGAGTCGTTGCCGACGTCGTTGAGCAGGGTGAGGTCGTCCACGAGGCTCAGCTGGCTCAGGATCTGCTTGCCCTTGTTGTAGGGGTTGGGAACGTCCGCCGAGGCGCTCGTGGCCGAGAAGCCCAGCATGAAGCCCGCGATGGCTGCACCGGCAAGAATGCGACGCATCATTTCTCTACTTCTCCTTCGTCGGAATCGGCGCGGAATGCGCGTCTTCGGATTCGCTCGCACAGGGCCGCGAGTTTTCGTGAATAACAATCTCGCGCCCACCGGCACGCCGCAACCGGGCTTAGCTAAGTCAAAGTCAAATGCGTGCCCCGTTTCCTTGGCCGCCGTTCACGGCCGTTCGGGCACATCTGGACCTGTCCCGATTTATCCGGAGTGGAACGCACGCGATTTTTCATCTTATCGCCATACGTGCACCCCGCATGTCCCAAGGGCGTTTCGTCCCCACAGGAATGGCGGAATGCTCCCGGCGGAAACGTCCTGGCGTGGGCCGCACGCCGACGAGTCACGGGAGCACTGAATATGCCATGAAAAGAACACCGCCACCGCTGCCGATCACGCTGGCCCTGACCATTCTGGGCACCATGCATTCCGCACCCGCGCTGGCCGCCCGAAGATGCGGCGGACATTCGCAGGGCCATTGCCGCACTGCTGCGGACATCGTCGCCGCGCGTTCGCCGGCCGGCGCCATCGCGGTGCGGGCGGCGATCGAGATGATCGGGGTCCCGTACTCGTGGGGCGGCGGCGGTGTGCGCGGGCCCGGCCACGGCGTCGGGAGAGGGGCAGGGGTCAGGGGATTCGACTGCTCGGGGCTCACCGAGTACGCGTGGGCGCGGGCCGGCGTGCTGATCGGCACGACCACGGCCGAGCAGTGGCGGTCGGGCGTACGGATCGCCAGGCAGGACGTGCAACCCGGTGACCTGGTCTTCTACGACAGTGACCGGAGCAGCGCCGGGCCGGAGCACGTGGCCCTGGCGGTGGACGCGACGCGGATGGTGCACGCGCCGTACACCGGCGCCTTCGTACGGATCGATCCGCTCGACCGGCGGACCTTCCTCGGGATCGTGCGGCCGAGCGAGAGCGCCGCCAACCTCGCCGGCGCGGAACACGAGTGAACGTCGTGAGCGGCCGCGCGGCCCGGGTCGTCCTGCAGTGATCGACCCGAGCCGCGCGGCGCTGAAAGCCTGGTGGCCACCAAGCCCGTGCCGTGGACTCGCGAATATCCACGACCCGTTCTTCCGGTTCGCCTCAGGGCGTCAGGGAAGGCCGACCTTGGCCGGGCGGGCTCCCCTCATGCGGAACGGGAGTCGCCGATCGGCTTCCTGCCTACGCGCGTGAGGAACCGTCAGTTGTCGTCGCCGACGTTCTTCTGGTTGCTCAGAACGCTGGCGTCGATGTCGTTCAGGTGGAGCAGGGTGAGGACGTCGACGTACTTGACCGAGTCGTTCAGCACGTCGTTCAGCGCGGTCAGGTCGTCGAGGGCGCTCAGCTGGCTGAGAATGTTCTGCCCCTCATTGTGGGGGTTGGGAACGTCGGCGGAAGCTCCGGCGGCGGAGAAGCCGAACGCGGCGGCCGCGATTGCTGCACCTGCCAGAATGCGACGGATCATGATTGGTTTCCTCCATGGATAGGCGCGGAATTTCCGGCGCCATAGTCGTTTTTGCAGGGCTGTGAGGTGCCGCCCATAACGATCGCGGCAGGCAGCGGAAACCGCAACTCGGAATGCCCTCCCGGAGGTCAAGGGAAAACCCGGGTTTCTTGGCGTCGGATTTTCCCGCTCTTCGCCGACGCGCCACATATATACGCCGCCGGAAGACCACGCATGGATATTCGTTTTGGCTGCCCGCGTGGCCGATGGTCCTTTCGTTCACTCCTGTTTAGGGAAGGATCACCCGAAACTTGGGACTCGGGGTACGCCGCCGGGCGTACCCCGATCACCTCCCCAGGAGGGACGTACGGCGCGGGCGGAGCGGTGACGATGGTCGTCGAGTCGCCGAATCCGAGGCAGGTGAGATCCATGCGGCCACCTATCCGCAGGACGGTCCTGACCGTCCACATCATCGCGTCGGTCGCCCTCCTCGGCGAGGTGTGGGGGCTGGTGGTGCTGAATAGCGCGGCGGCGCTGACAAACGATCCCGCACTGGCGCACGCCGCCTACCGGTTGATGCCGAACCTGGTGTTCGCGGGTGGCATACCGCTCAGCCTCATCGCCTTGGCCACCGGCATCACGCTGGGCCTGAGCAGCCATTGGGGGCTGTTTCGCTATTACTGGGTGACGGTCAAGCTGGGGCTGCTCGTGGCGGTGATCTGCATCGGCATGTTCGTGTTCGATCCCGAAGGAATGGCGGCCGCCACCGAGGGTGGCGCGGCGGCCGCCGCCCCGGCCCAGTGGGGCCAGACGGCCGCGCTGGTCGCGCAGTGCGTCATGCTCGTCGTCTCGACGGTGTTGTCGGTGTTCAAACCGCGCTGGAGGCTCCGGGCGAGCACGCCCGCGACCGCAGGTCACGAGCACCGGTGAGGTGGTCCGCCCGCTCGGGGCGGACCAAGAGCCGTTACGAGGAGGTGTCAAGGTCGTCGAGGGCGGCGGAGAGCCGGCGGAGAGCCGCCAGGCACTCGTGGGCGGTTTCGGCGCCCAGTTCGGCCACGAGGCGGTCGGCGAGTTGCTGGTGGGCTGGTGTGATCTTGTCGATGGACTCGCGGCCGGCCGCCGTCGGCTGGAGCAGCTTGGCCCGGCGATGCGCGGGGTTGGGCCGGTATTCGGCGAGGCCCCGTTCCACCAGCAGGTCGGCGATGCGCTGCACACCCTGCCTGCTCATCCCCATGACCCGGGCGATCCCGGCGACGGGCAGCGGCTCGCACAGCACGGCCCCCAGCACCTGCCACCACGCCGCCGTCATCCCCGCCGGCCGGGCGAGCCCCTCGGCCACCTGGAGGAACTGGCCGTTGAGGCGGAACGTCTCGAGTGCAAGCCCCGACAGGAGATCGGCAGAGCCGTTCATGCGGCCATCAAGACCTCGAACGCCGAGGCGTCGCTCCTGCCGAAGAGCCGGAACCACGCGTCGAGGAACTCCCTGGCCTTGCGCGCGAACGGTGCCAGCTCGTCGCCGGAGTCCCACAGGTCCGCGCCGGGCAGGATGAGGAGCCCGCTGCCCTCGGGGGTGAGGCGGTCGAGTGCGAGGTCGGGCGTGACGCGCAGCCCACCCATGCTGACCACGGGGTCGGTGGACGGGCCGACCGTGACGACCGCGTAGCCGCCGGGCTCGCGGTGGAAGCGCTCGCTGCGCAGGTGGGCGGTGGCGTGCCCGGTCTCCCAGTCGGCGAAGGTGCCGTACACGGCGTGATGGATGACGGGTTTCATGACAGCATATTGTCATTAGGACAGTGTGCTGTCAATTGCTTCCCGTGCGAGGATGGACCGCATGGCAGAGATCGTCGGCGGGGGACGTCCAGTCAACGACGCCGAACGGCGGGTGATCGCCTATCTGCGAGATCACGCACCCGCCGACTGGTTGCTGCTGCACAACATCGAGCTGCCGCGCGGCCACGACGTCTTCGAGGTGGACCTGATCGTGCTGACCGGCCACTCGCTGGTCGTCGTCGACGTCAAGGGCACCCGGGGGCGCATCGAGGTGTCCGGCACGCGCTGGTTCCCGCCGCGCAGGGAGGCGTTCGGCTCCCCCGTGGCCAAGCTGCGCGGCACCGCGAAGGCGCTGAAAGGGCTGCTGGTGTCGCAGGCCACGCAGCTGGAGCGAGTCTACGTCGACTGCCTGGTCGTGCTCACCTCGCCCGACGCCGAGCTGGTCGATCCGGCCGGGCGCGACGCGGTCAACGTCACCGACCTGCCGGGGCTGCTGGCCACCTTGAGCGACGCCTCGCGGGTCAGGCGCGGGTGCAGCCCCGACGCGAGGCCGTACATGACGGCGATCCTCGACGCGCTCAACCAGACCGTGCGCCGCAGCACCGCCCCGCCGAGATACGGCAACTGGGAGGTCGAGGAGCAGCTCGGCGGCGACGCGAAGATCACCGAATACCGGGCCTTCAACGTGACACTGCCCGGCAGCGAGACCGTGCTGCTCCGGGTCTACCAGGCCGATCCGCTGGCCGACCACGAGGCGCGGGCGGCCGAGCGGCAGCGCATCGCCAACGCCTACCAGACCCTGGCCCGCATCCCGCCGCACCCGTGCGTGGTGCGCCCGCGCGACTTCTTCGCCATCGACGACGAGAGCCGGTTCGTGCTGGTGCTCGACGACGTGCACGGCGAGGCCCTGCACCTGTCGCTGGGCCGGGGCGCCAGACTCGGCGTGATCAGGGATCTGCTGCGCGGGCTGGCGCACGCGCACGCCAACGGCGTCGTGCACCGGGCGCTGACGCCCGCGTCCGTGCTGGTCACCGACGACGGGCACGCGGTGCTGACCGGGTTCGACTACGCCAAGCCGGGCCCGCGCGACTACACCGTGGCCCACGAACTGGGCAACGTGCTCGACGCCCACTACGTGGCGCCGGAGTGCCAGGAACGCCCCGACCGGATGACGACCGCCTCCGACGTCTACGCCGCCGGAGCCATCGCCTACCAGCTCCTCACCGGCCAGCTCCCGACCAGCGCCGACGCCCACGGGCCCGACGTGCCCGAGGTGGTGCGCCGGATGCTCGACCACTCCCCCGCCAAGCGGCCGTCCGCCGCCGAGGCGCTCGCCGCCCTGGACGCCTCGCCGCCGCAGGAATCACGGTTCAGACGTCTCGTACGTCGCATAGTGTCCCGATCATGACCATCAGCCTGCGTCCCGTCGAAGAGGACGACCTGCCCTCCCTGACCCCCGCACCCCGGCCAGGGGGCTTCAAGAAGGCGGTTCAGGCGGGAAGGTCGCGGCGGAGGGCCCTGGCGTGCCGGAGGTAGTCGAGGGCCAGGCCCGTACGCCCCGCCGAACGGTGCAGCTCGCCGAGCAGTTCGGTGGTCGAGGCCTCGCCGCTGCGGTCGCCGAGCTCCTGGAAGATCTCCAGCGAGCGTTCGAGCCCGGTGGAGGCCCGTGCCAGGTCCCCGCGTTCGGCCTGGAGCCCGGCCAGGCTCTGCAGCGCGTACGCCCCGCAGTGCCGGTCCCCCAGCGACTCGAAGATCTCCAGCGCGTGCCGGTGGAACGACATCGCGCGGTGCAAGTGCCCCATCTGGACGCACACGCAGCCTTCCCGGTGGGCGTCTCCGAGTTCCTGGGCCAGCCGCATGGCCCGGTCCAGCGACTCCGACGCCTGCGCCAGGTCACCGGACTTGAGGCAGACCCGGCCGATGGCCTGGCGGGCGTACGCCTCGCCCTGCCTGTCGCCGGTGGCGAGGAAGATGGCCAGGGCGTGCCGGAAGTGGGAGAGGGAGCGGGCGTGCCGGCCGCGGAACTGGCTGACCGCGCCGAGGCCGCAGAGGGAGGTGGCCTCGGCCCGGCTGTCGCCCAGGTCGTGGAATATCTGGAGGGACCGGGTGAAGCCTTCGGCGGACTCCTCGTACCGGTCCTGGTAGAGGCTGACCTGGGCCAGCCCTCTCAGCATGGCGGCCTCGCCGTACGCGTCGCCGGCGGCGCGGGCGGCGGCCAGCGCGGAGGTGTGCGTACGCCGCCACGTGCCGAGGTGGCAGCGCAGGTCGAGGCAGGGCACCATGGCCGCGGCCAGCGCCCACGCCGACTCCGCGAGGCCCAGTTCGGCAGCCACGTCCACCGCGCCCGCCAGCGCCTCGTGCTCGGCCTCGAACCAGGCGACCGGGTCGGTGGTCAGCCGTTCGAGCGTGCGCTCCGGAAGCCGCCAGCGCGGCGCCCTGGCCGCGGTGAGGGTGAACACGGTGGTCGGCAGCCGCGCCATGGCGTGCTCGGTGATCGCCGTCCACGCGGCCAGCACCCTGGACAGGGCGTCGAGCCCGCCGCGTTCACCCCGTACGCCGGACGTCGCGAGGCCGCGCTTGAGCGCGTGCCCGCCGATGAGACCGGGCACCCGGTAGCGCGGCTGGCCCACGGGGTCGGTGCCGACCAGGTCGAGCAGGTTGACGTCCACCAGCAGGTCGGTGACGTCGTGCGCGCCGTGCCTGCCGAGCGCGGCCTCGATCACCCACCCCGGCTGGGCGGGCTCGCCGAGCCGGCCGAGCGTGCCGAGAATGCGGGCGGCCTCGTCGGGCAGGCGCGCGTAGCCGTGGTCGAGGGTGGCCCGCACGTCCCGCAGTTCGCCGAGGCAGTCGTCCTCCAGCCGCTGCCTCAGCACCGCCAGCGACCAGCCGGGCCGGCCGGCCAGCCGCGCGCCGGCGTTCCTGACGGCCAGCGGCAGCCACTCGCAGGCGGCCACGATCGCCTGCGCGGCCTCCCGCTCGCGGGCCACCCTGTCCTCGCCTGCGATGTCGCCGAGCAGCGACAGCGCCTCTTCCTGGCCGAGCCGGCCGAGCTGGATCCGTACCGCGCCCGGCAGTTCGGTGATGCGGCGCCTGCTCGTGACGATCACCGCGCTGCCGTTGCCGGGCAGCAGCGGCCGCACCTGGCGGGCGTCGCGGGCGTCGTCCAGGACCACCAGCATGGGCCGCTCGGCCAGCAGCGACCTGAACAAAGCCGAACGTTCCCGTACGGTGGGCGGCGCGGCCTCAACGCCGAGCGCCCTGAGCGCCTCGGCCAGTAGGTCGCCCGGATCCCTGCCGTCCAGCTCCAGGTAGAGCTGCCCGTCGGGAAAGGACGGGCACAGCGTGTGCGCGGCGTGCACGGCCAGCGCCGACTTGCCCGCGCCGGGCGGCCCGGAGATCACCGCGACGGAGAACGGCCCGGCCAGCTCGGCCATGGCGGCCGCCCTGCCGGTGAAGTCGGGCAGATCGGGCGGAAGCTGCCGGGGTGTGGCGGGCAGCGTGTCGTCCGCCAGGATCAGCTCGTACGCCCCGCGCAGCTCCGCGCCCGGCTCGACGCCGAGCTCGTCCACGAGCCGGCCCCTGACGGTGGCGTAGGCGCGCAGGGCCTCGGCCTTCCTTCCGCCCCTGTGCAGGGTGAGCACCAGGCGGCGCCACAGGTCCTCCCGGTAGGGGTGCTCGGCCAGCAGCCCGCGCAGCTCGGAGATCGCGCCGTCGTGGTCGCCGCGCTCCAACCGGCGGTCGATCAGGGCCTCCGCGGCGCGCAGGCGTCCCTGGTGGAGGAGTTCGAGACGGCGGTCCCAGACGGGGCTGCCCGGCAGGTCGCACAGCGGCGCTCCACGCCAGAGCGCGAGCGCCTGCGCGTACTCGCCCCGGTCCACCAGCTCCTCGAAGGCCAGCAGGTCGAGCGCGCCGTCGGCCACGTCGATCGCGTAGCCGCAGCCGTCGGCGCGTAAGTGCCCGCGTCCCAGCTCCGACCTGAGAGCGCTCACATAGGTACGCACGTTGGCCTGCGCCGAACGCGGCGGGCGATGCGGCCAGAGCACCTCGACGAGCTGGTCGGCGCCGACCACCCGGCCCGCGTCCAGCAGCAGTGTGGCGAGCAGCAGGCGGGGTTTCCTGCCGGAGATCCGGACGGGACGTCCGGCGGACCGGACCTCGAGCGGTCCGAGCACGTGGAAGGTGATCGACATCCGCGGCAGCTCCTCTACAGAGGCCTGACAGCCCTTGTATTGGTTTTGGACGATTTATGTGCGGCCAATGCAGACCCTTGTCTCAGAGATCCCACGGGAAAGGATCACCCCATGAAGTTCAGCGGAGCAATGGTCGCGGGCATCGCGCTGTTATTCAGCCTTGCAACGACGTCGGCCGCCGCAGCCGACCCGGCGCCGGAGTCGGAGGAGGCGCAGATCCTGGCGACCAACTTCCAGCTGCCGTTCCCCTGCGGCCAGTCCTGGACGGGCAACTCCAGCGCCAGCAGCGCGCACCGCTCGTACGAGATCGACTTCAACCGCGGCAGCACCGCGGACGCCGACCTCGGCGACACTGTGGTGGCCGCCGCGGCCGGCACCGTGGTGATCTCGGCACACCAGGGCTCGACGAACGGCTTCGGCAACCTGGTCAAGATCGACCACGGATCCGGCTGGTCCACGTACTACGCCCATCTGAACGCACGATCGGTCAGCCAGGGACAGTCCGTCTCCCAGGGCCAGAAGATCGGCACGGTGGGCAACACCAGCAAGCCGGGCAACAACATCAAGCCTCACCTCCACTACGAGGTACGCAAGGGAAGCAGCTACCCGGCCAACATTCAGCGGGCCGTCTTCGACGGGAAGACCTTCGGCTACCCACAGCAGACGCTGACCAGCAAGAACTGCGGCGGCTCCAGCAACCCGTACTCACCGCAGGAGGTCTGCGGCTCGGGCTTCAACGTGATCGACTCGGCCGGGCTCGGCGGCAACGGCACCGTCTACCTGCTCTACAACAGCGGCAACCGCAGCAACTGCGTGGTCACGCTGAAGTCGAAGTCGCTGGGTTCCGCCACGGCGACCAGCGCCTACCTGGAGGTGCAGGGCAGTGCGAGGAAGACCGACTCGGGCAACTTCTCCTACTACGCGGGGCCGGTGACCGCGTCCGCGCCCAGCACCTGCGTCAAGTGGGGCGGCTCGGCCGGCGGCGTCAAGTACGACAGCCCCTGGGAACACTGCGACTAGGACCGGGCCGGGCGGTGGCGCGCCGCCCGGCCTACGCCTGCGCGATCGTGTCGACCACGTCGACGACGTAGACCATGGGCGCGGGCCCAGGGGACGGCACGGCCACCCGGCTGCCGACGCGCAGGCCGTCCAGCGCGTCCGTCCAGCCCGCGGGCACGGAGCCCTCCTCCAGGGTGAACGCGCTGGGCCCACCCCTGCGGAACGACGAGTCGACGACCGTACGCGACGGCCAGGAGGCGGCGACGTACTGGACCACGATTCTCGCGCCCGCCACGACCTGCGGGCCTGATCCGTCGATGAGGACGCGCGGCCGCGCGGCCGGCGTCAGGTCGGCGGGCACGACCGGCAGGGTACGCCCGACGAGCCGGGCGTCGGGCGGGTAGCCGCCCAGGATGTCGAAGACCAGCACCAGCGTGTCCGCCGGGGCCAAGCCGGTCAGCGGCAGGTCGGGGCCGAGCGCGTCGGCGGCGGGGCTGATCAGCATGACCCTGCTGCCGGCCGGCCGGCCGATGAGCGACTGCCGCCACGTCTCCGACACCTGCCTGCCGTCGAAGACCACAGTGGTGGGCTGGTGTCCATCGTGGGTGCTGAGGTAGGGCTCGTTGCCCGACCAGCGCCGGATGTCGACGTCTGCGAGCACCACGTCACCCGGGACCGTGCGCCGGCCGCTGCCCACCGACAACACCGCGATGCGCGGCGTGTGGCCCGGGTTCCCCTCCGGGATGGCGACGACCGGTTTGCTGCCGAACGAGCCCGTGACGACGGGCTGCGTGCCCTCTTCCGCCACGCCACACGAGGTGGCCAGCATGAACAGGGCGGGCCAGATCGAACGCACATTCTCCTCCAGGGCCAGGTCCGAAGGGGTTACTTGCCGTTATGGCGAAAAGGAATGCTGCGGCTCTCGCCATCTCACGACAAAGGGCGCGGGACACTGGAGTACGTGAGTCGAACCGATGGGGCGAGCAGGCCGAAGCTGGCGCGCAGGGTCGCCGACGCGGCCGAGATCGCGCTGACCGCCAGGAAATACGTGACCTTCATCGACGTGGTGACGGGCCTGCGCTGGCTGCACACCAGGCACGTCGACGTCTGGCGGCAGGGCAGGGCGGCCACGCTGGCCGAGCTGGCCGCCGTCGACGAGGACCGCCTGCTCACCGCCGCCGTCCTGCTGCGGGAGTGGGCCACGGCCAAGGGGCTGCGGCCGGTCGACATGCCGTACGCGGCCGGCACCCGCGACCGCCGCGAGCTGCGTTTCACCTCGAAGGACGGGCAGGACACGTTCCGCGTGCACTGGCTCTCGCCCGATCTCAGCGAGGCCCGCGTGCGGCGGCTCGTCGAGGCGCGGAGCAAACCGCCCGACCTGGTGGCGGTGGCCCCGCTCGACGCCTGGACGTGCGCGGCCTGCGGCGACACCGGCCCCTACCTGATCATGGAGGACGACCGGCCGCACTGCCTCACCTGCACCGACCTCGACCACCTGATGTTCCTGCCGTCGGGCGACGCGGCCCTCAGCCGCCGGGCCAAGCAGGGCAGCGGCCTGTCCGCGGTGGTCGTCCGCTACAACCGGCGGCGCAAGGTCTACCAGCGCATGGGGCTGCTGGTGGAGGAGGCCGCGCTGGCCGCCGCCGAGGAGCGCTGCCTGGCCGACGAGGAGGTACGCCTGCGCCGCAGGGAACGCGACCGCGTACGCAGGGCGGAGCAGGACGTCGAGTTCCAGGCCAGGATGGCGGCCGAGATCGCCAGGTTGTTCCCCCGCTGCCCCGAGCCGCGGGCGCGGGAGATCGCCGAGCACGCCGGCCAGCGTGGCAGCGGCCGGGTCGGCCGGTCGGCGGCGGCCAGAGCGCTCGACGAGAACGCCATCACGCTCGCGGTGATCGCCTCCATCCGGCACCTCGACACCGACTACGACCGGCTGCTGATGTCCGGCGTGCCCCGAATGGAGGCGCGAGACCTGGTCAGAGAGCGCATCGAACACAGGCTCGACGAGTTCCGGGGTAACGTGCGGACATGAGCGACTGGCATGACGTACGTGAGGAGCTGCGCGCGTTCGCCCTCGGGCTGCCCGAGAGCCACGAGGCCCACCCGTGGGGCGAGACGGTGATCAAGGTGAACAAGAAGGTGTTCCTCTTCCTCGGCTTGGAGGAGCAGACCGAGAAGTGGGACCCGACGTTCGGCGTGAAGCTGCTGTCGGAGGCGCACGGCCACGCGCTGACCGTCGAGGGGGCGCAGCCCAGCGGCTACGGGCTCGGCAGGGCGGGCTGGGTGACCGTGCCGTTCCTGTCGGAGCTGCCGGAGACCGAGGTGCTGCTCGACTGGGTGGAGGAGAGCTACCGGGCGATCGCCCCCAAACGCGCGGTCAAGCAGCTCGACGAGGCTAGGTGACGGCCAGCCGCCGCGACCGCCTGGAAGACCGCGATGGAGGTGGCGTTGCCCACCCCGACCTGTCCGGGGCCGGCGCCGATCAGCGGGCCGGCCGGTCGCCGACCGTCACCGGCTGCTCGAACCACCCCGAGTGGTTCCAGCCGCCGACGAGTTGCCCGCCCCACTCTTCCTCGACCGCGCGACGCGCTGCTCGCGAGGGATCGCCGGACCGGGCGGAACGACGGGTTCGCGCGAGACGGCCTGGTCGTGCGGGCTCACGCCGTGAACACCGCGCGCACGGAGCCGAGCCCGTCGATGCGGGCCTCGAACTCGTCCCCGGCCTCGACGGGCACCACGGGGCCGAGCGCGCCGGTCAGCACGACGTCGCCGGCGCGCAGCGCGTACTCCGTGCGGCCCAGCCGGGTGGCCAGCCAGACGGCGGCGTTGAGCGGGTGGCCCAGGCAGTCGGCGCCGGAGCCGGTCGACACCTCCTCGCCGCCCCTGGTCATGGTCATCCCGGCCGCTCGCAGGTCGACCCCTGTCAGGGGGACGGGCGTGCCGCCCAGCACGTACGCCCCGGCGGAGGCGTTGTCGGCGATCGTGTCGGCCAGGGTGATGTCCCAGTCGGCGATGCGGGAGTCGGCGATCTCGATCGCGGGCAGCGCGAACTCCACCGCCCTGATCACGTCGGCCACCGTGAAGGGCCCGCCACTCAGGTCACGGCCGAGGACCAGCGCGACCTCGGCCTCGGCGCGCGGCTGCAGGAACCTGCTCACGGGTACGGGCAGCCCGTCGCAGTAGGACGCGTCGGCGAACAGCATGCCGAAGTCGGGCTGGTCGATGCCCATGCGCTGTTGCAGCACCTTGTTGGTCACGCCGATCTTCCTGCCCGTGAGCCGCCGCCCCTCGTCGAGCGCCCGCCGGGTGTTGATCTCCTGTACGGCGTAGCCGTCGGCGGCCGTACTGACCAGGTCCCTGATGGGCGGGCACGGCTTGCCCGTACGCGCGGCCTCCAGCAGCCGGTCGGCGGCCTGGGAGCGTGCGTCCACGGCCTGTGACCATTCGTCATACATCGGGTTGCTCCAGTTTGATGGTGATCGTGGTGGGTTCAGAGTAGAAGTCGAGCGACTGGGTGCCGCCCTCCCGGCCGATGCCCGACAGCTTCACGCCGCCGAACGGGGTGCGCAGGTCGCGCAGATACCAGGTGTTGACCCAGACGAGCCCGGCCTCCAGGCGCTGCGCCACCCGGTGGGCCCGGTCGAGACCGGTGGTCCAGAGCGTGGCCGCCAGTCCGTAGTCGCTGCTGTTGGCCAGGTCGATCGCCTCTGTCTCGCTGTCGAAGGGCGCGACGTGGCAGACGGGCCCGAAGATCTCTTCCCTATTGAACCTCGACCATTCCGACAAACCTGTCACCACCGTCGGTTCCACGAAATATCCGGAATCGCGGTGGTCGTTGAACGCGGGGACGCCGCCTCCGGTGTGCACCTTGGCTCCCTCCGAGCGGGCCAGGGCGTAGTAGGAGAGCACCCTGTCGCGGTGCTCCAGCGAGATCATCGGCTGCGGCTCGACCTCCTGGGCCCGGCTCGCCAGCCTGGCGCAGAACTCCTCGAAGATCGAGCGCTGCACGTAGAGCCGCTCGGTGCACAGGCAGACCTGGCCGCCGTTGGTGAAGACCGACTCCACGGCGCCGTCGACCGCCCGGTCGAGGTCGCAGTCGTCGAAGACCAGCCCGGCGTTCTTGCCGCCCAGCTCGAACGAGATCGGCTTGACCCGGTCGGCCACCGTCTTCATGATCGTGGCGGCCGTCCTGGTCGAGCCGGTGAACGTCACGCCGTCGACCCCGGGGTGCTCGACGAGGAGCTGACCCGACGCGCCATAGCCGAAGATGACGTTGACCACGCCCGGCGGCAGGCCGGCCTCCGCGCAGATGTCGGCGAACACCGCCGCCGAACCCGGTGTTGCCTCCGAGGGCTTGACCACCACTGTGTTGCCCGCGACGAGCGCGGGGGCCAGTTTCCAGGTCATGAGCAGGAACGGCAGGTTCCACGGCACGATCACGGCGACGACCCCGAGCGGCCTGCGCACGGTGTAACTGAGCACGCCGGACAGGTGGAAGGCCTCGTCGGGGCGCTGGGCGGCGATCTCGGCGAAGGCGCGGAAGTTCGCGATGCCGCGAGGTACTTCGAGCGTGCGGGTCTGTTCGTACGGTTTGCCGGTGTCGGCGATCTCGGCCGCCACCAGGTCGTCGAAGCGGGACTCGATGCCGTCGGCCAGGCGGCGCATCCATCCGGCGCGCTCTCCGACGGGCAGCGCCGCCCAGTCGCGCGCCGCCTCCCTGGCCGCCCGGACCGCACGGTCGACCACCTCCGGGTCGGCCTCGTGCGCCTGCCGCACCACCGTGCCCGTCACGGGATCATGGACGGGGAACGGATTGCCCGCGGCCACCGGCAGGCCACCGATGAAATGGGTCAGCACAACACAATCCTCCATCTCTCTGTATAGATCGCTGTGCGGTCGATGGACCATGGGTGGCCCGGGGACACGGAGCCTTCGATCGCATCGTCTCGGTGGATGACCCTGTCCGGATGGACATCTTCCGGTACCCCTTGATCGCCCGCGATCATGGTCGGATGGCGCGGACGTGGGAATTGTGGGGACCAGTCATTATTGCTGGTACATTTGCGCTCCCCCTGGCCTTGCTAGCAAGCTTGCTTCTCTTCCGCCACCGCACCAGGGCCGGGCATCACACGGCCCTGCGCACCTCCGTCGCCGACGTCGGCATCGTGACCGGGACCACGCCGTGGATCTGGATGATCCTCACTCCGTCCACAGGTCGGACGGGTTTCAGTCTCGTCCCGTTCACCGACCTCGCGGACCTGACCCGGGCGGCGTGGCAGGCGGTGTTGGTCCAGGTCGGGGGCAATCTGCTGGTCTTCGCCGCGCTCGGGGCGCTGCTGCCGGTGCGCAGCCGGGCGATGTCCTCGACAACCCGCGTTGCGGCCGTCGCCGCGGGCTTTTCGGTCCTCGTCGAGGTGCTCCAGTACGCCCTGCGGCTGGGCCGTTTCTCCTCTGTGGACGACGTCATTCTCAACACGACGGGCGCTGTGATCTTCGCTTTGGTTACTCGCCGCTGGTGGGCCGGTCGAGTACCGGCCGTGACCATTTCGCGGTAACGGACCGCTAAAACATCGCGGAATTCACCACACGGGCACGATCCGCTCAAAAGAAGCTCGCGACCGCACCTGTGTATCTGTGCGATCGTGGACAAGACGGGGCAAGTTCTCTGGAGACGCCACTACCTGGTTGGTGACAGAGGGTGATCAAACGTGTCTGAATCCCCGGTACCCCACGAGCCCCCTATCTATCGCCGCATCGCCGACGGCCTCCGCGCCCGGATCCTGTCCGGCGAACTGCGCGACGGGGACCGACTACCGGGCGAGAACGCGCTGATGGCCGAATACGCAATCGCACGGGCGACCGCCAGGCAAGCGCTTGCCGTACTGATCAATGAAGGGTTGGCAGTGCCCAAACGAGGTTCGGGGGTTTACGTGCGACTGTTCAAACCGATCCGCAGGCACGGCTCACGCCGGCTGTCACGCGAGCAGTGGGGTCAGGGACGGGCCATCTGGGACGCCGACGCGCGCGGCCGTCCCTTCGACGTCGACCGGGTGGAGGTGGTGCTGGAGCAGGCGTCCGACGAGGTGGCGAGCGTACTCGACAGCCTGGAGGTCTGGGTGCGCAGGCGGCGCTACTCCGTCGACGGCAGGCCCGTGCAACTGTCCACCTCCTTCTTCCCCGCCCACCTGGTGGAGGGCAGCGCGATCACCCTCCCCCACACCGGCCCGGGCGGGGCCTACGCCAGGCTGGGCGACCTCGGCGTGCCGCCCGCCCACTTCACCGAGGAGGTGCGCGCCCGCATGCCGGCGCCGCGCGAGAGCGCCATGCTGGACCTGCCGGGGGGCACGCCGGTGATCGTGATCGCCCGCACGGCGTACACGTCGGGAGGGTTGCCCGTCGAGGTCAACGAGATGGTGCTGGACTCCGCCGCGTACGTACTCCAGTACGACTTCGATGCCTAGGTCAAGGCGATCTGTCAAGCGGGAAGGTTGACCTGACCGTCACGATCATAGAATTCTCTAGAGAGGTGGAGCATCTTCTAAGGAGATGGAACCTCGCCTGGGGGCCCGGGAAAGGTGGACGGAGATGTCCTTTGACCGACATCTTGCCGAAATAGCCCGGGAGTTCCCTCACTGGACCATCTGGCGGAGCGATGCGGGCCGCTGGTGGGCCACGAGACACCATCCGATCAGCGCGGCGCAGCGCGAGGCCGGATGCGCGATGACCATCGACGCGGACGACCCGGAGGGCCTGCGCGACCAGCTCCGGGACCAGGAGAGAAGGGCCGGCGAGCAGCACTCGTGGCGGGCCGGCCCCGCACCTCCCTGACGCCGGCCGACAGCGACCGGCGCCACCACGAGCAGCCCGGTGCCGGGTCCAGCGTCTCGGCGGCCCCGGCACCGGGCCACCACAGGCACGGAGGGGCCACGAACGCGGAAGCCTCCGACCCTATCGGGGGCGGGGGCTTCCGCTCAGCACCGTCGTCTCCCCGCCACGGCGGGCAGCGGCCCTACTTGTTCACCTCGGACAGACGGATGACGTTCACCTCGGTGTCGTCGGACACCTTGACCTTCTGGGTCTTGTCCGAGTCGTCCTCGTCGACGACGACCCGCACGTCCTCCTGCGGCCCAGCAGGAGCCGGCGCAGGAGCCGGCGCGGGCGTGGTGCCGGACGCCGGGGCAGGCATCGCGCCGGACGCCGGCGCGGGCGGCATCGCGTTGTCGGGGATCAGCGGCCCGGCGGCCGACTCGCTGCGCATGAGGTCGCCGAGCACGGTGCTGACCTCGGTCAGCCGCCGCACGACCTCGGTGTGCGTGTTGGTCAGATATTCGACCCGGCGGCCCGCCTGCTCGTCGAGCGTGGCGGTGCGCTGCCTGGCCGACTCCAGCATCGAGTCGGCTTCCTCTCGTGCGCCCGTCACCAGCTGCTCGGCCTGCGCGTTGGCGTCCTGCAGCAGCTGGTCCGACTGTGTCTGGGCCGCCGCGAGCACCCGTTCCGACTCGGCCTTGGCCGCTCTGAGCGCCTCTTCCGCCTCGTTGCGGGCCGCCGTGAGCTGCTCCTCCGCGTCGGCGCCCGCCTGGGCCAGCATCCGCTCCGCCGACTGCGTGGCCTCGTTCACCCGCCGCTCGGCCTCGGTCTGGGCGGAGGAAAGGATCTTGTCGGCGGTTTCGCGGGACGTCGTCACCAGGCGCTCGGCCTCCGACTTGGCCCCGTCGCGCACGCTGGCGGCCTCGGCCTCGGCGTCTTCACGCTTGGCCGCGGCCTCCTCCTCGCCCAACCGCAGGATCTGCGCGAGGCGAGGGCTGAGGTCCTCATAACTCTGTGGCGTCTCGACCATGCGGCGCCTGGCCTCCGCCAGCTCGATACGGCCCTGCTCGGCCTGATCGATCGCGCGCGCCAGCCGCTCTTCAAGATCACGTACCTGGTTTCGGACACGGACCATGTAGTCGTGAACCTGACGGCGGTTGTAGCCGCGCATCACGACTTCGAAGGTGTCCTCTTGCATCAGATCGGGGAGGCTCTCGTGCTGGTTTGTCATGGGGGTACCTAAGGGTGGTTTGCGTGAGGCGGGGGAAAACTGCGGGTTGTGAGGGTTCGGCAACGAGACGTCAGGAAACGACTTTCCTGCCATCTGCCCACGTCCGCAACCCGAACGCCATACCCGGAGCAGGAATTACGATGTGACGGATGTACATAGCAGCGTTGGATAACGGGGCAGCTCCGGACATTCATCCCGAGGCGTACATCGCGCCTGGGGCCGTGGTCGTGGGCAGCGTGCGGGTGGGCCGAGCGTCCAGCATCTGGTACGGCTCCGTTCTCCGGGGTGACGACGAGCGGATCGAAATCGGCGAAAAGTGCAACGTACAGGATCTGTGTTGCCTGCACGCCGACCCGGGTGAGCCGGCGATCCTCGAAGACCGGGTGAGCCTCGGCCACAAGGCCATGGTCCACGGCGCTCACGTCGAGTCGGGCGCGCTGATCGGCATCGGCGCGATCGTGCTGGGCGGCGCCCGCGTCGGAGCGGGCACCCTCGTGGCGGCGGGGGCGCTGGTCGGGCCCGGCAAGAAGATCCCCTCGGGCGTGCTGGTCGCCGGCGTGCCCGGGAAGATCGTGCGCGAGCTCACCGACGGCGACCGCGACTCCTTCGCCCGCACGCCGGACAACTACGCGGCCAAGGCACTCAGGCACCGGACGGCGTCATCGCTTTGATCAGCACCTCGTCCGTCACCGACGCGTTGTTCAGCGGGTCGGCGTAGTCGGGCAGCTCCGGCCGCAGGAAACGCACATAGTCGACGGTCAGCTTGAGGTCGGGCTGACCCGTGACCTGCTTGGCGTTGCCCTTGTCCGCGTCCTTCTTCAGCGTGTTGTAGCTGTCCCAGTCGGTGTAGGCGGTGATGCCCCACTGCAGCACGTCGGGGAGGGTGGACGGCCAGCGCTGCCCCACCTTCCACGTGCCCTTCTCCTCCTTGTAGAGCGCGACGAACACGCGGCCGACCCGGGCCAGCACGAGCTCGACCCAGCCGTCCTTGACGGCCAGCTCCTCCGGCTTGGAGCTGCCGTCCTTGGTGTACTTCACCTCGATCTGGCCGGGCTTCTCGGCGGTGCCGGTGGTGATCGACACCCAGTTGGGCTTGGCGTACGAGCCGGGCTGGCGGGCCATCAGGCCGCCGAGCGAGAACTTGCGCTTCGGCCGGCCGCCCGCCTTGCCCTCGACCTTGACCCTGGCGTGCATGACGATGTCGCCGGCCAGCTCCTGGTAGACGAAGGGGCCGCGGAAGCCGTCGAACCAGGCCGAGGTCTTGGGCTCCATGTAGAGCGAGCCCTTCGCGGTCTTGTCGACGTCGAGCTTGGCGATCCGGTCGATGTCCTTCTCGGTCTTGCTCAGCTTGGTCCACATCGACAGGTCGGCGGCGTCGTTGAACTCCGTCGTGGCCTCGCCCACCTCACCGCCGGGCGCCGGCGGCGTGGCGTTCTCCAGCGTGAGCACGCCGGGCCCGGTCGGCGACGGCGGCGCCGCCGCGCCCGTGCCGCAGCCGGAGAGCACGCCTACGATCGCCAGCACCCCTGCTACCTTCGCCCTCATACTGGAACATTCTGCCGTGAAAAGCCGATGGATAAGCCGGGTACGGCCAGTACGATGACGGCCGTGCGACCTTGGGATGTGTTCACCTCCGCGGAGGCCGAGATCCGGGCGATGGTCGCAGACCCACGCTGGCAGGCGCTTTCGCCGCCCGACCGCGCCCACGTCCTGGCGGCCAGGATCCTCGTGACCCCCGACGGCGACAGGTGGCTCTTCGGCGCCCACGCCCGGTGGCACCTGCACGATCCCGCCGACGGCCGCTGGCTCCTCGCGCCGCCGCCGCGCGGCACGCGGGCGCGTCAGGTGGGCCATCCCGCGGCGGTGCTGCCCGACGAGGTGATCCCGGAGGGCTCCGACTTCCACGCGGAGCCGGGCTCGACCCAGGCGTTCATCGGCCCGGACGTGTCCGAGAGCCTCACGGAACGGGTGCGGGTGCTGCTGCGGGCCGGCGGGCGCAGGTCGGAGCTCGACTACCCGCTGACCGCCTTCGGCGAGATCTTCGCCTCCGACGTGCCGAGCACCGTCGCCGCCGTCTGGGGCACGATCATGTGGTGCGCGTACGCGCCGGCGTTCGACGGCAACGAGCGGCTCATCACGGTGTTCGGCGAATATCTGTGCCGCCCGCTGCCCGGGGACGAGTGGGTGCGCTGGCTGCCCGCGCCGCCGCTGCTCGACCTCACCACCCTCGTGGCCGAACGGCTGCGGGCGGGCCGGCCGAAGGCCGCGCTCAGACTGGCGGCCGTGATGGCCGACACGGCGCAGATCCTGCTCTCCGACACCCGGTTCAGGCCGCGGGCGCTCGCCCTGCTCACGATGGTCGAGCCCATGCTGCGCCACCAGGGCATCGACGACGCACACGTGGACGAGGAGATCCTGCGCCAGGCGTGGTTGCGGCGCCGCCCCGCGCGGCTGGCCCGGGCGACGCTCGTGGAGAGCGACCCCGCGGCGCACTTCTCGCACTCGGTCTACGACCTCGTGGACACGCTGCGGTTCACGCCCCACCCGCCGGCGGCCGCGGCGGCACTCCTCGCCGACCTGTCCGACTCCCAGGGAGTGCTGCCCGGGCTGCTGGACCACCGGCTCAGGATGGCGTACGACGAACTGGCGCGGGCCGGGATCACCGGCACCTCGGCGAGGGAGCAGACCGAGCCCGACGGCTTCCCCGTACAGGGGCGGCCCGGCGGGGTGTCGACGGCGCCCGCGCCGGTGGCCGAGATCGCGCCACCCGACCGCGGGAGCACGGCGGCGGTGCTGGGGGCCGCGTACGCCATGGGGCTGGCGTGGAGCAGGCTGACGGGGGCCAAGCTGCCGGAGCGGGGGCTGGCGGGACAGGCGGCACTCGTGCGTAAGATCATTCACCAGCGCGACGATCGTCACACAGGTCACACGTAAAGCACTAATGCCGATATTTCACCCTAACTCCGCCTATATCGTTCCATCACTTGCGATAACAGGAAATTCGCTGAATTGTGATCTGCGCCTCGGGAAATGATCCCCCTGGGGCCCCCATGGCGCGGAAAGGAATGACCCCGATGGGCCATGTCGCCTGAAGGGTCTTCGCCGTAACCTCGAAGAGGGTGTGGGCTGCGGAAGGAAAGGACGACGCGGTGGGGCACAACGACCTGGACTCTCGGGTCCACGACCGTGTCGCGTTGGACGAGATTGCGCTCTACGCCGAGGTGCTCACCGCCGTGGCAGTCAGTGAACGGCGGCTGACCTTGGACGAACTCGACGACGCGCTCGGATTGCGGACTTCAGCGAGTCACTAGTAAAGATCATTTAATTTCTGGCCCCGGGAACCGGGTTCCTGACTCCTCCGAGTCCGGGACGATGGTTTCCGGGGTTTCACATAACTAGTCATCCCGCCACCCGTCTCCTACGTACGGACGAGGTCCCCATTACGTACGGACTAGCCTCCATCGGTCCCTACGAGCGGACGAGGCGGGCGATCGCCGCCGAGGCCTCCTTCACCTTCGCCTCGGCCTCCGGGCCGCCGTTGTTGATCGCGTCGGCCACGCAGTGGGAGATGTGCTCCTCCAGCAGCCCCAGCGCCACCGCCTGCAGCGCGCGCGTGGCCGCGGAGACCTGGGTGAGCACGTCGATGCAGTAGGCATCGTCGTCCACCATGCGCTGCAGGCCCCGGATCTGCCCCTCGATCCGCCTGAGTCGCGTCAGATAGGCCTGCTTGTCTCCGCTGTACCCATGCATGCTTCTACGGTACCCGTAACCCGTATAGCCGGGCCGCGCCGCGAACCTCACCTGAGGCCGGCGATCAGCTTCTCCCACTGGTCGGCGACCTCGTCGGCCGCGTGGCGCACCGCGGTGTCGAGCGCGCCCGCGGCGAGGGAACGCCGCCTGCGCTCGTCGTCGATCAGCGCCAGCAGCGCCACCGCGAACGGCTGCGGGTCGGCCTCGACGTCGGGCACCAGCACGCCGTTATAGCCCGTCGCGACGAACTCCTTCGCCCCCCTGGCCCCTTCGAGCGCCACCACGGGCACCCCGCAGCCCATGGCCTCCAGCACCGTCATGCCGAGATCGTCTCCGCGCGAGGCGCTGGCCACGATCGACGCCTTGGCGAACTCGCCGGCCAGGTCGGGGGTCGTGCCCATGAAGTAGACGTGGTTGTGCAGGCCGAGTTCGCTGACGAGGACGCGCAGCCGCCGCTCCTCAGGGCCGCCGCCGTAGAGCCGCAGCGCCCAGTCGGGCCGCTTGTCCACGATGATGGCGAACGCCCTGATGAGCCGGTCGTACGCCTTGACCGCCACCAGGCGCCCGCCGGCCGCAACGATCCTGTTGTCCATCCGCGAGCGCGGCCACGGCCCGGCGGGCAGCGCGTCCAGCAGGGCGTGCACGGGCGGCCCTCCGCTGAGGAGCTTCGCCCACTCCTCCTGGGCGGAGTCCGTGGCCGTCACGACGGCGTTGAGGCGCGGGTAGAAGCGTTGGACGGGACCCGGCACGGCCGGCCTGCCCCACTCCCTGGCGATCTTGAGGATCTCGCGCGGCGCGTGCTTGGCGGCCTGCACGCTCAGCCCCGGCCTGGTGGTGATGAGGATGTCGGTCCTGAGATTGCGCAACATCCGCCAGAGCGCCACCTCGGTGCGCACCTGGCCGCGCGGCAGCAGATGCCTGACCCCCGGTCTGGCGTCGATCACGCTGCGCATGGACACGCCGGGGCCGACGGGGAAGAACGGTTTCTCCTTCTGCCGCCTGACGCTGATCACCTCGACGTCGTGGCGTTCGGCGAGGGCGGTGGCGAGGTTGAGCGTGGCGCGCACGTCGCCGCGCATGCCGTACGCGGACGTGAGGACCAGGCTGACCTTCATCCGCCCACCTCGATCCGCAGCTCGTCGTCAGAGGTGTAGCAGGGTCTGATCGGCACGCCGTCGACCGTGGCCGACGGATAGTGCAGCCGCCGTCGTTTTCCGTCGACGTCGTCGAGCCGCGCCCCCAGCTTCATCGGCGTGGCCACTCCCTCCACCCGGAGCGCCGGTTCCCACGAGCCGAAGCTCGCGGGATCCTCCCCCTCCTGGTGGTCGGCCGCCAGGACGTCGACGAGCGAGACGGCCGCGTGGAAGCGCACGCCCTGCACGGTGGCCGTGGCCGACACCCGTGCGCTCGTGTGCCTGCGGTCGAGGGTCAGCATCGCCTCGTGGCGGCAGTCGTCGTCCTCCAGCCCGGTGTAGGCCAGCAGGCCCATCACCTCGAAGCGGCCTTCCCTGAACCAGATGGCCCGCACCTCGGCCACCGGCTCCGCCTCGGAGATCTTCAGCGCCAGGTAGCCGTTGCGGGTGCGGTAGGAGCGGTAGGCGAGGGTGCGCCTGCACAGCGCGTACGCGTCGAGATGGTCGAGGGAGAAGCCGGGATCGACGCTGCGGAGCCTGACCCGTTTGCCGTCGTGGCGCAGATAGGCGTCCCAGCGTCCGGCGCTGAGCTCCAGCGGCGCGAGCGAGACCGCGAGCGTGGCCTCGCGTGCCCGCGCGCCTGGTGTGCCGAGCAGCACGTCGCGTTCCACCCCCGTGGTGCGGTGCCTCAACACCAGTTCGGTGCCGTCCTGCAGTGGTTCGTCGATGGCGAGCCGGAGAGAGAGAACGTCGGCCAGAGTGACTTCGGCGTCCGTCACCACGACGCCCATCACGAGCCCCCTCCCCGTCGAATAGAGCCATGCGACGTTGAGGTTACCGTGATTTTCCCGTTATGTGGATGCCAGATTTGCTGCCCCCACCCCTATTGACGTGCGGAACTCCTCCACAAGGGCTGTGGAGGAGTCCGACTTGGGATGGTCAGGAAGCGTCCTTGACCGATTTGATCAACAGCTGGGCGACGTCCACGACTTCGAGCGATTCCTTGGCTTCACCACTGTTCTTCTTCTCGCTGATGGCGTCGCCGAGCATCACCATGCAGAACGGGCACGCGGTCGAGACGGTGTCAGGATCGGTGGTCAGAGCCTCGTCGACGCGCTCGGTGTTGATGCGCTTGCCGATCCGCTCCTCCATCCACATGCGGGCGCCGCCGGCGCCGCAGCAGAAGCCGCGGTCCTTGTGGCGGTGCATCTCCTGCGTCTTGACGCCCGGCACCTTCGCCATGATGTCGCGGGGTTGTGAATAGACCTTGTTGTGGCGGCCGAGGAAGCACGGGTCGTGGTAAGTGATCTTCTCCTCGATGGGCGTGACGGGGGTGAGCAGGCCCTCGTCCACCAGCTTCGCCAGCAGCTGCGTGTGGTGCACGACCTCGTACGTGCCGCCCAGTTGCGGATATTCGTTGGCCAGGGTGTTGAAGCAGTGGGGACAGGTCGCCACGATCTTCTTCACGCCCGCGTCGTTGAGCGTCTCGATGTTCTGCTGGGCGAGCATGTTGAACAGATATTCCATGCCGAGGCGCCGGGCCGGGTCGCCGGTGCACGCCTCCATCGGGCCGAGCACCGCGAATTTCACGCCCGCGATGTGCAGCAGCTCCGCCACGGCCTTGGTGGTCTTCTTGGCGCGGTCCTCGAGCGCGCCCGCGCAGCCCACCCAGAACAGGTATTCGGCGTCGGCGGGCATCGTGTCCTCTACCACCTCGACCTCGAAGTCGAGCTCCTCGATCCAGTCGGCCCGCTTCATCTCGGACATGCCCCACGGGTTGCCCTTGTTCTCCAGGTTCTTCACCATCACCCCCGCCTCGGACGGGAACGACGACTCGACCATCGCCTGGTAGCGGCGCATGTCGAGGATGTGGTCGATGTGCTCGATGTCCACGGGGCACTGCTCGACGCAGGCGCCGCAGTTGGTGCACGACCAGATCACGTCGGGGTGGATCACACCCTCCTCGCCCACCAGCGGCTTCTCCAGCAGCGCCAGCACGTCGGTGTCCTTGTGCTGCTGCCCGGCCTCGGCGGCCATCAGGTAGGGGGCCGCCGCGAAGGCGTGGTCGCGCTGGTCGAGGATGAGCATCTTCGGCGACAGCGGCTTGTCGGTGTTCCAGGCGGGGCACTGCGACTGGCAGCGGCCGCACTCCGTACAGGAGTAGAAGTCGAGGAAACCCTTCCACGTGGTGTCGGCGATCTTGCCGCGGCCGAGCCGCTCGGGGTCGAGGTCCTCGTCCTCGAAGTCGACCGGCTTGCCGTCGACGCGCATCTCGACCGCCGCGCCCATGGCGTCGGGACGCCGGGAGAAGAGCACGTTGAGCGGCGCGGTGAAGATGTGCAGGTGCTTGGAGTTCACCACGATGACCAGGAACACCAGCATGAAGCCGATGTGCAGGAGAAGGCCGATCTCCTCCAGCAGCGTGCTGCGCGGCAGCACGTCGCCGAGCGCGAGCGAGACGAACGCCCCCGAGGAGTAGGGGAAGTTGCCGTTGGCGGCGGCCGCGCCGCGGGCCAGGAAGAGCGTCCAGATGATGTTGAAGATCATGAACAGGACGAGCCACGCGCCGCCGAGGTGGGACCCGGAGAAACGGGACCGGCGGCCGAGCGCCTTCGGGGAGTTCTTGATCCTGATGGCCGCGAAGGCGACCAGGCCGAGCAGGCAGGCCACCGCGATGAAGTCCTGCAGGAAGCCGAGCGCGCCCCACGTGCCGATGAGCGGGATGTGGAAGTCGGGCGTGCCGGTGATCGCCCCCTGGATGATCGCGCCGTACGCCTCGACGTAGACGGTCAGCAGGATGAAGAACGCCCACATGACGAAGAAGTGGGCGACGCCCGACGCGGTCCACTTGAGCAGCTTGCGCTGACCGAACACCTCGACGAGCTGCGCCTTGATCTCGTCGGCCACGTGCGTCCTGGCGTACTCGACGCGCTCGGGCGCAGGTGGCCCCACGGTCGCGAGCTTGTACAGGAACAGCACCCGGCGGCCGGCGACGGCCACCGCCAGGACGGTCATGACAAGCCCGATGATGGCTACCCAGAGCACGGGGTCCTCCCACAGACGACGTTGGCTGTCAGCGTACGGTCACTCGCTTCGCAGCCCTCCACTGCGATCCTACCCACGGGTAACATTGCTGTGGTACGCGACATACCCTATGGTCACCGCCGCTGACAGAACAATGCTCTACCCTGTGAAGTACCTCTGGATCGTCGGCGCCAGCAACTCGACCAGCTCGTCATGACTCGCGCTCGCCAGCGGCTCCAGCCCGATCACATAGCGCCCCATGATCACGCCGAACATCTGGGCGAAGGCCGCCTCGATCCGCAGATGCGGCACCTGGAGACGGTCGGCCACCTGGTGGAGCAGCGCGTTCGCGATGAACTCACGGAACATCACCCGCACCCGGTCGTTGGTCATGGCCGAGCGGATGAGCGCCACCATCGGCTCGCGGGTCTCCGGCGTGGCGGTCACCTCCAGGAGCATCCTGACGAGCCGCTCGCCGAGCTCCTCGCGCGGGCCGGCGAGCAGCAGGGGGACGACCACCTCCGGCGTGATCGGCAGCTGCATGGCCGCCGCGAACATGCCTTCCTTGGTGTCGAAATAGTGATGCACCAGGGCCGGGTCGACCCCCGCCTCCCTGGCGATGCCGCGTACGGTCGCCTTGTCGAAGCCCTTCTCCGCGAACACCTTCCTGGCCGCCGCCAGGATCTCGCCCCGCGTGTCGGCGGAGCCCGGCCTGCGCCCGGGCCGGCGCCTGACCGTCTTCTCCTCCGAGGCCCTCCCCCGCTTCAAACC
>NZ_SMJZ01000081.1 GCF_004348345.1 Nonomuraea longispora
CCGCCCGCACATGCGCTGCCCGTCCAGTTCCTCGCACAGGTAGATCAGCCCGGCGCACTCGGCCGCGATCGGCCCGCGGAAGGCCGCCACCTGCTCGCGCAGCGGCGCGTTGGCGGCCAGCTCGGCGGCGTACATCTCGGGGAACCCGCCGCCGACGACCAGCGCCGCGGTCCCGTCAGGCAGCTTCTCGTCACGCAAGGGGTCGAACACCGCGACCTTCGCGCCGGCCGCCCGCAGCAGCTCAACATGCTCGGCGTAGCCGAAGGTGAACGCCGCTCCGCCCGCCACGGCCACCACCGGCCCGGGCCCGGCGGCACCCGGCTCCGGCTCCCATGGCGCCGCGTCCAGCGGCGGGGCCGATCGCGCCAGCCGTACCAGCGCGTCGAGGTCGCACGAGCGGGCCACCAGCGCGCCCAGCCGGTCCACCGCGGCCACCGCCGCCGCTTCGCGCTCGGCAGCGGGCACCAGACCCAGATGCCTGGACGGCGTCGAGACGGCGTCGTCACGGCGGATCGCGCCCAGCACCGGCACCCCCGCCGACGCGAGCGCGGCGCGGCACAGCACTTCGTGCCGGTCGGAGCCCACCTGATTCAGCACCACGCCGGCGACCCGTACCCGAGGGTCGAACGTGACGAATCCATGCACCACGGCCGCCACCGACCGGCTCTGCCGGGCCGCGTCCACGACCAGGACCACCGGGGCGTCCAGCAGCCTGACGACGTGCGCGGTCGAGGCGAAGTCCGTGTCACCCCTGCCGTCGAACAGCCCCATCACACCCTCGACCACAGCCACGTCGCACCCTGCCGCCCCGTGCAGGAACAGCGGCGCGACGCGTTCCTCGCCCACCAGCCACGGATCCAGGTTGCGGCCAGGACGCCCAGTGGCCAGCGCGTGATAGCCGGGATCGATGTAGTCGGGCCCCACTTTGTGCGGCGAGACCTTGAGGCCGCGGGCCCGCAGTGCCGCCATCAGCCCGGTGGCCACCGTGGTCTTGCCGCTGCCCGACGACGGCGCCGCGACGACCAGCCGAGGCACTACCACTCGATGCCCTTCTGGCCCTTCTGCCCGGCGTCCATGGGATGACGTACCTTGCCCATCTCCGTCACCAGATCGGCGACCTCGACCAGCCGGTCGGGGGCGTCCCTGCCCGTGACCACCACATGCTGGCCGCCCGGCCTGCCGGTGAGCGTCTCCAGCACGTCGTCCAGGTCCAGCCAGCCCCACTTCAGCGGGTACGTGAACTCGTCCAGCACGTAGAAGCGGTACGTCTCGGCCGCGAGATCGCGCTTGATCTGCTCCCACCCCTCCCGGGCGTCGGCCGCATGATCCTCCTCCGAGCCGGGGCGCTGGATCCACGACCAGCCCTCACCCATCTTGTGCCAGGTGACCGAGCCGCCCTCGCCGCTGTCGCCGAGCACCTTGAGGGCCCGCTCCTCGCCGATGCGCCACTTGGCCGACTTCACGAACTGGAACACCCCGACCGGCCAGCCCTGGTTCCAGGCCCGCAGCGCCATCCCGAAGGCGGCTGTCGACTTGCCCTTGCCGGGGCCGGTGTGGACGATCAGCAGCGGCCTGGTACGCCGCTGCCGGGTGGTCAGACCGTCGTCGGGGACGACCGAGGGCTTTCCCTGCGGCATCTCAGACCGCCTTCCTGTAGTCACGTACGAGGCCGCCGAGCTCGGCCAGCGCATCGAGGGAGACGAGCCGTGCCCGCAACCGGGACGCCAGCCTGACCGCCAGACCGAGCCGGACCGGCCCGCTCTCGCAGTCCACGACCACGCAGGCCGTGCCCTCCAGCAGGGAGGCCGCCGGGTCCACGTCTCCACCCGCCGTGACGCGCCCGTCGGTCACCAGCACCAGCAGCGGACGCCTGGCCGGGTCACGCAGCCGCTCCACGCGCAACACGTCCGCCGCGCGCATCAGCCCCGCCGCCAGCGGGGTGCGCCCGCCGGTCGGCAGCGAACGCAACCGCGCCGCGCCCGCCTCCACCGACGAGGTCGGAGGCAGCGCCACCTCCGCGCCCGCACCCCGGAACGTGATCAGGCCGACCTTGTCGCGCCGCTGATAGGCGTCCAGCAGCAGGCTCAGCACAGCAGCCTTGACCGCGCTCATCCGCTTGCGCGCCGCCATCGAGCCGCTCGCGTCCACCACGAACAGCACGAGGTTGCCCTCCCGGCCTTCGCGCACCACTTCGCGCAGATCGTCCGCACGCAGCACCAGTCCGGGGCCGGTGCGCCCGCGCCCGCGCTGGTGCGGCGCCGCGGCCAGCATCGTCGCCGTCACGTGCAGGTCGCGCAGCTGGCCGGAGGGACGGCGGGCCCCCGTGCCCCGGCCGTGCCGGGTCCGTGAGCGCGACCGCCGACCGGCCGCTCCCTCGCCGATCCCCGGCACCTCCAGCAGCGGCACCCGGTGCGGAGCCCCTGCAGCGGCCACCCGCACACCGGTGCCCCCCGCGTCCGGCCGCCCGTCGTCCGGAAGGCCGCTGTCGGCTTGCCCATCGTCCGGCCGCTCGTCGTCCAGGCGTCCGTCGCGGGCAGGCGTCCCGGGCGCCTCCCCGGCGTCCTCGGGGCTCCCCGAGAGCGGTCCCCCATTCCCCTTCGACGGCGGCGGGGGCTCGCTCCCGTCCGTACCGCCTGACGGCGGCCCGTCGCTTCCGCCCGGTGGCGGCCCGGCGGGACCTTCGCCGTCGGGGCCGCCGTCGCCTGGCCCGTCGTCCTGCGACGTACGCTCCAGCAGCTCGTCGAGCAGAGCCTCGTCCAGCCCCGGCGCGTCGAACGGGTCGCGCCGCCGCCGGTGCGGCAGCGACAGGCGGGCCGCCGCCCGCACGTCCTCGGTGGTCACCGTGTCCCGACCCTGCCAGGCGGCGTGGGCAAGGGCGGCGTTGGCCGTGACCAGGTCGGCCCGCAGCCCGTCGACCTCGAACGCCGCGCACACCGTCGCGATCTGCCTCAGCCGGGCGTCCGGCAACCGCACGCCCGGCACCCGGGCCCGCGCGCCCGCGATCCGGTCCGCCAGCGCCGACTCTTCCTCCGCCCAGCGCGCCGCGAACGCCTCCGCGTCGGCGTCGAAAGCCAGCCGCCGGCGGATGACCTCCGCGCGTTCCTCAGGGTCGCGGGACGCCTTCACCTCGACCGTCAGCCCGAACCTGTCCAGGAGTTGCGGACGCAGCTCGCCTTCCTCCGGATTCATGGTGCCGACCAGCAGGAACCGGGCGGCGTGCCGGACCGACACCGACTCGCGCTCCACGTAGCACCTGCCCAGGGCGGCCGCGTCGAGGAGGAGGTCGACGAGGTGGTCGTGCAGCAGGTTCACCTCGTCGACGTACAGTACGCCGCGATGCGCGGCCGCCAGCAGGCCCGGCTCGAACGCCTTCACTCCCTCCGTCAGCGCCCGTTCCACGTCGAGCGAGCCGGCCAGGCGGTCCTCCGACGCCCCCACCGGCAGCTCCACCAGCACGGCCGGGCGGCTCACGCCACCGGCGCCGGGCTCGTGGGGTCCGTCCGGGCATTCGGAGTCGGGCGCGCCCGGATCGCAGGCGAACCGGCAGCCGGGCACCACGTCCACGGCGGGTAGCTGGGCCGCCAGCGCACGCACGATCGTGGACTTCGCGGTGCCCTTCTCACCGCGTACGAGCACCCCGCCCACCCGGGGCGAGACCGCGTTGAGCACCAGCGCCAGCTTCAGGTCAGCAAGCCCGACGACGGCGCTGAACGGGTAGGTGACGATCAAAACAGAACCTTCCGGTTGACATGAGCCACCCGCCAGCCCTCCCGCGTGACGGCCAGCTCAGTGGTGGACAGAGGAGCCAGATCGAAGCGGCCGGCACTCGACGGGTCCAGCCCCAGGGCGTGCCCGAGCACGGCCCGAATGGCGCCCGCGTCGCACACGACGACCCCGCCGGGTTCCTCCCGGACGGAGTCGAGCCAGGCCGCCACCCTGACCGCGCGTGCGGCCCGGCTCTCGCCGCCGTGCGGAGCCGCGTGCGGGTCGGCGAGCCAGCTCGCCAGCTCGTCCGGCTCCTCCCGCGCGACTCGCTCGTACGGCAGGCCGCGCCATCGGCCGCAGTCCGCCTCCGCGAGCGCCGGGACGACCCGCGCGTCCAGCCCGAGGGCGGCGGCGGTCTGCAGTGCCGCGGGGGCAGGAGCGGCCCACGCCACCACTCCGGCGACCGCCGGGCTGAGCGCGGCGGCTCTGGCCAGATCCGCCGTGTCGGCGTCCTCGTCGGCCGGAAAGCGCGCGGCGCGCATGCCGGGCGTCGTGGCGTGCCGGACGAACAGCACCCCGCTCAGCTCGGCGCGGCGGCGCTCACCGGAACGCCGTTCGTACGCTGCGCCGCCCGCTCGCTCGCCCAGCCGAACAGCACGCCGAAGGCCGCCCAGAAGACGAGCTGGGTGCCGATCGAAACGAGCCTGAACTCCCACAACAGCGTGGCGGGGAAGCCGTCGGCCACCTCGTCGACCGTCGGCAGCAGCGCCCAGGCCCCACCCACGGGGACGAGAAAGCCGATGACCGCCGCCACCCAGCGGGCCCACGGATCCGCGGTGACCCGGCGGGCGGTGGCCACGGCGATCGCCGTCGCCGCCAGCCCGACGAGGATCATCACGAGGTAGAGCACCGTACGGCTGTTGATCGTCTCGGGGTCACCCACTGCCGGCGGGTTGGCCGGATACTTCACGAAGGGCACGAGGATGACCGCGACGAAGGCCGTTCCGGCCGCGGCGAGCGCCAGCAGCCCGTCGGAGCGCGGTCCCACCCGTCCTCGCAGGCCCGTGAACACGAGCGCGAACACTCCGCCCACGGCCAGCCCGTAGAGTCCGGTGGCGAGGAAGAGCCCGGCCTTCTGCGCCGGCCTGCTGACCTCGGCCTCGTCGCCGTGGCTGTGCCCGGCTTCCTCAGCGGCGGCGGGCTCCGGTGCCTCGGCCTGGGCCGCGGCCTCCTCCAGGGCGATCGCCGCGTCGACGCGCGGCTCCCCGAAGGCGAAGGCGAATCCGCCCGCGACCAGTCCGGCCAGCAGTCCCACGAGCAGACCTCTGACCAGGAAAGTGCGTACCATCCCGGCCCCCTAGTGACAGGGCACGCCGAGCAGATGCCGCCCGTCGTGCATCAGCTCGTGCAGGAAGGCGCCCGTCTGGGAGACCGCGCCATTGTCCATCAGGACCAGGTAAGCGACGAGCAGCAGCACAGGCACCGCCAGCAGCCAGGGGCGCAGGCGTGGGAAGGGAATGATGGACGGAGTGGTCAAACCACTCATACGAGCCTCCTCGGGTGACGCGTCCCATACGAGGTCACGGTTGCCAAGCGACCTGGCTCCCGGGATCCACGTCCCGGATACAGTGGCGCGTCCGCACCGGCATCTCACCGGATTTCCCTTGGACAACCGTGAAATCTACCGGAACGTATCCTTTCCTCCCGTTCGCGTCAATGCACCCCAGCAGCCACCGGGCAAGGTGCGCATATGAGTCGATGCCCGACGTAGGCGACGGCGGAACGAGGAGGCCGGTGTGAATCCCGCACGGTCCCGCCACTGTGATCGGTGAGGGATCCCCACGCGTGCACCTGTCCGTAAGGATGGGAAGGCCGGGGCGAGCGGCGACCCGAGAGCCAGGAGACTCACGCGGTCGCCTGCTCGAAGAGGTTGGGGCGGATCCCCCCAAGAGAGGACGGTGGTCGGCATGCCGTGCAACGAACTGCGGAGCGACACCACGTACGAGCGGGCTCCGCAGCGGGCGGTCACGATGAACCGGCACGTTACCGAGATCATGCTGGCCCTCGGGCTGGAGAAGTCCATGGCCAGCACGGCATTCCTCTCTCGCGGCGCTGGCCCGGTGGTTGCCGGCGGTGCTGCGCGCTCATCGTCTGGTCACCCCGGCGACGTTGCTGGCGTGGCATCGTCGCCTATTGCGGCAGGCCTGGACCTACCCGGTGCATGTTCGTTCGGATGGAGCCGCCACCGGCTCGATGTGCTCGGGGAAGAGGCTGGCGAGGTTGCGGATGCACAGTTCGCGTATCTCGTCCCGCGACAGCGGCGAGCCCTCCAGCCATTCGACGCATACGGCTCGGACGAACGCCAGCCAGCCATGCAGCGCGATCGACGTTACGTGCCTGTTGCGGCCATGGCCACCCAGCGCATCGAGAAGGCGGGCGCGGAGAGTGGCGAGCTCGTCGGAGATGATCTCCTGGACGGCCGGATCACCGGCCAGTGCGCCGCGGTTGGCTGTGAGGATGTTGTTGCGGTGTGTGGCGAAGTAGTCCAGGTGGGCGTCGAGCCCCGCCTTCACCTGCTCGGCCATTGGCAACGCGGGATCGATCGGGCTGGAGGCCAGCAGCCGCTCGCTGTCGCGCTCGAAGATCGCTGCGAACAGGTCGCGCTTGGTGGAGAAGTAGCGGTACAGGAGCCCACGGGATACGCCGGCACGTGCCGCGATGCCCTCCATGTGCACATCCTCGTAAGAGTGACGAGCGAACATCTCGGCGCCGACGTCGAGCAGTTGGCTGCGCCGCTCGTGCGGGGTCAGCCGTCGTCTTCCCTCGCTCATGGTCGCCAGCTTACTTGACGCGTGTTCAATAACGCTTCTAATGTACACGTGTTCAGCAAGGAGGGGATGTGCGAAAGCGGTATCGAGTGCGGCGGATCCCCGCGACAGGGGCAGCCGATTATGAGGACGCCTTCGAAGTCACCATCAGCGAGACGCGATCACCCGAGCAGTGGGCCCGGGCGGTGTTACAGGACGCGCCACCGCCGGTCCGTTGGTTCCTGCTTCTCGGCTGGCGCGCTTTTCTTGGCCTACGTCTCCGCCGCCCTCTGTCGTCTGCCCATCACATTCTGGGGTGGCACGTCGCAGCCTTTGACAGCGCCACGATCCGCCTCGGGCTCAGCTCACCACTGATGAACGCGCACCTGCTGTTTCGAGTGTCGGATGATGCCCTCACGCTGAC
This sequence comes from Nonomuraea longispora, assembly GCF_004348345.1. GTDB lineage: Bacteria > Actinomycetota > Actinomycetes > Streptosporangiales > Streptosporangiaceae > Nonomuraea > Nonomuraea longispora. The sequence goes on from NZ_SMJZ01000081.1 coordinate 6,937, forward strand.
CACCGACATCGCGTACCTTCGCAGGACAGGGTGGATGGTCTGGGTGCTTGTCGCACCGGTGCACAGACGGATGATCCCCTACCTGCTGATGCGGGCCACAGCCGACCGACTCGTGTGACCGACCTTCCGGACCGTCCGGCCCGGACCCGCGTGATCCGGCTGGCCTCGGTCGAGGATCTGCGCGTCGAGCGCCCCGCCGGCGTGCCGGTCCGGGTGGAGTTCGCGCGGGCCGCCACCAAGCTGAGGCTGGACGACCAGTGGTACGGCGCCGTCAGCGGAGGCCTCACCCAGGCCACCCACGACGGCGACGCGCCGGGCTACCAGATGATCGTGGCCGGCGGCGCCGGCACCGTCACGGTGGTCGCCGCGTGAAGCGCCGCACCCTTCTGAAGGCCGGGCTCATCGCTGTGCCCGCCACCGCCGCCGCCACCCTCGGCGGCGTCGGATGGTGGTGGGCAGGCGCGGTCCTGGACACCGCCGGAAAGATCCGGTTCGTCAACCGGCTGGCCATCCCGCCGCTGGCGCCCTCCCAGCGGGACCACTGCCACATCCTCAACCACGAGGATCAGGGCCTCATGGGCCAGTACGTTGCCCGCCCAGGCCGTCAGGTGTCGAAGACGGGCTCCGCCTTATCCATGCTCCAAGCCGTAGAGACGGCGCCGTTGGGGCCTATGTGCCGTTCAGATCGCGGCTGCGGAAGCCGTACAGGCCGATGAGAAGCAGGCCCGCCGCGAGCACGGTGAGCATCACCAGCGGGGTGAGGCGGAAGTCCTCGACCGGCATCCGGGGAATGTGGTCGAACGGGGACAACCCCCGTACCCAGTCCGGCAGGTCCGCGCCCCAGAAGCGGATCATCGCGCCGAGCGCGAGCACGGCCCAGCCCAGGGCGACGGCCCTGGGCGCGAGCCCGAACAGTGTGGCGGCGATGCCCAGTAGGAAGAGGATCTCCGGGGTGCGGGCGATCACGGCGGCGGCCGCCGCTCCCGCGCGGGCGACGTCGCCGAGCGCCAGAGCCGTGCCGGCAGCCATGGACAGGCCGGACACCATCAGCAGCGCGACGGCGGCGAGCCCCGTGGCCAGGAGTGACGAGCCCAGCCACGCCCATCGACCGGTCGGGGTGGCCAGCAGTGGCGCCACCCGCCCGCGGTTCTCCTCCGTCCGTAGCCGGGTCGTCGCCTGGACCGTGAAGACTCCGACGAGGAAAGACATCCCGACCCCCATGAGGCTCAGGTAGGCGCTTACCACGTCCGGCTCGCCGCCGAGGATCTCCCCGGCCACGCCCTCGCGCATCGTGCCGGCGAGCCCGCCGAACACCAGACCGGCCGTGATCAAGGACCCACCCCACCACAGGATGGACGCGCGCTGGAGCCGGAACGCCAGTCCGAGTGGTGAACGCAGCCCGCGGGCCGCCCGCGCGCGGCCGGGGCGCGAGGCCACCAGCCCGGCGCCGAGGTCCCGTCGCGCCGACAGCGCGTACGCGACCGCGGTCAGAGCCGTGCTGAGCAGTACCGCCAGGGCCAGTGGCCACCAGCGCCCGTCATCCGCTACCCGGGTGAGCTGCGCCCACCCCATCGGGGAGAGCCACGTCAGCCAGCCGCCTTGACTGTCTTGGACGGCGCCCACTGCGCGGAGCAGCCACACGACGGCCAGCACCGCGCCCGCGATCCCGACCGCGGCCCTGGAGTGCTCGGTGAGCTGCACGGTCACCGACGTGACCGCGGCGAAGACGAGCCCCATCGCGGCCGTGGCCGCGCCGAGCAGTAGCGCGTCGCCTGGGGCCATCCCGACGCCCACTCCCGCCGCGGCCATCAGCAGGGCTAGCACCACGTTGGTGAGGACGGCGACGAGGAGCGCGGCCGTGAGTGCGGCCTGCCGGCCGACGACCGCGGCGCGCACCAGCTCGGCCCGGCCGCTTTGTTCCTCGGCGCGGGTGTGCCGGGCGATTGTCAGCATGCTCATCAGCGCCGCGCCCAGCAGAAACTCCGGGAAGTAGGCGTTGACGAGATATTTCAGGACCGTGGGGTTCTCCATGCCGAACATGGGTCCGGAAAACAGCCGCAGCATGGGGACGTCCAGCATCTCCGCGCTGGCGCGCAGGGTTTCGGGCGTCGAGTTCGTGGCGGTCGCCACGCTGGCGAAATATGGGAGGAACAGGGTGATACCGAGCGTCCACGTGGGCAACTTGACGCGGTCCCGGCGCAGTGCCAGCCGCAGCATCGCCCTGGTGCCGGTCAGGCCGCCGCCAGGCGAGTCGGCCGTGCGGCGGCCTACCGTGGCGGCGGTCACGCGGCTGCTCCGTTGCCGTAGTGGCGCAGCATGAGCTCCTCCAGAGTGGGGGGATGGCTGGTCAGCGCACGGATGCCGAAGGCGCTCAGATGCTTGATGGCGCCGTCCAGGTGCTCGGCGTCCACGCTGAACCGCACCTGCCCGTGCTCGGTTTCGGCGTTGTGGACCCCGGGGAGCGCGGCCAGGCCGCTGACCGGCGCGGCGGTCAGGGCTTCAACCGTGGTGCGGGTGAGGTGGCGCAGCTCGGCCAGCGTGCCCGCCTGTACGATCTTGCCCTGTCTGATGATGCTGACCCGGTCGGCCAGCTTCTCCACCTGGGAGAGGATGTGGCTCGACAGCAGGATGGTACGGCCGGCCGCGTTCGTCTCAGCGACGATCTCCTGGAAGATGGCCTCCATGAGCGGGTCGAGACCCGAAGTCGGCTCGTCGAGGATGAGCAGCTCCACGTCGGCGGCGAACGCGGCCACGAGCGCCACCTTCTGCCGGTTTCCCTTGGAGTAGGTGCGGCCCTTCTTGGTGGGGTCGAGTTGGAAGCGCTCGATCAGCTCTGCGCGGCGGGCCTCGTCGAGCCCGCCGCGCAGGCGGCCGAGCAGGTCGATGGCCTCGCCGCCGGTGAGGTTCGGCCACAGCTCGACGTCGCCCGGCACGTACGCCAGCCGCCGGTGCAGCACTGTGGCGTCCGCCCACGGGTCACCGCCGAGCAGCTCGGCGCGGCCGGAGTCGGCGCGCACCAGGCCGAGCAGGATCCGGATGGTGGTGGACTTGCCCGCCCCGTTGGGGCCGAGGAAGCCATGGATCTCGCCGGTGTTCACGGTGAGGTCGAGCCCGTCCAGCGCCCGGGTCGGGCCGTAGGTCTTGACCAGGTCGCGGGTCATGATGGCGGTCACGGGGCGGCTCACCACTCCACCGGGAGGCTCTTGGGGCCGAAGAAGGCCGAGTCGTCTTTCATGGGAATCTCCTGTGCGGGCACTGCGAGGCGCAGGCCGGGGAACCGGTCGAAGAGCGCGGGCAGCGCCGCGCGCAGCTCTACCCGGGCCAGTTGCTGGCCCAGGCACTGGTGGATGCCGTGCCCGAAGGTGAGATGTCCTTGGGCCGGCCTGGTGATGTCGAATTCGCCGGGGCGTTCGAAGCGGGCCGGGTCGTGGTTGGCGGCGCCGACGAGCAGCTCGACGGTCTGACCCGCCCTGATCAGCTCGCCGCCGATCTCCACATCCTCCAGCGCCGTGCGCAGCATGCCGCTGGGCCCGGTCAGGAAACGCAGCAGCTCTTCGACGGCGTTGTCGGCCAGGCTCGGGTCGCGGCGCAACGCCTGCAGCTGGCCGGGGTGCTCAAGCAGCGCGAACGCCCCCAGCGCCAGCATGCCGGAGGTCGACTCGTACCCGGCCGCGAACAGCAACAGCCCGATGGAGGTGAGCTCCTCGTCCGATAGGCCACCGTGGTTGACCAGACCGCTGTAGACGTCACCGGTGGGGTTGTCACGCTTGTCCGCGATCAGCGGCGGGAAGACGCCGAGCATGGTCGCGTACGCCTGCTGGATCTGCTCCTGGGTCGACTCCCCGTCGAGCGCGGTGGCCGCGGCCTGCCGGAACACGGGGAGGGTGGATTCGGGGATGCCGAGCAACTCGCAGATGAGCAGCGCGGGGACGGGAACGCACAGGGCGGTGACCAGGTCGGCGGGTGGCCCCGACCGCTCCATGTCGTCCAGGCAGTCCCGGGTCACCTCGGCGATCCTGGCCTCGAGCCGCCGCATTCTGCGCACGGTGAACTCGCCGACCAGAAGCTTGCGGTAGCGGGTGTGCTCCGGCGGGTCCATGCGGACGAACATCCCGGGCGGCGGCGGCGCGGTGAACATGGCCTGCGCGCCGGCGTTGGGCATCGTGACCGGCGGGTGGGCCACCTCGCGCCGGATGCTGAAGCGGCTGTCGGCGAGGATGGCCTTGACCACGTCATAGCCGGTGGCCAGCCAGCCCTGATGGCCGTCGGCGAAGGTCATGGGCCGGAGCGGGCGCTCGCTCCTGAGCGTGGCCATGATCTGCGGCGGATCGAAGAGGCCGGGGCGGGTGGTACGCGCCGTCCAGGGGAGCTCGATGGCGCCCTCAGTCATATCGCACTCCTAAAAGCGTGGTTGGGGTGTCTTGTCGTGGATCTTTTCGAGGGCCTCGCGCAGCGAGGCGGCCATCTCCGGAGTGAGCACCGGGTGGGAGTGGATGTCGAGGAGGACCAGCGCGAGTAGGTGCGCGCCCTCCGGGGTGGCCAGGTCGACGCCCAGCCCGCGGGAGACGTGCTGGTACAACACCGGCACGACCAGACTCATCGCGGTAGCGACGGTCGCGCGGGCCTTGCGACTGGCGTACGGGGGATCAGGGCGAGACTTGTCGACCTCCGCCAGCCATTCCTCGTACACCTGGACCATTTCGTCGAACAGCGGCGCCGCCCACCCCTCGGCCAGGGCCCGCGCGAGATACCGCTGGTACGGCCCGAACGCGGCCAGCGCGGAGCCGACCGGGTTCACGTCGGCAGGCGTGGAGTCGGCGCGTGTCTCGTCGCCCAGCCGGCGCATCTCCTTGAGGAGATAGTCGTCGCACGCCTCCCGCAGCGCCTGTTTGGAGCCGAAGTGGTGGCGCACCAGCCCCGAGGAGACCCCCGCAGCGTCGGCGATGCCGCGGATCGTCGCCCTTTCGAACCCGTGCTCACCGATCTGCCGCAGCGCGGCGTCCCTGATGCGGGCGCGGGCCGTCAGATCTTCCAGGTCTGCCTCGATCCTGGCCATCATCACACTCCTACACAATCGGATATTTCACTATACATGTGTGTAGTCACCCTCGCCACGAAGGGCATCGCCTCCGCACTTGCGCGGCCACGGCAAACAGCCGAACTCGGCTGGCTCGTGCGCGAGACGGCAGCGGCTCCGCTCGGCCATCGCGCTGGGCACCCTGATCGCCGTCCTGGCCATCGGCTTTCTGTTCCCGTGAGGACAGCGCTGGCGGCAGGGCGTCCGTCGCCTGGAGGCTTCCAGGGCCTGCCGTCAGCGAGCGCGCAGGCTGCTCGCCTCTTCCCTGACGAATCTCGCCGCCTACGTGGAGCAGTAGCCTCGAACTGCGGCCCTCGCCCGTGATGGTGTGGACGCCGATCCAGCTCGGTACCTTCGTCGATGTCGCCGTGCAGCACCGGCGCCGGGGCTCGAACCCGGAACCTACGGATTGAGACGGTGACTCATTTGGTGAGTTGGCGATAGCAAACGAGGGCGGCGGCGATGGCGACGAAGGACGCGAAGTGGTCGGCTCGGCGCTCGTGGCGCCGGTGTAAACGGCGGCAACCGGCAAGCCAGGAGACGGTGCGCTCCACCACCCCACGATGGCGTCCCAGCCGCTGACTGGACTCGATCCCGCGGCGGGCGATACGCGGGCTGGGTGACCCAGCCCGGCTCCAGTTCCTGGATCCGGGCTTTGAGCTGCTTGTTCTCGGCTTCCAGCACGTCGTCGGTCGATAGCGGCCCGCTGGCCGGCTCCTTGACCGGCCCCCTTCTTCTTGGCTCCGGCGGTGCCGTTCGCGCGGGCCCCACGCACCCGCAGGCGCAGCGTCTCGGGGTGCACGCCCAGGTCCCGGCCAACCGACGCGTACGTCCGGCTCGGGCCAGACAGGTACAACGCGACGGCGTCCGCCTCTTGAACTCCGGCGGAGACGACTTCATCGCCACGTGGAGCTCCTTGCCTCCGGATGTCCGTCATCCGGCACTCAAGGTGTCCACACTTCGGGGGGAGAGCCGCTGAGGTTCGGAGGTGCGCGGAACGCGATCTAGCTTGGGCGGACCGCGCCGCCTGCTGAGCCGGACCCGACGACGGCCGACGGCTTCTGCCGGCCGAGGCCGAGGATGAATCTGGTGAGGCCCCAGCGCCGCATGATCTCGTAGGTGATCAAGCTCAGCGCGAACGATACGATCATGATCAGCACGTACGACAAGGGCCCGGCCTCGGCGTGCTGTAGAACGTAGAAGCCTGCGGCGACCAGGAACGTCTGGTGCAGGACGTACATGGGGAAGGCCGCCTCGTTGCAGTACGTCACGGCCTTGGACCCGCCGTTGAGGTGTCGCCTGCCGTACCCGAGCATGGACAGCAACGCCGTCCAGCAGGCAAGGTCGCGTACGGCCGTGGCCGGCAGGGTCTCCTGGCCGCCGAGCAGAAGAACCCCCGCGGCCCCGCACACTGCCAGCGCCAGGAACATCGGCCGCCACCGCTCGACCATGTCCATGATCGAGTCGTCGGTGGCGATAAGGAAGCCCAGCATGAAGTAGGCCGCGAAGACGAAGATGTTCTTCCCGCCCACCTCAGGCAGGTACGACAGCGCGGTCAGCAGCGCGACGGGCAACAGGGCGGGCAGGGGCCGCCGCAACCACCTCGGCGTGTATCCCCGCCTGGCCAGAGCCAGCATCGGCTGGACGAGCGCGGCCGAGATGAGGAAGAGGAACAGGATGAACCACAGGTGCGCCGGTGAGACCCCGCCCTCGTACTCTGACCAGTCGGAGAAGTCGGTGAAGTACCTCCACAGAAAGGCGGCGTAGGAGCCCTCGTAGCCGCGGTGGAACCGCAGGGCGTAGTACGCCTGCGGCGGAACGATGACCAGCACGCCGAACAGCAGCGGCACCAGCAGCCTGGACGCTCGCTCGCTGACGTAGCGCCCCGCCGACCTGCGTTTGAGCGCGTAGAAGCTGGCTGAGCCGGCCAGCAGGAACAGCAGCGGCATGAACCAGTAGGACAGCTGCACCAGCACGGTGGAAAAGGTGTTCACCTCGCCCTTGACATAGAACGAGGCATCGTCGTTGAACACCCGCGCCGTGTGGTAGGGGAAAAGGAATAGGATGCCCAGGTTACGCAACCAGTCGATGTAGTTTTGGCGCCCGCCACCTCGCCTGGACGTCGCCGTCGCTGTCGTCAAAGAGTCCTCCGCAACCGAAAGGTGATCAAGTCACGACGTACGATACCGAAAGTATTGAGTACTTCCGGTATGCTAGGTGTCGTGAACGGCGATCAGCAGAGGAACCCGAGCCGGCGCCTGCCGCGTGAGGAGGTACGCCGTCGGCTGCTGGCCGAGGCGGCGCGGGTGTTCACCGAACGCGGCTACGCCGACGCCCGCATCGAGGACATCGCAGCAGGCGCCGGCTTCACCAAGGGTGCCGTCTACTCGAACTTCGGCGGCAAGCAGGAACTGTTCGGCGCCATCCTCGGCGACGGCGCCGCGACCGAACTGGCCACCGTGCGGGAGGAGATCCGCGACCTCGACGACCTGTCCGCGGTGATCGGCCGAGTGGCGTCGCTGGTCGCCCGGCACATCGTGCAAGACAGCGGCCACGGCCACCTCGGGCTCGAGTTCGCTGCCCGCGCTGCCCGCGACGGGCAGATCAGGGAGGTTCTCACTCCGATGCGCCGGGCACAGCGCGAAGGAGCCGCCCGCTCGATCGCCGAAGTCGCTGAGCGTACCGGCGTCCGCCCCACCATCGATTTGGACCAGGCCGCGCTCATTCTGCACTGTCTGACCAACGGCCTGGTCAACGAGCACATCGCCGATCCCGAGGCGGTTGACGCCGAGACGGTCGAACGAGCGTTGACCACCGTACTGACCTGCCTGCTGCCACTTCCGCCGAGCGACGACCCTCCATACTCCTGATCGCGAACGCGACCATACCGGGCAAAAAAGCCTTCGGGTTTTCCTCGGTGATCATTTTCTGAGGATCTGAGGCACCCTCTAAGCTTGTTCTTCGTCCTCCGAGTTGTTGCGCAGAGCGGGGTTTGATCGTTTCGCGGACAGCGAGACGGCCTTGAGTGATCATGTGCGGTATCGAGTCGCTACTGATCGCTAAAGGCCGTGAGGGTGAGTCTGCTGAATGATGTCGCTGGTGTCGAGTCTTCCAGAGTGCTGTCTCGGTTCCGGAGGGATTAAGGACCTGCGTCACCCGTGGGAGAAACCGGCCCGCCCGGGGCGGCTCGCACCCGCCCGCGTCCGGCGCGGGTTTCGGAGCCTCCGCCCGCTCCTCGCCCAACCGGCCGGTGCACCCAAACCCTCCAGCCCCGGCCCGGGGCGCTCACCCGGCATCCCCAACCGCCGGCCCGCGCCCCGCCACGACGTCGGCAAGACCGTCAAACGCGGCCGCACCCTCGCAGCACTCCAACAATCCAGACGATGAAGAACAAGTTAGGCGGGTGAACATCCCGGCGCAGCCGAGGCGATCCCGTGCTCGGCCGCGCCGACGTGCCTGGCGCCAACACGATTGTTAGCTCGACGGCGGGTCCGAACGCCACCGCAGCATTCCCGCTCTGGAACTCGTTGAAGGTGACCGCGATGGCGGATGCGAATAAAAAGCAGGGGCATCCGCTCGAGATGAAGGTTGCTCATGCACTTCGCGCAAGCCAGTTCGCCTTTGTGGAGCAAGCCGCTTCTGACTAGCATTCGCCTGGTAAACGGAGCTCCTCGCATGCTTATGAGCGTTCGGTAGAGATCGCAGCGGGCAGGAGATGAGCGGTCCTTTCACGACAGGCGATTGCGGCAACGGGCATCAGTCGTGTCTCGGGATGCCGGAGACCTCGTGGTCGGCATGGAAGAGGGCCTCGTTGATGATGGCCCGGACGTGGGCGTCGCGGGCTCGGTAGAGCACGCGGCGGCCGTCGCGCCGGGTCTGCACGAGCCCGGCCAGGCGGAGTTTGGCCAGGTGCTGGGAGACCGAGGGCCGGGCGACGCCGATGGCGGTCGACAGGCTGCTGACGTCGTACTCGCCGCTGGACAGCAGCCACATCAGGCGTAGCCGGGTGCCGTCGCTGAGCATCCGGAAGGCGTCGACGGCCGTGTCGACCTGCGCGCTTGTCGGTTGCTCTTGCGGCTGTGACGCACCTGATTGATTGCCGCGTGCATACATGACTACATATAATCCCGGCAATTGGGTCAAAGGCAAGCGAGAGGTACGCGATGGCTGAGGTTGATCCCCCGCAGCACGGTCATGGACATGGGCACGGTCACAGTCATGGGCACGAACAGGTCCGGGGCATGCGGTTGCTGTCGAAGCTCCGCCATGTCATCACCCCGCACAGCCATGACAGCGCGGACAAGACCGACACCGCGCTGGAGTCCAGCAGCCGGGGTATGCGCGTGCTGGCCATCTCGTTCGCCGTGCTGATCGCGACCGCGCTGGTGCAGGCGGTCATCGTGTCGCTGTCAGGGTCGGTGGCGCTGCTGGGCGATACGCTGCACAACTTCGCCGACGCGCTGACCGCGGTGCCACTGGCGATCGCCTTCTCGCTGGGGCGGCGGGCGGCCACGCGCCGCTTCACCTACGGTTACGGCAGGGCGGAGGACCTGGCCGGGGTCGTCATCGTGCTGTTGATCGGGGCGTCGGCGGCGCTGGCCGGTTATGAGGCGGTCAAGCGGCTGATTGACCCGGCCGACATGCGGGCGCTGGGCCTGGTGGCCGCCGCCGGTGTAATCGGGTTCCTGGGCAACGAGTGGGTCGCCCGCTACCGGATCAGGGTGGGCCGGGAGATCGGCTCGGCGGCGCTGGTGGCCGACGGTCTGCACGCTCGCACTGACGGCTTCACGTCGCTGGCGGTGCTGCTGGGGGCCGGTGGGGCGGCGATCGGGTTCCCGCTGGCCGACCCCATCGTGGGCCTGCTGATCACCGTGGCCATCTGCTTCGTGCTGCGCGATGCCGCCCGCGAGATCTACCACCGGCTGATGGACGCGGTAGACCCCAAGCTGATCAGCCAGGCGGAGGAGATCCTGGCGGCGGTGCCGGGTGTGGAGCGGGTCGGCGCGGTACGGCTGCGCTGGGTCGGTCACGCGCTGCGGGCCGAGGTCGAGATCGGCGTGCGTCATGACGCCTCGCTCATCGAGGCGCACGGCGTGGCCGTGGAGGCCGAGCACCGGCTGATCCATGAGCTGCCGCGGCTTCGTGCGGCGACGATGCATGCCGACCCGGACGGCCCGGCCGGCACCGATCACCATGCCGTTCTCCTGACGCACAGGTAATGCCAGGTAAGGGGCGTTCTGTCGGTAGCTTGTGCCAGGATGACGCGCCGCCGATTCGGGGGGAGCGCGCATGCTGAGATCTTTGCCGGTGGCGGCCAGGACGCTGGTGTGGGTACGCATCCTCAACGCGCTCGGCGCCTACGCCCTGTCTTTTCTGGTGGTGCTGACGGGCCTGAGCTGGCGGCGGTGGCGCTGGCCTTGTTCGGACACGCCCGGCGGCGGGCCGCCGCCGACTACGACACGCTGTTGATCGGCTTTGAGGCGCGCCCTAGCTTCTGGTGATCACGCCACAGGCGATGCGCCCGCCCGAGTCGCCCGCGTTCAGGGTTTCGGCGTCGGGCCCTTCCTCGCCCTCCGCGTTCCGGTAGCGGTCCGGGATATTCGCGTGATTGTCGGCCATCGCGTGGATCATGATGGCACTGCCGTCACTGTCGAATAGCTGTTCCACCCGGAAGCGATCGGTCACCACCGAGGCGGTGCCGGTGCCATCCGCGCCGACAAGCAGGTTAGGGAGGTCTCCGCTGTGGTGGTCATGGAGGTGCGAGCCGAGGTCGAAGTGTCCGCCGGCGCTAAAGAAGGGGCTGCCCGTAGCCGGGTCTGTGGCCTGTGGATCACAGACGCCCTTGGTGTGAACGTGAAATCCGTGATAGCCGGTCGGCAAGTTCTTCACCCCAACGGTGATCTTGGACTTGCCGTTTCCGGCGTTCTCCACCTGAAGCGAGCCGACGGTCTGGCCCTTGGTGTTCTTGATCACGGCACCGACCGGCGCGCCATCTCGTGCCGGCATCATCTCTCCCAGCGCGGCGGCACTCAGCGCCACAACTCCCACGCCCAGCACGACGAGCAGAGCCAGACGGGCCTTGCCTACCATCAGTGATCTCCCCAGAGTGCTGCCTTCCTGCCAGGGGAAGACATCGACGGTCTCATTAGCCTCGCCCCGAAAATCCCCCGTGCTCCACCCGCTTCCCCAATGCCGGAAGCAAAGGTTTGGTGTCTCCCGCACTACGGCCGCTGCCGCTGGAAGATCGAGACAAGGGTGTCGAGATCCTTGCCCTGCGGCAACAGATCACCTTGGTGGAACGGCAACTCTGCGTCGGCGCCACGGTGAGGTTCGCCCGCTTGAACTGCACGGACGGAGTTTTTCCGCAGGCAGAGTCACCGCGGTACTCGACCACAGGCGAGACCCTCATGCCCTCCTCCGCGAGACCGGCCCACCGTGCTTAACCCTGCTCTGCCCAGTCGCCCAGCGACCAATACCGCACCTCCGGCATGTCCTGCAGGTGCTCGACCACGTACCGCTCGTGGCGGAGGAGCTGCTGCTCACACCACGCCTTCAGCTCGCTCGCCCCGGCCGGGGTCCGCCGCGTGGCGTTCAGCGCGTCGATCACCAGGTGGTACCGGGACGCCCGGTTGCGCAAGGTTCACGCGCGACCGCGACCGCATGCAGTGGTCGGCCACCGGCAGCAGCGTGTTCGCGTCCGGCGGCAGGTAGACCCCGCTGATCGTGCCGCGGTGGGTGATCACGTTCTGGATCAGGCCGGGCCCCTGGTGGCTGAAGCCGTTGTGGTCCTGGCGCCAGGCGGTCGAGGTCAGCAGAATGTTCAGGCTCGGCACCGGCGCCCGCCAGGCCAGGTCATGCGCTTCCTGCAGCCATTTCGCATGCTGCACGGTCTGCGAGGCCGACACCATGGCGAACGCCTCGTAGGTGGCGAACCAGCCGTGCCGGCCGGTCAGCGTGTATCCCTCGAGCCAGCCGTGGCAGGCGTGCTCCGAGAGCACCTCCATCACCCGGCCGTCCCGCGATATCGCGACATCTTCCTCGGTCGCGCGCTCCGCGAACGCCCGGTCGGACGCCTCGAACCCCGCCCCGAGCCGGTTGCTCTTGGTCTCGTCGGGGCAGAAGAGCCGGAACCGGTCCGGGTTGCGTTCGTAGGTGTCGCGCATGAACTCGCCGAGCTTGCGGGTCGACTCGAGCCGGTCCCGGCCCGGCGCCTTCACCGGCGCCGCGTAGTCGCGGAAATCGGGCAGGTCCAGGTCGACGGTGAGCAGGCCCCCGTTGGCGTGCGGGTTGGCACTCATCCGCAGCTCTCCCTCGGGGTTGATCGACAGCACCAGCGCCGGGCCGAGTCGATCCGCAGGTTCCGGATACTTCCGGTCGACCTGACCGAGCAGAACGGATATCTGACCCCGACCATGAAGGTCAAGCGTGCCATGGTCCACAAGGACTTCGCGGCCGACATCGAGGAGCTGTACCGCTGAGCACCAGACGCCAGGACCGGCGGATCCGGCGCGTCGCGAGGGCGCGATCGACGCTGGACCCGGCTCGTGGCGTCCACGCCGGCGTCCCGTGACCGGGTGGTCGACGCCGCTGGTCGTCACCCTCTGGCATCGGACATTGTCGGTCACCCACCGCACCGCCGACGGCAGCCTGACCATGCCCAACCCGATCCATGCCGTGCCCGGCAGACTGGTGTGACTCGCATCCGGCGCAGCTCTCGCCCGAGGAATCCCGCCGGGTGCTCGAGGTGCTCAACTCCGAACGGTTCTGGGAGAAGGCGCCGGTCCAGGTGTGCGGTCACCTCCCTGCGATCGCCGCGGCACCTCACATTTCCCGAAGCTGCGTTGTCGGATCAGTGAAACCACCAAGACCGTCGCCGGACGAGCCGGCCAAGGTCGAATTCTTGAGCGGAGGATGCACAATGACCTCGAACGAGTCCGAGATCAGGACCCTTTTGGAGAACCGGACCGCAGCCTGCGAGAACAAGGACATCGATCGGCTGATGCCCCTTTATTCGCCCGGAATCGTCTATTACGACGCCGTTCCTCCGCTTCGGTTCCGGGGCACCGAAGCAGTGCGCGACAATTTCTTGCGCTGGTTCGACGGTTACGAGGGCCTGATCAGCCTGGAGACTCACGAACTGACCGTGGTCACGAGCGGCGACGCCGCATTCGCTCATATGCTGCTCCTGGACACCGGAAAACGTAAGGGCGGCGAACAGTCCTCGATATGGGTACGCGCGACCACGTGCCTGCGGCGATCCCACGGCAGGTGGCTGATCACCCACGAGCACGTGTCGGTTCCGTTCGACCCGGGCACCCTGCAGATCTGGCTCCCGTCGGACAGGGACCAGCCCGCCTGACCGTTCAGTGGACTGGCTGCACGACGTCCGTGACGAGTTGGAGAAGCAGGTGTTCGACGAGGTCGCGAACCTGCTCAACCTTGAGGTCGACCTGTTGTTCTTCGACTCCGCCAGCACCTACTTCGAGCTCAGGGAGGCCGACGGGCCGGTCAGCCGCGACGAGCGGGGCGAGAAGACCACCGACGGGCAGGACACCGGCAACGAAGCCGGGTTCCGGACCTATGGCGAGTCCAAGGATTCGCGCGACGATCTCCCGCAGATTGTGATCGGCATGGCCGTCACGAGGGACGGTATCCCGGTCCGCTGCTGGTCCTGGCCCGGCGACACCGCCGACCAAGCCCTGATCCGGCAGGTCAAGGACGATATGCGTGACTGGACCCTTAGGACGAGCCGCGTCATACAGGCCAGGTGCGAGTTGGGTGGCGTGCGGCTCGTCATGAGAATCAACCTGATCTGTCGGAAGCAGGGGTGGCCAAGCCGAACCGGGCGAGAAAGGTCGCCAGTTCTGTTTCCTCCCCGTGGTAAGCGACATAGCCGTCGGGACGTACGAGTGTCACGCCGTGCTCGTCCGGCAAGGGAGGGATCACCCGCATCCCATAATCTCGGTCGGTGTCGCCCAGCAGGAGGAACCCGGTGCCTCGTTGCTCGGCGAAGTGCCTGCCCAGGCGTTGACCTCCGCGTTCACCGACCGACAGAGGGCTGTCAGGGTAGGCCAAACGGAGTTGATCGGTCGCCGCACCGAGCACGGCGTTCTTGTCACGGTGCAGGCGGGAGCTGAGCTCGAGAATGTCTGCGGCCACCGGTCTGCGCTCGATCTCGTAGGTGTCCAGCAGCGCCGGCGTTCCGACGGTCAGCTTCCATCCCAGGTTGTAGGCGTCCTGGACACCGGTGTTGAGCCCCTGGGCACCGGCCGGAGAGTGCACATGTGCCGCATCCCCTGCCAGGAACACTCTCCCTACCCGGAACCGATCCGCCAAGCGGACGTTGACCCGATATTCTGACCACCAGAGGATCTCGCCCACGCGAATATGCGGCGCGTAAGCGGCCATCACGGCAGCCAAAGACTCAGAGTCTTCATAAGCGATGATGGCTTGAAAGATGTCCGTGTGCGGCAACGGACACAGGGACAGATGCTTGTCCTGGTCTTCTCTCGCCCACATGTGATAGTGCTCGCGGTCAAGATCACGAGTTTTCACGTCGGCCAGGAGGATGTGCTCGTGCGTGTTCGTGTGCCCGGCGAACCCGATTCCCAGTCGCTTGCGCACAAAACTGCGTCCCCCGTCCGCGCCCACCAGATAGGCGCATTCGAGCGTTTCCCCCGTGCTCAATGTGGCGGTCACATGTGAGGTGTCCTGGACAAAGTCCGTCAGTTCGGCGCCGAACTCGACGTGGTGTCCTAGCTCGGCCAGCCGGGCGCGCAGGATACTCTCTGTGCGCCATTGCGGCTGTACAATCGTATTCGGATACGGCATGTCCGGGGTCGCTTGCCGGACCCGATCCATCCGGCCCTCCCACACCACGCGGTCGGCCTGGTAGGCCCGCATGGGGGGATATTCACCCCCCGTGGCCAGGATCTCGTCAATGATCCCGAGGTCGTCGAAGATCTCAAGCGTTCGCGGCTGCAGTACTTTGGCGCGCACGCCGGCGGCGGGCTGCGGGGATCTTTCCACAAGGCGGAAGTCGACATTCCTGCGAGCAAGCTCCACAGCCAGCGTCAGGCCCGTGGGGCCTCCGCCCACGATCAACACGTGTGTCACTTGGTCTCCGACTTCTGTACGGTATCTCGTGCCGCCGGGGTGAACCGCTGAAACGACATCGGGTGACTTCTTAGCCACAACCAGCGCCCCGGCGGATGGCAGTATCCGTTGTTGAAACACTTCCGGTCCAGGGCCATCGCCGGACATCTACAGGACATCGGCATGCGTTGTCCACCTGACGATGCGAGAAAATCCTGGTAGGTAAATTGATCACCCGGCCAGGCCTGTCACGAACCGGGGCCTCGGACGGCGTTCGTCCATGGCAGTCCTGGACGTCACGCGTGCCACCCTTGCTCAATAGACTCGCCGTCGGCTTCACAGCCCCCGGGGTCGCCGCGGTGGGCGCACCGTGTGTGCCGCGAGCGGGGGCGCGGCCGGGCAACTCGACGACGAGCGAATCCATCCGGCCGCTCTTTTCATGATCGACAAATGCCGGGTGGCCGGGAAATGACCGGTAAAAGCCCTGGTTATGTTCTGTCCGATATGAGGACCATAGTGCTCTGGCCGACGCCTGGTCGGGTGACGGACGAGAACGTGCGCGATATACGTTCCTGGAGTTCACAAGAAGGGAGTGCCCGCGGTGAAGAAGCTGTTTTACTGTGCCGCAACAATGGTGGGGCTGAACAAGGGAAAGATGGGCGGCCGCTACCACTGGGCCTGGTAACAAATCGGCGGCGTTAGCCGGTCGAGATGGGTGGCCGGGTATCCCGGCCACCCATCAGCAGGAAGGACGGCATGGCGATGACAGGATCAGCTCGCGGTGCAGTGCCGGGCCCAACAGGGCGACGGATGCTCGGTAACACCTATGACTACGAGCAGGATCGCCTGGGGTTCATCGACCGCTGTCACAGGGAATTCGGCGACGTTTTCCGTTTCAGTCCCACAACCGTCATGGTGGGCGACCCGGAGATCATCCATGACATTTTTCTCCGGACCAACACCGACTTCCGCACCGAGGGATCACTGTTCTCGGACGATCGCACCTCGGCAGCGGAGCAGATGCGCGAGACCGGAACACTCATGCTCACCCGCAGAAAAGGCTGGCATGGTGTGAACAGGGCCGCTGCGACTGCGCATGCAGAACGTTTCCTCGGCCAGTTGGAAGCTCTTGTCAGCCGGTCCGGTGGCCGTGCGGTCGAGGTCCTGCCGATGATGAAATCGTTCTTCGGGTTCGCGGTCGCCGATTATTGCCTCGGTGGTGACGGGGGCGACGTGTCGGCCGTCGCCGAGATCATCGACCGTGCCGCCAACGCTTCCGTCCCCCTGATGAGAAGCTCGATCAGCTTTCCTCAATGGTTCCCGGCGCCGACGGTCATCCGGTTCAGGAAGGCGGAGCGGCGGGCTCTCTCCCAGCTGGAACTCCAGGTCTCGGCCAGGAAGGAGAGGCCCGGCGAGGATCCACGCGACCTCCTGGACGTGCTCAAGGCCCAAGGCGAGGAGGGCCTCGACACCACCGCCGTCACCCGCCTGCTCGACATCGTGATGCGGGCTTCGCATGGCGTTCCGGGTGCCACAGTGGCCTGGGCGGTGCGGCAGTTCGCCCTTGAGCCCGTTCATCTGCACAAGATTCGCCGGGAGAGCGCAATTGTGCGAGCGGCTGCGGCGGGCGAGCCGGTGGAGGTCTCCGACCTCCCGTACACGACGGCGTTCCTCCAAGAGTTGCTGCGCGCATATCCGCCGACCTGGCTGATGGGCCGATGGGTGCACAAGGACACCACACTCGCCCACTATGACCTCAGACGCGGTGAGCAGGTGATGTTCAGCGCCTACCACGTGCACCGCGATTCACGATGGTGGTCGGACCCGGAAGAATTCCAGCCGGAACGCTGGCTCGGACAGGAGCGTCCCCACGTGGGGCGCGCCTATTTTCCCTTCGGCGCCGGACCACGGATCTGTTTCGGCTACCAGCTCGGCATGGTGCAGTTGACTCTCGCCCTTGCCTGGCTTGCCGAAAACTATGACATCGACGTGCTCAACGCCGTCGAGGCGGTGCCGACGCCTGTGGAACTCCTCATTCCGCGCGGTCTCAAAGCGCGATTTCGACCTCGCCAGTAGCTGGGCAGCACAAGAACCGCCAAGACCTACGGAGCCTCTTCAGTGAGCCTGCTACGAGATCGCGACTTCCGTAGGTTGTTCCTTGCCGACACCGCCAGCCAGGTAGGCAGCCAGGTCCTCATGCTCGCGCTGCCCCTGGTCGCGGTTTCCGTGCTGCACGCTTCGGAATTCGACGTGGGGCTGTTGGTCGCCTGCCAGACGCTGGCGTTCCTCGTGGTCGGGCTGCCGGCCGGCGCGATCGTTGATCGGCTGCCCAGGCGTTCGACCATGATCGTCAGCGACGCCGCGCGGGCGTTGCTGCTCACCTCGGTGCCGGTGGCATGGTGGCTGGACCTGCTGACGATCGAGCAGGTGTATGCGGTGGCGTTCGCGCTGGGCGTGTTCACTGTGTTCTTCGATATCGGATACCAGAGCTATCTACCACACCTGGTCGCCCGAGAGCGGCTGGTGGAGGGCAACTCGGCGCTGGAGACTGTCCGTACGATCGCACAGGTCGGTGGACCAGGCATCGGCGGTTATCTCATCCAGGTTCTCACCGCGCCCGTCGCGTTCTTCGTCACCGCAGCGGGGTTCGTCTGGTCGGCGCTGTGCCTGCGCACCATAGCCCAGCCGGAGATGGTCCAGCAGCGTCGCCGTGATCATCTGGTCAAGGAGATCCGCGAGGGCCTGGTGTTCGTGGTGGGACACCCGCTCCTGCGCCGCTTGGCCGGCTGCTCGGCCACGGCCAACCTGTTCCTGTCGATGATCCATCCGATGGTTCTGGTCCTGCTGGTCAGGGAGCTCGGCATCCCCGCAGGCGTGATCGGGTTGCTCATGGCAGCGGGCGGACTCGGGGGAGTCGTCAGCGCTTTGATCAACGCCAGGGTGGTGCGGTGGTTCGGGCAGGGGACGACTTTGTGGCTTGCCCTTGTCCTGCCGGCGCCGTTCATGCTGCTCGTACCGCTGGCAGAGGCTGATTGGCGGATAGCGCTGGTCGCCTTGTCCGAGATCGCCACCGGCGCCGGCATGGTTCTTTACAACGTCACCCAGCTCAGCTTCCGCCAGGCCGTCACCCCCGCGCATCTGCTCGGACGAACGAACGCCACGATTCGCTTCCTCATCTGTGGCGTCATGCCGGTCGGAGGCCTGCTCGGTGGCGTGCTGGGGACTGTGGCCGGAGTCAGATGGGCGATCTTCATAGCGGCGGTCGGCGTAGGTATGGCGGTACTGTGGCTCGTCACATCGCCGTTGCGGCTCATGCGCGAGTTCCCCGTCCAGCAGCCGGCTGAAGACGGCATGCGACCGCAGGCATCGTGACAAACTCAGCCCCGTCGGCGCGCGGTTCACGCGCTCTGTGCGCCTGCCGACGCGGCACCACTGAGAACGGCGGAGATACCCGTCTGGAGTTCGCCTGATGGATCTCCGTACGGCACTTCGCGGCGTCATCCGGCCAGGCGTCCGCGCAGGAAGTCCTTGCCCTGCTCGACTCCCTGCCGGACATCTTCATTGAGTAAAGCTGCAAAAAGCACCGGTCAAGAAGCCAGGCCTCGCCTCTATGGCCTAACACGGTTCTCGTCTTGGCGGTTACCGCTCTCACCGCCCTTCTGGCGGCTTCGCCGGCCTTCGCAAATCCGTCCCGGGCAGCAAGCGTAGGGGTCAGTTTGTACACGGGCACTCAGCCTGGATCCACGGTTTGAAATCTGATGCATGCGTTGTGAAATGCGGCGAGGTGCCCTCTGAACTGGGAAGATTGGAGTTCTCTACGCTTCAATCAGCCAGCTCAGGAAGGCACCTCGTAAGTGCGATTCTCCCACGCCGCCGGCAACACTCACGCGATCTTCGATGAAGAGCATCTGATCTCCTACGGCGGCTTGGCTCCGGCGCTGCGGCTGGCTGAGCGGGCAGGCCTGGAGCGTTTGACCGGTGAGCATGTGACGCGGGCGGCGGCAGGCGGGGTGAACGCTCCTGCGAAGCTCGCCTCGATCGTGGCCGGGATGGCCTGTGGCGCCGACAGTATCGACGGCCTGGGCGCGCTGCGGCACGGCGGGATGGGCAAGCTGTTCACCGGCATCCGCGCGCCGTCCACGCTCGGGTCGTTCCTGCGCGCCTTCACCTGGGGCAACGTACGCCAGCTGGACACGGTCGCCCGGCAGGTACTCGCCGCACTGGCCCGGCACACGCCGCTGCTGCCCGGCGCCGACGTGCTGGCCTTCCTCGACATCGACTCCATGCAGCGGCGCACCTACGGCTATGCCAAGCAGGGCTCCGGCTTCGGCCACACCAAGATCCAAGGAAAAAGCGTCCTGGTCCGCGGGCTCAACGCGCTGACCATCACCCTGTCCACCCCGCTGGCCGCCCCAGTCGTGGCCGCGACCCGGCTGCGCGGCGGCAGCGCCAACTCCGCTCGCGGCGCGGCATCCTTGGTACGCGAGTCGATCGCCACCGCCCGGCAGGCGCTGTGCTCGGGCACCCTGATCCTGCGCGGTGACAGCGCGTTCTACAGCGCCGAACTCGTCGGCGCCTGCCACGACAGCGACGTGCGCTTCTCCGTCACCGCCAAACTGGACCCCAAGGTCAAGGCAGCGATCGCAGCCATCGACGAGACGGCGGGGGCACCGATCAAGTACCCCCAGGCCATCTTCGATGACCAAGCCGGCGGCTGGGTCTCTGATGCCGAGGTCGCCGAGATCGGCTACACCGCCTTCACCAGCAAAAGAGGCAGCGCGGTCACCGCCCGCCTGATCGTCCGCCGGGTCAAGAAGGTCAACACCCAGGCCGAACGCGGCCTGAGCCCGCTGACGTTGGGCGGATGCTTGGTCGCACTAAAGTGTGGAACAGAGGCATAGGCTGGCTGGCAACAACACGCAACGATTGGCTGCGCGTCACCCAGTTTAGGAATGGCTCAGGAGCCTGGGAGTCGATGTTCGTCCCAAATGGTGAAGGGTCAATTGAGTGGAGACTCGACTGGTCAGCGACCGTTCCCGATGACATGTTCCTGATGTTCACCGGTCTTGACATACCCAACACCCTTGAAGTACCAACAGGAATATTGTCCGCGAAGCACGTGAACCAAACTGAGAAAAATGGTGGCGTCAGCTTTGCTGTGCGACCACACAAACCGATAACACTTGAAAGAGGGACGCCAATTGGCAGGATTGTTCTGCTGCACCGTGACTCACTTCAAGCAACCAGTGAGGTGAACGCGTGATCAAAGGCTATGCTGTAATTGCAAGGCCAGCGTCTGCAACTCTTTTAACGTCTCTCGTCGTGGGGCGCCTCGCTGGTGCGGCATTCCCGATCGCATTTGTGGTATCCCTTGCTAATACGAGAGGATACGCTGCTGCGGCAATTCTCCAGGGAATCATGGTCTTTGCCCTAGCGTCCACTGCGCCGCTGCGTGCGCGTGTGCTCGATAAATTTACGGTTCGCCGGACGATTATTCCTCAATCTCTTCTCTATCTTCTTCTGTTCGCTGGTTTGGTCGCTACTGCTCGCCAGCCCGAAGCGCCAAACTGGCTGGTCGGCGTTCTTGCACTCCTCTCCGCAATTTCAGCACCCGCCCTGGACACTGCTGTGCGTGTGTCATGGCGAAAGATGGCGCGCAACGAGGAAGAAGTAAAGTCGCTTCATGTATTGGACTCGATCACCGAGGAAGCCGGCTTCCTTCTAGGCCCCGTACTCGCCTCGATTCTCATGCTGACTGCGGGCGTGGAAAACGGCCTGCTCGCAACGGCGATTTTGATATCATTGAGCAACCTCCTGACTATTCTAACGCCCGTTGTTCGACGAGAACTTCTCGCAGAGGTGCCGCCAGCCGAAACATCGAGCCCAGACCATGTGGGCCTGGCCGACGGAACATGGCATCGTAGGCTATTGGCCACGATACTAGGGCCAATAACGCGTTCGGATCTGCGAGAAACGGTATTGCCGGTAGTGGTCACAGGCATATCGTTCGGCCTCCTCGCCATCGCAATTCCAAATATAGCCGCAGCCGGTGGAAATATCGCGGCGTCAGGTTTTCTGACTGCCACGATCAGCGCAGGAGGACTGATCGGGGGCCTTGTCTATGGAGCCTTGAAGCTC
This sequence comes from Nonomuraea longispora, assembly GCF_004348345.1. Taxonomy (GTDB): domain Bacteria; phylum Actinomycetota; class Actinomycetes; order Streptosporangiales; family Streptosporangiaceae; genus Nonomuraea; species Nonomuraea longispora. The sequence continues at coordinate 28,247 of NZ_SMJZ01000081.1, forward strand.
AAGGGCAGTCTCTGGAGGCGTCAAGCTAAGCTCGCACTGCTTTTTGGCAGTCCCCTAGCACTGCTGCCTTTGGCCGATTCTCCATGGTTTATCGGGGGTATTCTCCTTATTTCAGGCTTGGCGGTCACGCCACTCTACATCAACTCTTATCTGTTGATAGACAAGGAGATACCTGCCGACGTTAGGCACGAGGCGAACTCATGGGTTGCGGTCGGGAATGATCTGGGCTATACAGTCGGCATTGCCGTGGGAGGGATGATTATAGCTGCTCGCGACTATAGTAATGCACTCGTCGGCGTTGCTGTCGTTGGGATCCTTCTCGTAGTAATTGCAATTCGTGGGCTTAGCCGTCCTCAGTCTTTAATGCGAGACAAATTGGAGCATGAAAAGGAGTCCACTGGTGATCGGAACGACTGCGTGGAGGCAGAGGGGCTTGATAGAGATAGTTGGCCCGGATGAACTGACAGCCCATCAACGCGAGCACATTGATCGGCTTCTTTGGCAACGGTGGCATCGCGTAGGAAATAGCCCGAGCGTCGCGCGCAGCTTAAGCGAGGTAGCGATATCGAGCGATTCATTCACGCTCCTGGGATGGTCCCCTGCCCAAGACCTTGCAATGTGTGTGATAGGAACTATTCTTGCAATGATGACCCGGGTGTGGCAGCCTTTGAAGGTCGAAAACCTATAGTCCCGTCCACCGTTGCGGTCACTCCAGATGTGCTTTCACTGCCCTTCTCGCCCTTTGAGCCTTTGCAGCGGCGCTACAATGCGGCAGACCGCCTCACGTTCCATATCCCATTGAACGACGCAGTAGGGGCGACGCTGTTGGGTAGACTCGGATTCTCGCCCGAGTCGTATCTAGCCTTCAACCAGGAGGGCAGCTCTACATCATACAGGGTGGATTCTTTCTGCACAATTCGAGACGCAACCTTCGCCGATATTGCCTCCGTTTCGTCTCTTCACTATCAGCACGTCAAGGATCAACTTGCCACCTCGCAGTTCATCAGCGAGCCGAAAGGCGCCCCGGATATCCTGGGTACGACTTTTGCCCAACTCATCGAAAACGGCCAAGGACTGCTTGTTGCGGAGCATAAAGGAACGCTGGTCGGAGCAATCCAGTATGGTAGCTTCATGATGCCCGATGATGGAAAGGTACGTCGGCTTCCTCCTGGCTATGCCGGAGTGATCGAATGGATATGTGTCGCGCCAGAATCTAGAAATGCCGGACTAGGCAGTGCTCTCGTCTCTGAGGCCATATGCCGACTGAGAATTCTAGGCACCAACTATGTCTACGTATGTCACGGCACGAACAACCGGCTTTCCACTTCTTGCTTTTGGAACCGGTTTAACTTCACGCCCCATTGGGTAACGTTGGAGTACGGCCTAATTTAATGGATATCTCTCGATCCGAAGCGCGCCAGCTCGCACTTGTAGGTCATGGTTTTGCGAAGAATGCCCGATACTCCAGTCCACTGCACATGCTCCAACACCTCGGGGCCATCCAACTCGACGCCATCCAACGTGTGGATCGAGCGCATCGTCTCGTATGTTTCGCTAGGGATTATTCACTAAGTGGCAGAGACGCGATCGATGTATCGTTGTGGACTTCCGATGGGGAGGCGCTAGTTTTCGAATCATGGGCACATGCTGTTTGTATACTTCCTGTGGACGACTGGCCATTGTGGCATTTTCTGCGCGACAGGCTGCGTAAAGCCTCTTGGGCTCCATCCCAGGAGGCTTCGCAGCGAATTGTGCAGCTATTGACAGACGACGGCCCTCAGACTCTTAAGGAACTAGAGGCAGGCACCGAGAAGTCCTCAGGATGGGACTGGTCGGAAACAAAGCGAGCAGCAGAATTCCTTGTCTGGACGGGGTCAATCGTGTGTTGCGAACGCCGCGGAACGAAGCGTGTCTATGACGCCCCGGAGAGAAGGATACCCGAACAGCTTCTTCGTCAGGAGCCGGATGTAGCCGAAAGTTTGATGCAACTCATTGATCGTGCTGCGCGTGTCTATGGTATAGCAACTGCAGGTGACTTGGCTGATTACTTTCGGCTGTCACGTTTGGAAATCGAGCCTCTACTTCCCGATCTTGGGCTTGTCTCTGCCCGCGTAGATGGATGGGGAGAGCGTGCCTGGGTGCACCCCTCGGTGCTCAACGGTTCACTGCAGTCGGTCAGCCCGACGTTTGTGAGTCCCTTTGACAATCTCATCTGGGATCGCGATCGAGTCCGTAGGGTATTTGATTTCGACTATACATTTGAGGCTTACAAGCCTGTCGCGAAACGGCGCTTCGGCTATTATGTAATGCCCCTGGTGGTCGCCGATGCACTCGTCGGTCGTGCCGACTTGGTACGCGAGAAGTCTCGGCTCGTTGCGAAAGCGGTCTACTTTGAGGATGCGAAGACCGCGGACGTGGACACGGCCCTGGAGGCTGGGCAACGGCTTGCCATGCAGTTGGGTGGGCTCGAATTTCAGATAGATGACGTTCTCTCTACGGACATCTAGCCTCGATCGTATCCATTCATCCCTGAAGGAGCGGGGCCGGTCAAGCGCGGGGTTTTGTGGTTGACTATCCGTTTTTCTGGCGTTCCGGGATGGTTATCGAGCATTGCGCCTGCCGAAAACTCCATCTGTGCAGTTCAAGCCGCATGTGAGTACTCGTGGAGGACGCCCCCGAGCCAGTCTCGTCGGCGTATGTTCAGGTCGGTGATTCGTTCAGGATTTGTGATCGGGTCCGGGACGGGACGCAGCGGGGCGGCTTGGATCAGGGCTTGATGGGCTCGGTGCTGGTTGTAGAACCGTTCGTACTCGCGCAGGGCGTGACGCAGGTGGCGTTCGTTCCAGAGCAGGCAGCGGTCCAGGACAACAGGCCTACGCTATGGGCAATACTGGACGAGGGAGTCCTGACCCGACCTACCGGTAGCGAGGCGGTAATGGTCGAGCAGATGGCGTATCTGGCCACACTGGATGAGCATCCTCACGTCAACATCCGCGTGCTCCCACGCAACTCATGGCTGACCACCGGCCTGCAAGGAGCTTTCATTCTTGCTAGTGGACCAGAGATGCCGGACACGGCCTACCTGGAATCGATCACGCTGAGCCAGATTACCGCCGACACCGGACGCGTCCGGGAAGTCAAGTCGAAGTATGAGATGTTGCATAACGAGGCCCTCCCCCGGCGGGTCTCACTCCAGATGATTGAGGAGATGGTAGAGAAATGGACGAAATAACCACCAAGCTGCTGGAAACCGCCGAATGGCGCAAGGCGACACGCTCCGGCGACAGCGGCGACTGCATCGAAGCGGCCCCCTTGAGCGACGGCCGCGTGGGCCTGCGCGACTCCGAACATCCGGAAAAGTCCCCCTACGTCTTCTCGCCATCGGTCTGGGAGGCGTTCATCGACGGTGCCAAGAAGGGCGAATTCGACTTCTAAGCTCCCTACCGGCACCGGACCAGAGGAGGGGTCCCTGGCACGGCCGAGGACCCCTCGCAGTGTCAGGCCCGAGGCCGGTCGCGCAGCGAGCGGCATGATCCTGACGGCAGAGGGCGAGCCGGGCCGGGCCGCCGACGGCACCCGCAAGGTGGGCGGCGTCGAGGCCGGAGTGCGCGATCTTCCATTCCGATCATGGGAGTCAGTACACCTCCAAGGAGTTCGCGCAGTTGTGCGCCGAGTTGGGTGTCCGTCGGTCGACGGGTGTCGTGGGCACGAGCGCCGACAACAGCGCCGCGGAAGCGTTCAACGCCACGCTCAAGCGTGAGACGCTCCAAGGCTCCCGACGCTGGTCCTCTGCGCGGCAAGCACGCCTGGCGGTCTTCAAGTGGATCACCCGCTACAACACGAGAAGGAGGCATTCCACCCTCGGGCACCTGAGCCCGATCGACTACGAGCAGCAACCCGATAGTCTGCTCAAAGCAGCATGAACCCCGTGTCCATACTCCGGGGGGAACGCCCCTCAGTGTTCCCTTGATCTTCTTGCGGGTCTGGCTTGGCAAACCGGCCTAAACCGGTTCCGGGGCGCCCGGCCATGTGCCGGACCCGTGCCGAAGAGCAACCAGCGAGCAACCAACGGCGTGTCTCCGCCTCGCCGGAGGCCCCTGAAAATCGAGAAAGTGCAGGTCGGATGGGGTGTGGAGTGGTAGGGCGCCCGGGGCTCGAACCCGGAACCTACGGATTAAAAGCCGCAGTTCTCAATGCCGCCTGCTATCGAATTGTGTCCTAGTGTGCCGTTATGTCACGCCTTTCCCACGCTCAAAATGTCCGAGAATGCCGCCCGGTGCCATGCCGTATCAGGCGCCGATGAGCATCCAACGAGCAACCGTGCAACGGTTGGCATCCCTTGACCATGTGCACTTCTCGGCTGGCCGGGCAGTGTGGCTGGGTGAATCTCGCTGGTGCGGACGCTCGCCACCAGGCATGGAATCGCCGGTTACTCGGCTGTGAGGCCTGCATCGTTGAGCCGCTTGACGAGGCTGGGCTTGCCCTGGTGTCGTTCCCGGAGGTGGGTGAGGCGCTGGTTGAAGGCGCCGGTGTGCTCGTCGCGGAGGGCCAGGGCGTGCAGGTCACGCAGGAGTTCGACGGCTTGGTCGTATTCGCGGGGCTTCTTGGTGCTGATGGAGGTCTCCACCACGTCCCACGCGGAGTCGAGATCCTGGGCGAGCCGGTTCAGGCGCAGCTCCCTGGCTTGTCGTCGCTCCTGTTCCCTACGGGCCTGCTCTTCGGCGCGCTGGGCGGCTTCCTGCTGCTCGCGTACGTGGCGGCGGGCGGCGGCGCTATCCAGCAGTTCGGCGACCGTCCGCCCCGTCTCCGTCTCCTGGCCGGTGGTTTCGCCGCCGAACTCGCGCAGCAACTCCCACCGAACCTTCGCGCCGTCTTCCTCGATCACCCGCAGCAGCAGCGCGTCCTTGCGCTTGGCCCGCAGAGCGCCGATCCAGGCGGCCAAGGCATTCCGGTCGTGCTGTACGGGCTGCGCCGGCGGGCTGGCTTCGGCGGCGGCCGCGAGCAGATCGTCGTCCAGGCGCAGAAAGTCGGCCAGGGCCTGTTGCGGTGCGCTGAGCGAGCCCAGTCCGGGCGGGACGGGCGGCTCCAGGGCGTCCTCTTCCTCGTAGTCGAAGGCGTCCTCGTCGCGCTCCCAGGTTCCGTAGGCCGACAGCCAGGCCAGATAAAGCGGTCGCAGGTCACCGGAGGCCAGTTCGGCGCGGATGCCGACGATCGCCGACAGCGAGCGTTCGACATCGTCCTCCCAGTACTCCTCCTCCGCCTCGCTGGTGAAGTCGAGGACGAGGTGTCCGCCGCTGGTCCAGACGCTGACCTGCTCACCCACGCAGTAGCGCTGGGCCTGCTTGGGGTCGAGCACGGCCTTGGGCAAGCGCAGCATGATCCGGTGGGTGCCCCAGTTGGCCAGGTACAGGTGGGCGTCGTAGTAGCGCTCCATCATGCGGAGCGGGTCGCCGCGGAAGTCGCCCCAGTGGTACTCGTTGGCGAAGCTGGTGGCGGTGATGTGGGCTCGGGTGGACAGGGCGCGCATCTCGGCCTGCTGCTGGTCGGTGAGCGGCCGGTCGATGGCCAGGAACTCGTAGTACTGGTATTCGCTCATGCTCTCATCCGGCCCAGCGGCGGAACGCGTGGATCCATTCGGCCCCGGCCGGTGGTGGGTCGGGCTGCGGCAGATCGAGGATGCCGATCGCCTGCTTGTGCTCGCCATGGCGGCAGATCGCCACGATGCCACTTCCGACCAGGAAGTCGATCGCGGTGACGGTGACCCGCAGGCCGAGCACGGTCGTCTCGAACGGCATCGCCAGGTTGTCGCCGATCATCACATGGAAGCCGGAGAGCTGTTCGTCATCGCCGTAGGCGTCCACGATCGCCTGCTCGATCAGCTCATCCAGATGGTCGTCAGGGGGACAGCGAGTCACAGAAGCACACGATACTCCCGCGAGGAACCCTGGCGATCACGCTTGGGCAGAGGGCATGCTGGACCGTCAGGGCTGGGCGGGGGTTATGTCGGTGTGCGGGAAGTCCTCGCCTTTGAAGAGCAGAGGCTGGTCGAGGTCTTTGGCGAGGGCGTAGGCGAAGCAGTCGCCCATGTTGAGCTGGGTGTAGCTCGTACTCAGTGACCTGAGCGATCAAGCAGTGAGGGCATATCCGTCCTGGTAGCTGGTTTGGTGGACACGATCGTGTTGCCGGGCGAGGTGGTAGCTCCAGTAATCGTCGAGATGCCCGTTGGCGGTCAGCGCGCGGAGCTTCAACACCGCTTCGGCTCCGGCCAGTCCCCATCTTGCTCCGGTGG
>NZ_SMJZ01000082.1 GCF_004348345.1 Nonomuraea longispora
AGACGGTGCCCGCCCCCATCCGGGCCCAGACCGGCTTCGACGCCCCCAACCAGCGCTTCGACACCGTGCTCATGGGCCGGGGCACGTACGAGATCGGCCTGGAGACGGGCACGACCAACCCCTACCCGCACATGAGGCAGTACGTCATCTCCAACACCATCAAGAGCATCGACGAGCCCGCCATCGAGCTGGTCCCCGGCGACCCGCTCGGCCTGGTGCGGCGGCTGAAGCAGGAGGACGGGCTCGACATCTGGCTGTGCGGCGGCGGCAACGTGGCCGCACAGCTCCTGCCGGAGATCGACGAGTTGATCACGAAGTGCTACCCGGTGGTGGCGGGAGGGGGCATCCCAGCCTTCCACGGCGGTTTCCGGCCGACGACGTTCACCCTGACCGGCACCGAGACGTTCAGCAACGGCACCCTGGTGACGACCTACACCCGCTGAGCCGGTTGCGCGCGGTGGTGATGGGCCATCCTGCCGGGCCGGAGCGGCCCGAGCTCACCTCCGGCCGAGGCCCTGCCGCTCCATCTCCTCGACCGCCTTCTTCGCGGTCATCAGCGACGCCCCGGTGGCCTCCCGGTAGATCTTGATCGCCAGGATTTTCTTCCCCTTGCGCATCGCCGCGTAGAAGTCGGGCGGCAGTCGTGAATCTCCGTCGACGGAGTCGATCAGCGCGGGATCGATGCCGAGGTGCCGCTCAAGGTAGGCGATCTGCCTTTCCAGCCGGGCAACTCGCTCTTCAAGGGATTCCATGCCCGAAACCATAACTTCACCGCAGCCCGGCGCGCAGTGCCGCCGGTGGGCCGCGGTGGCGGATCGGGACAGGTCAGGAGTGGGTCGGGGCCACCACGACCTCGACCCGCTGGAACTCCTTGATGTCGGAATAGCCGGTGGAGGCCATGGTGCGCTTGAGCGCGCCCATGAGGTTCATCGAACCGTCGGCCACGCTCGACGGCCCGTGCAGGATCTGCTCCAGCGTCCCCACCGTCCCGAACTCGACCCGTCGCCCCCTCGGCAGGTCGGGGTGGTGCGCCTCGGAACCCCAGTGGAACCCGTGGCCGGGCGCCTCGGCGGCGCGGGCCAGCGGCGAGCCCACCATCACGGCGTCGGCCCCGCAGGCGATGGCCTTGGCGATGTCGCCGGACGTGCCCATGCCGCCGTCGGCGATCACGTGCACGTAGCGGCCGCCCGACTCGTCCATGTAGTCGCGCCTGGCCGCGGCGACGTCGGAGATCGCGGTGGCCATCGGCACGGCCACCCCGAGCACGTTGCGCGTCGTGTGGGAGGCGCCGCCGCCGAAGCCGACCAGCACCCCCGCCGCACCCGTGCGCATCAGGTGGAGAGCGGCCGTGTGGGTCGCGCAGCCGCCCACGATGACCGGCACGTCGAGCTCATAGATGAACTGCTTGAGGTTGAGCGGCTCGGCCCGCCCCGACACGTGCTCGGCGGAGACGGTCGTGCCGCGGATGACGAAGATGTCGACGCCCGCGTCGATCACGGCCTTGTGGTATTGGACCGTGCGCTGCGGCGACAACCGCACGGCGGTCGTCACGCCGGAGGAGCGGATCTCCTCGATCCGCCGGCCGATCAGGTCCTCCTGGATCGGGGCCGCGTAGATCTCCTGCAGCCGCTTGGTGGCCGCCGCGGCGTCGAGCGTCGAGCACTCCTCCAGCAGCGGCGACGGGTCCTCGTAGCGAGTCCAGAGCCCTTCGAGGTCGAGCGGGGCCAGCCCGCCCAGCCGCCCGATCTCGATGGCGGTGGCCGGCGAGACCACGCTGTCCATGGGAGCGACCACCACGGGCAACTCGAACCGGTAGGCGTCGATCTGCCAGGCGATCGAGACCTCCTCCGGGTCACGGGTGCGCCGCGAGGGCACCAGCCCGATCTCGTCGAGCGAGTATGCCCGCCGCCCGGTCTTTCCCCGGCCGATCTCCACCTGCTGAGTCATGAACTTACCTTCTGTGATAGTTCGGAGCTTCCACCGTCATCTGGATGTCGTGGGGGTGGCTCTCCTTGAGGCCCGCCGCCGTGATCGGCATGAGCTCGCAGTCGGTGTGCATCTGCGAGATCGTGCGGCAGCCGGCGTACCACATGCCCTGGCGCAGCCCGCCGATGAGCTGGTGGGCGACGGCCGAGACCGGGCCGCGATAGGGCACCTGACCCTCGATGCCCTCGGGGATGTATTTGTCCTCGCCGCCGACGTCGGCCTGGGCGTAGCGGTCCTTGCTGAAGGAGGCGCCGCCGCGCTCGCGGTTGCGTACGGCGCCGAGCGAGCCCATGCCGCGGTAGGACTTGAACTGCTTGCCGTTGATGAAGATCAGCTCGCCGGGCGACTCCTCGCACCCCGCGAGCAGCGAGCCCAGCATGACCGTGTCGGCGCCGGCGGCGATCGCCTTGACGATGTCGCCGGAATACTGCAGGCCACCGTCGCCGATCACCGGCACGCCCGCGGGCGCGCACGCCTTGGATGCCTCGTGGATGGCGGTCACCTGCGGGGCGCCGACCCCGGCGACCACCCGCGTGGTGCAGATGGAGCCGGGCCCCACGCCCACCTTGACCGCGTCGGCGCCCGCGTCGACCAGCATCTGCGCGCCCGCCCTCGTCGCGATGTTGCCGCCGATGACCTCGACCTTGCTGTTGGCCTTGACCTTGGCGACCATGTCGGCCAGGCCCTTGGAGTGGCCGTGCGCCACGTCGACCACCACCACGTCGACCCCGGCCTCGATCAGCGCCTTGGCCCTCACCTCCGCATCACCGCCGACGCCGACGGCCGCCCCCACGATGAGCCGGCCGTCGGCGTCTTTGGTGGACAGAGGGTATTGCTCGCTCTTGGTGAAGTCTTTGACCGTGATCAGGCCGCGCAGCCTGCCGTCGGCGTCGACGAGGGGCAGCTTCTCGATCTTGTTTTTCCTCAGGAGGGCGAAGGCGTCGTCACGCGAGACCCCCACCGGCGCGGTGACCAGCGGCATCTTGGTCATGACCTGATGCACGGGCCGCGACTGGTCGGTCTCGAAGCGCATGTCGCGGTTGGTCACGATGCCGACCAGCGTGCCCGACACGTCGGTGACGGGAACCCCCGAGATCCGGTAGGTCGCGCAGAGCCGCTCGACGTCGGCCAGCGTGTCGTCGGGGCTGCACGTCACCGGATTGGTGACCATGCCCGCCTCGGAACGCTTGACCAGGTCGGCCTGCTGGGCCTGCTCGTCGACCGACAGGTTGCGGTGCAGGATGCCGATGCCGCCCTGCCGCGCCATGGCGACCGCCATGCGGGCCTCGGTGACGGTGTCCATCGCGGCGGAGACCAGCGGGATGGACAGCGTGACGCCACGGGACAGGCGGGACCGGGTGTCGGCGTCGCCCGGTTGCAGATCGGAATATCCAGGAACCAGCAGCACGTCGTCGAAGGTCAGACCCATCTCGGTGAACTTGGACATGCTGCGGCCCCCTCCTGCCGATGCGCTGATGCAGCCAAGTCTAGGGCCTGCCTCCAAAATCGTGTTCACGGCCTCGGAGCCCGGCGCGCAGGGACCTTTCCCGGTCCCGCGGCAGGAGGCGCGCAGTGCCGGGAGCACGATGACCCCCACGGTCCGTCGTACTCCCGGCATCTCACAGCGCTGGGGGATGGGGCGGTCGGTGACCCGTCCCATCCCCCAGCCACCGGCACCCGGGCGTGGTGGCGCGTGCGCACCACCGAACCCCCCTCCGCGTCCTGATGGGCGGCGCTGCCACGCCCGCTTCCGGATGCCGACGCTAGGTAAAGCCTGCGTCACTCAACGGCACAATCGCAAGGTGAAAACGTGCAATTGCACGAAGTTGCACACCTCCCTCCATCAGTCGGCGGAAGGTGAGGACACGGGCGCAATGCGGCGTTATTCTCGCGGCACGCCCGTGTCCCCCTTACGGAGCCGCCCACGATGCGCAATGAGCCCAGAGCCGCGTCAGATCCCTATGAGACGCTGGGCCTCGACCCTGCCCAGAGGGCGCTCTACTCAACGGTGCTGCGCCTGCACAGAGCCACCCGCACCGATCTCGCACAGGCCATCGACGGCCCCGTGGAGAAGGTCACCCGCCAGCTCGACGACCTGGTCAAACTGGGCGTGGTGGACGAACGGTCGGGCGAATACCTGGCCCGCCACCCCGCGGCGGCGCTCGGCCGGGTGATCGCCGAGCGGCTGGAGCGGCTGGCCGAGGAGAGCCGCATGATCGATTCGGCGCTCGCGTCCATCCGCGGCCTGATCCACGACTACGACGCCGGCCGCGACTACCAGAGCGGGCCTTTCACGGTGGAGATGTTGAACGGGGCCGACGTCCTGTTCGAAAGCGTGGTCGGTATGGCCGTGCAGTCGCCGCCGATGGAATTGCACACAGCAATCCCGGACGAACGCACAATGAGCGATTTTGCTCGTAAATTTGCGGATCCGTGGATTGATGCGCAACAACGAAATCTTCTGGCCGTTCACATGATCCTGCCGGTTTCGGCCCTGACGCTCCCGGGCGTACGCGATCTGCTGACCCGCCTGCTCGAAGCCGGCGGCAACGTACGCACGCTGGACCGTGTGCCGAGTTGGTTCATGACCGCCGGCGCCGACGTGGCCGGTCTGCCCGCGTTCTGGGGCGGCAACCTGCCCGACCACGCCTACCACTTCTACCTCGTACGCACGCCGATCGTGGTGGGCATGCTCCGCGCCCTCTTCATCGAGCTGTGGGGCCGCGCCACGCCTCTGCCGTGGGGCCGCGGAACTGACGGGATGGCTCAGGTGCTGCGCCTGGCCGCGCAGGGCCTGTGCGACGAGTCGATAGCCCGGCAGCTCGGGATCTCGGTCAGGACGGTACGAGCGAGGTTCGCCGGGGCCATGGCCGAATTGGGCGCCCAGTCACGCTTTCAAGCAGGCGTGGAGGCCGCCAGACGCGGATGGCTGAGGTAATAGCCACCGCTCGGGCCGCATCGGTCATATGGTGGGAAGGTGCTGGAAGACGTCCCCCGCGACCCGTTCGCGGACGACCCGAACGACCCTTCCTCGGCGATGGGCGCCCTGGACGACGCCGAGCCACTCACCGCGGCCGAACGCGACGAGGCCATCACCGACCTCGCCGACGTCGAGGTCTTCCGCTCCCTGCTCGAACCGCAGGGTGTGCTGGGCCTCGTGCTCGACTGCCCCGAATGCGGCGAGCAGCACTTCTTCGACTGGGAGCTGCTGCGCGGCAACCTGCGACAGATGATCGAGAAAGGCCAGCCACAGGTCCACGAGCCGGCCTTCCACCCCGATCCCGCCGACTACGTCAGCTGGGAGTACGCCAGAGGCTATGTCGATGGCGTCATCGACACGGAGGAGCGCCGCTGATCCACGTCGTCGAGCAGCACGGCCAGCAACCGTGCTGCCGGATCGCCCGAGTCGGGCATCTCTCCACGGCCGAGCGCGTCGAGCAGCGCATCGGTCTCGTCCTCTGGCGTCAAGCGGACTCCAGCTCGGCCATCTGCCGCAACCTGGCCAGCGCCCGATGCTGGGCGACGCGGACCGCACCCGGTGACATGCCGAGTACATTACCGGTCTCCTCGGCGGAGAGCCCCGACACCACCCGCAACAGCAGCAACTCCCGCTGGTTCTCCGGCAGCCTGGCCAGCAGCCTGCGCGCGTGCTCCACCTCGATGTAGCGGACCACCGTCTCCTCGGGCCCCGGCCCGTCGTCGGGCCCGTCAGGCAGGTCCTGGGTAGGTACGGCCGAGCGCACGGAGCTGCGCAGCGCGTCGGCCACTTTGTGCGAGGCGATCCCGAACACGAAGGAGGCGAACGGCCGCCCCATGTCGCGGTAGCGCGGCAGCGCGGACAGGACCGCGATGCACACCTCCTGGGCGACGTCATCGGCAATGTGATATTGCCCCGAAACCCTACCCAGCCTGGCACGGCAATACCGCACCACCATCGGACGCAACTCGCCGAGCAGAGATTCGATCGCACTGCGATCTCCCTGCACGGCGAGGCTCGTCAGTTCCCTAAGGTCGGAGTCATCCGTCCGTGCCGGAAGTCTCGACGCGAGCCTTACCCCAATTTTGGCGTCGGCGACGCTTCCCTCGCTCACGATAGGCATGATGCCCGCACCGATCCGGCCTGTCGTCATGGCGAACGGCTACGGATTGGTCACATCTGAAGCGATGATAACTATCAGTAATCAAATGGGTACACTACGGCGAAACGGCTGACATAATGTTTCATCTCATAACCGGGAATGCACGACATTTGTCAGACACAGACGCTTACCGCCCTCTTCCGGTTTACTGCAATATTCCACCTTTTTCCCCACTTCCCCCCAACGGCCCGGGACGCCGCTCAGAGACGCGGCAGTCCAGACGGCCATGAGCGCCACCGAGCGCCACAGAGCGCCACAGAGCGCCACCGCCACGGCCATGAGGCAGCCGTAGGCGCCCCGGGAGCCGGAGGGCGCCACCGGGGGACGTCATGCGGGCCCGCGCCACCAGAGCGCCGCACGACCGCACCCCTGTGCCCTGGAACGACGAACGGCCCGCATCCCCGAGGGGATGCGGGCCGTGAAGCGGGAGAAGCGGTCAGTGGCCGTGGCCGTGACCGTGCCCCTGGCCGTCGGCCGAGGCCTCTTCCTCGGGCTTGTCCACCACGAGCACCTCGGTCGTGAGGAGCATGCCCGCGATCGAAGCCGCGTTCTGCACCGCCGACCGGGTCACCTTGACGGGGTCGATGACGCCCTGCGCGAGCAGGTCGCCGTATTCGCCCGTCGCGGCGTTGAGGCCGTGACCGGCCTCCAGCTCGGCGATCTTGTGGGTCACGACGTAACCCTCGAGACCGGCGTTCTCGGCGATCCAGCGGGCCGGCTCGACCAGCGCGCGGCGCACGATGCCGACGCCGGTGGCCTCGTCGCCGGACAGCTCGAGGTCGTCGAGCCCCTTGGCGACGTGGATCAGCGCGGTGCCGCCGCCGGAGACGATGCCCTCCTCGATCGCGGCGCGCGTCGCGGAGATCGCGTCCTCGAGGCGGTGCTTCTTCTCCTTCAGCTCCACCTCGGTGGCGGCGCCGACACGCAGCACGCACACACCGCCGGCGAGCTTGGCCAGGCGCTCCTGGAGCTTCTCGCGGTCCCAGTCGGAGTCGGACTGCTCGATGGCAATCTTGATCTCCTTGACGCGGTCCTCGATGGCCTGCGCGTCACCGGCGCCGTCGACGATGGTGGTGTTGTCCTTCGTCACCACGACGCGGCGGGCCTGGCCGAGCACCTCGAGACCGACGTGCTCCAGCTTGAGGCCGATCTCCTCGCTGACGACCTGGCCGCCGGTGAGGATGGCCATGTCCTGCAGCATCGCCTTGCGGCGGTCGCCGAAGCCCGGGGCCTTGACGGCCACGGAGGTGAAGGTGCCGCGGATCTTGTTGGTGACCAGGACGGCCAGGGCCTCGCCCTCGACGTCCTCGGCGACCACGAGCAGCGGCTTCTTCGTCTGGGCGATCTTCTCCAGCAGCGGCAGGAAGTCCGCGATGGAGGCGATCTTGCCCTGGGTGAGCAGGATGTAGGCGTCCTCGAGGACGGACTCCATCCGCTCGGGGTCGGTCACCATGTAGGCCGACAGGTAACCCTTGTCGAACTGCATGCCCTCGGTGAACTCGAGCTCCATGCCCATGGCGTTGGACTCTTCGACGGTGAGCACGCCGTCCTTGCCCACCTTGTCGAACGCCTCGGCGATCAGGTTGCCGATCTGCGCGTCCTGGGCGGAGATCGTCGCAACGTTGGCGATCTCCTTCTTGTCCTCGACCGGCCGGGCGGTGGCGAGCAGCTTTTCGCTGATCACATTGGCGGCCTTGTCGATGCCGCGCTTGAGCGACAGCGGCGAGGCGCCGGCCGCCACGTTGCGCAGGCCCTCGCGGACCATGGCCTGGGCCAGCACGGTGGCGGTGGTGGTGCCGTCACCGGCGATGTCGTTGGTCTTGGTGGCAACTTCCTTGGCGAGCTGGGCGCCGAGGTTCTCGTAGCGCTCCTCCAGCTCGACCTCACGAGCGATGGTCACACCGTCGTTCGTGATCGTCGGCGCACCGAACTTCTTGTCGATGACGACGTTGCGGCCACGCGGGCCAAGGGTCACCTTCACGGCGTCCGCGAGGGCGTTCACGCCACGCTCGAGTGAGCGGCGCGCGTCCTCGTCGAACGTCAGGATTTTCGCCATAGCTGAAAAGTCCTCTCCTAGCGTCGAGAGCCCCGGTCGCCCCTTGGAGCGCCCGGGGCCCGACGCACCGGCTTACTTCTCGATGATCGCGAGAACGTCGCGGGCGGAGAGCACGAGGTACTCCTCGCCGCCGTACTTGACCTCGGTGCCGCCGTACTTGCTGTAGAGGACGATGTCGCCCTCGGAGACGTCGAGCGGAATCCGCTTGTCGCCGTCCTCGTCCCAGTTGCCGGGGCCCACCGCGAGGACCTTGCCCTCTTGCGGCTTCTCCTTGGCGGTGTCCGGGATGACCAGGCCGGAAGCGGTGGTCTGCTCGGCCTCAAGCGGCTGAACCACAATGCGGTCGCCGAGCGGCTTAACGGGAACCTTGGTGGCGGTCGTCACGATCGGACCTCCCCTTCAGATTTGAATGATCTAGAAGAGGCGACCAGCTGGGCCTGCCGTCGCGGGTGTCAGACCTGCCTCGTCGCACGTTGGCACTCTCAAGGGGAGAGTGCCAACAGGAAACATATGCAAGAGGGGCTTGACAGTCAACACGAACGCGTCTGCTGAGAGCGATCGCAGGGCCCGCGACAGTCCTCTACCAGGGTAATGGCCGGTCATACAGGGTTCGAGATGTTTCTCCGGCCGCTTCTCCGGCCGCGCGATTCGCGAGCCCGGGTCGTGGCGCCGGGTCGGGCCGCTGTGTCCTGGCGCCGTGTCGTGGCGCTAACGTCGTGCCACGTGGACCTCGACGCCTTCGACGAGCTGCTGACCCCGCGCGGGCGGCGGGCGCTGGCCGAGGCCGGTGAGCTCGCCGGCGCCGACCCGGTGGCCGCCGCCACGAGACTGCGCAGGACGTACGACGCGGCGCTCACCTCGGCGGCGCTCACCCAGGCGGCCCTCAGGGAGCGGGCCACGGCCAAGTTCGGCGATGACGCCCGGCTGATGTACTTCACACCGCACGGCCTCGAGCAGTCCACCCGGACGGAGGTCGCCGAGCACCGCGCCACCCGCCTGATCGCCGCGCAAGTCCCCGCGCCCGGGGTCGTGGACGCCTGCTGCGGCATCGGCGGCGACCTGCTGGCGCTGGCCCGCGCGGGGTGCACCGTGGAGGCCGTCGACACCGACCCGCTGACCGCCGCCGTGGCCAGGGCCAACGCCGAGGCTCTCGGGCTGGGCGACCGGGTGACGGTGAGGGTGGCCGACGCGGCCGCCGTCGAGCCGGAGCGTTACGACGCGCTCTTCGCCGATCCTGCGCGGCGTACGAGCAGGGGCCGCACCTTCGACCCCATGGCCTACTCGCCGCCGTGGCCCGTGGTGCTCGGCCTCGTCTCCAGAGCCCGTACGGCCTGCCTCAAGGTCGCCCCCGGCATCCCCTACACGTTCATCCCCGAAGGGGCGCAGGCCGAGTGGGTGTCCTTCAAGGGCGAGGTCAAGGAGGCGACACTCTGGACCGGCGCGGCCCATGAGGCGGGCAGGCGGGCCACCCTCCTGCCGGGCGGCCACACTCTCGCCGCCACCGGTGTCGAGGCCGGCACGGGGCCGGCCGGCCGGTACGTCTACGAGCCCGACGGCGCCGCCATCCGCGCGCACCTCGTGGGCGAGGTGGCCGAGCTGGTCGCCGGCCGCCTGCTCGATCCGATGATCGCGTACATCACGGGCGACGCTCCCGTGGTCACCCCATGGGCCACGAGATACGAGATAGACGACGTACTTCCGTTCTCGCTGAAGAAACTACGCGCCGCACTCCGGGAGCGGAAAATCGGAAATGTCACTATCAAGAAGCGCGCCTCCGCCGTCGACGTCGAACGCCTGCGCAGCGATCTGCGGCTCAAAGGGAATGAATCCGCGGTCGTCATCCTGACACGCATTGCCGATAAACCATCGGTCATCATCTGCAACCAGCCATCCCCCATCTGAGCTGGCATTTCGGGCATTCTTCGGTTTCGATCGATCTTTGAATTCGCCGCTGACGTACCTTGATCAAAAGGCTAAGGTGGGCGGGCGGGAGTTCTCCCCCACTGCGGTAAACCGTGTTCTCGCTCTTTCATCTGCAAACCGGACCTACCCCACCGCTGCGCGGCAGACCGTCGGCGAGCGAAGGAGCTTTCGGTGGATCATTCCAACCACACCACCCTTCTTCAGGCAGGCGGCCATCTGGCCATCTCCGAGAGAATGCGAGACCTGCTGCAGCGCGCCTCCCAGGATCACGTCTACGAGCAGCGCACCCAGGGCGCCATGCTCGACGAGATCCGCCAGCGGCTGGAGGGCATGGAGTGGCTCCTGCGCGAGGTGCGCGAGCGCGAGCTCGGCGGCCTGAGCGGCACACTGGAGGCGGTCAACGGGCGGCTCGACGACATCACCGCCAAGCCACCGATGTGGGCCGAGGGCCTGGCGCAGCACGTGGAGGCGGTCCGCGACCACGTCGACGCCGTCGGCGAGCGGGTGGGCGGCGTGGACGCCCGCGTCGCCCCCGTGGCCGAGCTGCCCACCATACGGGCCGACGTCGGCACCGTGGGCGAGGGCGTCGACGAGGCGCTCGACCGGCTGAAGGCGGTGCTCGACACCGCCGACGGCATCACCAAGGGCATGTCCGACTTCGCCGCCAGGCTGACCACGCTCAGCACCAGCATGGAGGCCGCGGCCGGCCGCTTCACCCGGCTCGACCGGTCGATGGCAGACCTGGCCACCCGCACCGACCGCGTCGAAGGCCTGATCGGCGACCTGTCCGAGGGCATCGCCGACTCGTCCGAGCAGCTGAGGGCCGGTCTCGACGCGGTCGAGCAGCGCATGACGGCCCGCCTCGACGAGAGCGACCAGCGCCTGACCGCCCGCCTCGACGAGGCCGGCAGACACCTCACCACCCGGCTCGACGAGACCGACGAGCGGCTCACCGTGCGCCTGGAGGGCACCGACCGGCGCCTGACCGCCCGCCTCGACGAGACCGACCAGCGGCTGGCCAGGAGCCTCGTCGAGGCCGACGAACGGCTCGCCATCCGGCTCAAGGAGGCCGACGCCCAGCTCACCGGCCACCTGTCCGACGTCGAGCAGCGGCTCACCGCGAGGCTCGACGAGACCGACCGCCACCTCGCCGTGCAGCTCGGCGAGAGCGAGCAGCGCCTGACCGCCCGGCTCGGCGGCGTCGACGCCCGGCTTGAGCGGGCCGAGAGCACGCTGTCCGGCCTCGACGCCAAGGTCACCGACTTCGGCGGCCGGCTGGAGTCCGCCGGCGAGAGCCTGGCCGACATCGACACCAGGGTCGACGGCATCGACACCCGGCTGGGCGGCGTCGACAAGCACCTCACCTCGGTGGACGGCCGCCTCGGCGGGGTCGACAAGCGCCTGGGCATCCTCGACGGCCACCTGGGCCGCCACGACGACCGCTTCGACGCGCTCGACGTGCGCGTCGACGCCCGTTTCACCGCGCTCGACGAGCGCATGGCCGCCACCGACCAGCGCGTGGGCGAGAGCACCACCCGCACCGAGGGCCGCTTCAACCGGCTCGACAGCCAGGTGGACGCCATCGACGAGCGTCTCGGCGAGGCCGAAGAGCACCTGAGCAGCCGCTTCGACGCCATCGACGGCCACCTCGGAGGGCTCGACAGCCGCTTCAACGTCCTCGACACCCACGTCAACGGCCTGGCCACCCGCGCCGCGCAGGCCAGCGAGCACCTGGAGGCCGTCGACGACCGCATCGAGTCGGTGAGCCAGCGCGTCGGCCAGCTGCCCGCGGCCATCCCGGAGCGGGTCGGCGAGCTGATCCGCTCGCAGACCGGCGACCAGGCCGAGCGCCTTGCCGACGCCGCCGGCGTGCTCACCGAGCTGGTCCGCACCCGTCCCGACCGCGACGAGTTGGCCGAGACGGTCACCGGCATCGTCCAGCCCGCCGCCGACGACCTCAACAAGCGGCTCGGGGCCCTGGAGGAGACCATGCTGGCGCTGGCCGAGGCCCTGCTCCGCCCCACCAGGGCGAAGGACTGACCGCTCCGCGGGCACGCCTCTCCGGCCTGCCCGCGCCCACGTACGCACCCTCCAGAGCCCGCGCGGGGAAAATCCCTCGCGACGGGGGTCGCCTCGATGTCACCATGCGGATCATGAGTACCCGGCTACGCGCGATCGCACGAGACACGGTCGCTACCGTCGAACAGGGCGGTTACACGTCGCCAGGTGGCCAATGGGTGTCTCTCGCCGACGACGTCGCCCATGCTCTGGCGGGCACCCGGCTCTACCTTCCCGAGGAGGACCTGGACACGGCCCTGGGCGACGCGGAGGCCGAGCAGGAGATTCCGGGTCCTCGCATCGAGGTCACGAATGAGTCCACCCTGCAGGCGGCCCGAGCCATGGCGGGCGACGGCACCGACCCGGCCTGCCTGGTCTTCGCCTCGGCCAAGAACCCCGGCGGCGGGTTCATCACCGGCGCCCAGGCACAGGAGGAGAGCCTGGCCAGGGCATCGGCGCTGTACGCCTGCCTCACCGCTGTCCCGCAGTTCTACGCCTACCACCGCGCCCAAGGCGACCTGCGTTACAGCGACCGCGTCATCTATTCGCCCGGTGTGCCGGTCTTCCGCGACGACAAGGGCCGCCTGCTCGACGAGCCGTATCGCGTGGCGTTCCTGACCGCGGCCGCGCCCAACGCACGGGCCATCGCACGCAACCAGCCGCAGGTGGCGGGCAGCATACCGGCCGCGCTGTGGACACGGGCCGTTCGTGTGCTCGATGTGGCGCAGGCCCATGGCCACCGCCGGCTGGTGCTCGGAGCGTGGGGGTGCGGGGTGTTCGGCAACGAGCCCCGGCTGGTCGCCGACACGTTCGCCCGGGCGCTGGCCACACGCAACCGCTTCGACCACATTCGCTTCGCCGTACTGGACCGACAGCCTGGCACGCCGACCTACGCCGCGTTCGCCCGCGTCTTGTCCAACGAAGAGAGCGCAGACTTCCAGTAGCGAACGGCGCTGCGACCCGGCCGGACTTCCCGGAAGACCAGAACGGGACAGAGCACAGGCGTCTCACAACGCCTTCAGACGTGGACCGTCGTGATCGGCAGCGAGGAGTCAGCCGGGATCTCCAGGGCCGAAGGGGTGACTCCGGCCGCGACCAGGTCGGACCCGAGAGCCGCGACCATGGCGCCGTTGTCGGTGCACAACCCCGGCCGCGGCACCCGCAGGCGCACGCCTGCCGCCTCGCACCGCTCCTGCGCCAGCGCGCGCAGCCGGGAGTTGGCCGCCACGCCGCCGCCGATCAGCAGGTCGTCCACCCCGTATTTCCCGCACGCCTGCAACGCCTTGCGGGTCAGTACGTCGACCACGGCCTCCTGGAAGGAGGCCGCCACGTCGGGCACGTGCACGGACTGCCCTGACGCCTCACGGGTCTCGACCCAGCGCGCCACGGCCGTCTTGAGCCCGGAGAAGGAGAAGTCGAGCGTGCCGTCGTCGATCTTGCCCCGGGGGAAGGCGATCGCCGCGCCGGAGCCCTCGCGGGCCGCCCTGTCGATGTGCGGCCCTCCGGGGAAGGGCAGCCCCAGCACGCGCGCCACCTTGTCGAACGCCTCACCGGCCGCGTCGTCCACGGTGGAACCGAGCGAGATCACGTCTTCGGCGACGTCGGGCACGAGCAGCAGCGACGAGTGGCCGCCCGAGACGAGCATCGCGACGCACGGCTTGGGCAGCGGCCCGTGCTCCAGCTGGTCGACGGCGACGTGGGCGGCCAGGTGGTTGACGCCGTAGAGGGGCACGCCGAGGCCGAGCGCGTAGGACTTGGCCGCGGCCACCCCGACCAGCAGCGCGCCGGCGAGCCCTGGGCCCGCGGTCACGGCGACGGCGTCGATGTCGGAGAAGGCGAGCCCGGCCTCTGAGAGCGCCGCCTCCACGGTCGGCGTCATGGCCTCCAGGTGGGCGCGCGAGGCGACCTCGGGCACCACGCCGCCGAACCTCGCGTGCTCGTCCATGCTGGAGGCGATGGTGTTGGCCAGCAGCGTGTGGCCTCTGACGATGCCGATGCCGGTCTCGTCGCAGGAGGTCTCGATCCCCAGGACCAGCGGTTCGTCAGCCATTGAGCTTCCTTCTCATCATGATCGCGTCGGTGCCGTCGTCGTAGTAGCGGCGTCGGGTGCCGATCTCCTCGAACCCGAAGTGCCGGTAGACCGTCTGCGCGCGTGCGTTGTCGGCGCGTACTTCGAGGAAGATCTCGCGCGCTCCCCTGCGGTGCGCCTCGGCCAGCAGCTCGGTGAGCATCGCGCTGCCGATGCCGGTGCCCTGGTGTTTCTCCAGCACCGCGATGGTCTGGACGTCGGCCTGGTCGGCCGCGGCGGCGAGCCCGGCGTAGGCCACGATCTCGT
The DNA here is from genome assembly GCF_004348345.1 of Nonomuraea longispora. Taxonomy (GTDB): domain Bacteria; phylum Actinomycetota; class Actinomycetes; order Streptosporangiales; family Streptosporangiaceae; genus Nonomuraea; species Nonomuraea longispora. The sequence continues at coordinate 14,498 of NZ_SMJZ01000082.1, forward strand.
CGTCGACCAGAGCCACCACGTAGTGGCGCGAGCGCGGCATGTCGGCCAGCTCGCCGCGCATCATGCCCTCGCTCCACGCGTCGAGCGGGAAAGTGGCCTGTTCGATCGACATGACCGCCGGCAGGTCGGCCTCGGTCATCAGCCTGAGCTTCACGCCGTCACCCTCTTCGGCGCGCCCGGCACCACGGCGTCGGGCCTGCGCAGGTAGATCGGACGGGGCGGGTCGAGCGTGATGCCCGCGGCGAGCCGCTCGGCCGCGAGCGCGGCCAGCGCCCCGGCGCTCGGGTAGGGGGACACATCGCTCCGCTCCCCCAATATGTCGGGATAAAGCGCGGCACCGGCTCCCACGACCGGCAGCCCCTCCACCGGCACCTCGGCGGGCCGGTCGACGGACGGCCCTTCCACCCGGGTGCGCACGTCGGTGTAACGCGCCCAGAACACCTCTTTGCGCCGCGCGTCGGTGGCCACCAGGAACGGCTCCGCCAGGCCGCTGCCGAAGGCGAGCGCGTCGAGCGTGCACACGCCGTAGGAGGGCACGCCCAGCGTGGCGGACAACCCCTGCGCGGTCATCAGGCCGACACGCAGCCCGGTGTAGGGCCCGGGACCGCTGCCCGCCACGACGGCCGTGACGTCGCGCACCGAGGCCCCCGACTCGGTCAGGACCCGTTGGACGGTCGGGGCGAGCAGCTCACCGTGGCGCCGGGCGTCGACCGTCGTCGACTCGGCGAGCACCCGCTCCCCGTCGTGGAGCGCGGCGGTGACGGCGGGTGTCGCGGTATCAAAGGCCAGGACCAGCACGACTGTCTAGCGTACCCGCCGTAGGTGTCTCTCCCGGCCGTGAGCGAGCACGAGCAGGACGGTCCGCCCGCCCAGCGCGTACGCCTCCAGAGGCCCGTGGGAGCCCGTGTGAGGGGCCGTCAGGCCCAGCCCGTACGCCGCCGCAGCCAGTCGAGCGCCACGACGCCCTGCGCCCGCTGGAACGCCCTGACCGTGGGAAGGCCGGGCGGGCCGGGCATGCGGCCCTGGCAGACGAAGTAGCCGGCCATGGCCGCGACCACCGCGGTGATGGCGGGATCGGGGTCGGTGCACAGCTCGTACGGCGGCGGCCGGAGAGAAGCCGCCGGGCTGCGTGGTCGCCTCGGCCACGGGATCGCCGAGGAACCGTTCGACCGCCGCTCGCACCGGCGGGTGCACGCCGTGCCACGGCACCCGGACGCCGGACGCGGGCGGGTTGCTCTCCGCATTCATGTCCTCATCGTCCCGGAGGGCGCAACCGATTTCAGGCGGGGGACGCGTACACGATGACGTTGTCCAGGTATTCGCCCTTGGCGTAGTCGAACTTGCCGCCGCAGGTGACCAGCTTGAGCCCGTCCTCGACGTAGACCCGCTTGGCGGGGAAGGCGTCCTTGTGCACCTGCTCGATGCCGTCCACCTTGAATGTCACGGTCTTGCCGTCGCTGCGTTCCACCTTGACGGTCTCGCCCTTGCGTAAGTTCCGCAGCTTGTAGAACACGGCCGGCGCCGTCTTGGTGTCGACGTGGCCGATGATGACCGAGGCCCCCTTCTCTCCGGGCACGGCGCTGCCGGTGAACCAGCCGGCCATCTTCGGCTTCTCGTAGGGCGGCAGCTCGATCTCGCCGTTCTTCAGCAGGTCGAGCTCCATCAGCGGGGCCTCGACGTCGATCGACGGAATGTCGATGCTCTCCGGTACGACGGCTTTCGCGGGGGTGGTGCCGGTCTTGAGGTTGTTGCCGAACGCGACCAGCAGCAGTCCCGTCACGGCGCCCGCGAGCACCACCCGTCCTGGACGGGCCATGGTCTATGCCTTACGGCGCTTGACCGCTATGCCGACGCCGGCGGCCAGCGCCAGCGCTATCAGCGCGCCGGCGGGGCCGAGCGGGATCGACGACTCGTCGCTCGCGTCCTTCGCGTACGTGCCGCCGCCGCCCGCCTTGGGTGCCTTGCTGGGCAGTCCTGTCGGGTCGTCGTCGGGCTCGGCCGCGACGATCCTGAGCGTGGCCCTGCCCATGTCGTTGGTGCCGTCGCACTTGACGTCGACGCGGTAGCTGCCGCGCCGGACCGTACCGGAGACCTGCGCGTCGCCGCGCACCCAGGGCGAGCCGTTGGCCGGCGTCGCGGTCGGGGTGGGGGTGACCGACGCGGCGGGGACCGGGTTGAGCGTGACGCCGTTGACGAACGCCTTGGACGTGGCGGTGCCGGTGTGGGCGGGACCTCCGGTCGGGACCGGGCAGTTGGCGAGGATCCACACCGTGGACGTCTCGCCCGCGGTGACGCGGTCGGGGTTGAGCTGCACCGAGATGGTCTGCCTGGTGGCGGTGGCGCTCGGGCTGCCACTGGCCGTCGGGGCCGCGGTGGTGCCGCTCGCCGTGGGGGTGGGTGTCGTCGTCGGATCTGCTTCGGCCGAGGCTGTGCAGCCGGTCAGACCGAGAATGACGATGACCCCCGCGTACGCGACTCGCCTGTCCCTGAGCACCGGCCGCACCCCACTTTGCCGTCTTGCACCTCAGCATCCACCAGAGAGATGGACGTCGCCCCTCCTGATACCCAGAAATTCTGGGCGAACCCTAGCCAACGATCATGATTTACATCATCGTCCGGGTACGTCAAGGGTGCCAGCATTGCCGGTACTTGACCGCCGTTTTACTCTTCAGGCGGCTCAGGCGGCGTGTCGGCCCATCGTTCGCCCACGCCGCGCAGGGTCACGACGCGGGCCTCGTCGCCCGCCTCGCGGTCGATGTGGATCTCCAGCCGGTCGTCGGCCAGGCCCTCCACGAGCCCCTCACCCCATTCGACGACGGTGACCGACTCCTCCAGCGAGGCGTCCAGGTCGAGGTCGTCCACCTCCAGGTCGCCGCCCAGCCGGTAGGCGTCGACGTGGACGAGCGGCGGCCCCTCGCGCAGCGACGGGTGCACCCTGGCGATCACGAACGTGGGCGAGGTGATCGGGCCGCGTACTTTGAGCCCTTCCGCGATGCCCTGCACGAGCGTGGTCTTGCCGGCGCCGAGCGGGCCCGACAGGACGAGCAGGTCTCCAGGGCGCAGCCGCGCGGCCAGGCGGGCGCCGTAGGCGCGCATGTCCTCCGGGGTGGCGAGCCGCACTAGAGCTCCACCCTCTTCACCAGGTCGCGCAGCGCGTCGTTGACGATGCCCGGACGCTCCAACTGGATCAGGTGCGAGGTGTCGGGCACCTCGGTGAGCTGCGCCTTGGGCAGCGCGGCGGCGATCGCCCTGCTGTGCTCGGGCGGGGTCAGCCAGTCGCCGTCGCCCACCAGGATCGCGGTGGGCACCGGGCCGAGCACGTGCAGCGCGGAGAGCTTGTCGTGGTTCATCAGCGCGGGGTAGAAGTCGGCGACCACCTCGGTCGGCGTCGCCCTGATCATCGACTCGGCGAAGTCGACGAGGGTCGGGCTGACGTTCCTGGAGTCGCCGAAGCCCATGTAGCGGGTCATCAGGAAGGCGATGTCGCTGCCCGCGTGGCGGGTGCGGTCGACCAGCGCGCCGCGTTTGCCCAGCATCGACACCGTGGTGGGGGCCACCTTGTGCACGACCTTGGACAGCAGCGCGGGCAGGCCGAGGGTGATCTCGGCCAGCTTGCCCGCCGAGGTCGCGACGAGCGCGGCCGCGCGGATCTTCTCGCCGAACAACTCGGGACGGCGGTCGGCCAGCGCCATGATCGTCATGCCGCCCATGGAGTGGCCGACGAGCACGCACGGGCCGGGCACGTAGGCGTCGATCACCTCGGCCAGGTCGTCGCCCAGCCGGTCGATCGTGCTGTCGTCGGAGCCGCCGCGCTGCGAGCGGCCGTGGGAGCGCTGGTCCCACAGCACGAGCCGGTAGTTCTCCCGCAGGTCCTTGCGCTGGTAGTGCCAGGACTCCAGGCTGAGGCAGTAGCCGTGGCAGAAGACGACGGTCAGCGGCGCGTCGTCGGGGCCGTCGATCTCGACGTGCAGGACCTTGCCGTCGGAGGTGACGAGCGTGCGCTCCCTGCCCCGCAACTCGCCGAACGGCTCGCTGGCCTCGTCATCGGGGCGCAACCTGATGCGGCCGACCGCGTAGCGCTTGGCCAGCGCCGCCGCCGCGACACCGGCGGAAGCCGCACCGACGAGCGCGCCGGCGATCCCTACCCTGCGCCGTCTTGTCGTCGTCATCTCCCCGACCCTTCTCCCGCTCATGCCCGCCGCGAGGTGCCCCGGGTCATCGCGAACTCCTGTGCTCGTAGACCCGCGGCACACGCGAACCGATCCTGGTCACGATCTCATGCGTGATCGTGCCGAGATTATCCGCCCACTCCTGAGCGGTCGGCTCGCCCCTGTCGCCCGGCCCGAACAGCACGATCTCGTCTCCGGCAGACAGCGGGTCGTCGCCCATGTCGATCATGAACTGGTCCATGCACACCCGGCCGGCGACCGTCCTGCGTCGCCCGCCCGCGAGCACCTCCGCCTTCCCCGTCGCGTGCCGCAGAACACCGTCGGCGTATCCGAGCGGCACGAGGGCGAGCGTCGTCTCGCGCTCGGTGACGTAGAGGTGGGCGTAGGACACCCCGGAGCCTTCGGGGACCCGCTTGACCAGCCCCGCCTGGGCCACCAGTGTCATGGCCTGCCTGAGACCGAAGTCGCCCAGCTCGGGCACGGGGCTCAGGCCGTAGAGGGCGATGCCGGGCCTGACCAGGTCGTAGCGGGCCTCGGGCAGCGTCACAGTGGCGGCGGAGTTGGCGATGTGCCTGATCACATGGGAGCCGGCCGCGCCCGCCTGCTCGGCGAGCTTCAGCGCCGCCTCGAACGCCTCCAGCTGCCGCCCGATCGACGGATGGCCGGGGATGTCGGCGCAGGCGAAATGGGACCAGAGACCGGCGATCTCGATGACGCCCTCGGCTTGCAGCCGCAGCGCCCCCGCCAGCAGCGCCGGCCAGGCGGCGGGCGGGCAGCCGCCCCTGCTCATGCCGGTGTCGGCCTCCAGGTGCAGCTTCGCGGTGCGGCCCGTACGCCGTGCGGCGGCGGCGATCTCGCCGAGCATGCCCTCGTCGGAGGCCGACAGCTCGACGTCGGCCCGCAGCGCCTCCTCGATCGGCTCTCCCGGGGTGACGAGCCAGGACAGGATCGGCGCCGTCACACCGCCCTCGCGCAGCGCGAGCGCCTCCCTGACGAACGCGGTGCCGAGCCGGCTCGCGCCTCCCTCCAGGACCGCCTCGGACGTGGGCACCAGGCCGTGACCGTAGGCGTCGGCCTTGACCGCGCCCATCAGCTCCGCGCCACCGGCCCCCTCCTTGAGCAGGGCCACGTTGTGCCTGATCGCACCCAGGTCGACCCGAGCCTGCGCGGGCGTGGCCATCGGGGAGTACATTCTTCTAGTGTGGCAGGTCACGTACGTGGTCGAGCGCGATTTTCACCCCTCACGGCCCCGGCGGCGAGGACTTTCGCCACCGGGGCCGCGCGGTCAGGCCGTGCCGCCGCTCACCGCGCGGATGGCCGCGGGGACGGCGGTGGCCACGTCGGCCGCCGTCAGCGGCGCGCCGCCGGCGGCCAGCCGTCCGGCCAGCCCGTGCAGGTAGGCCCCGCAGGACGCCGCGTCGTAGCAGCTCAGCCCCTGGGCGAGCAGCGAGCCGGCCACCCCGGACAGCACGTCGCCCGTGCCCCCTGTGGCCAGCCACGGCGAGCCGGTGACGTTGACCCGTACCGGCCGCGCGTCTTCCGCCACCACCGTGGTGGAGCCCTTGAGCAGCACGGTCACGCCGAGCTCCGCCGCCGCCCTGCGGGTGTGCTCCAGCCGGGCCGACTCGATGTCGTCGCGCTCGGCCCTGATCAGCCGCGCCAGCTCGCCCGCGTGCGGGGTGATCAGCACGGGCGCGCCGCGGCGCAGCAACGACCGGTCCCTGGCCACCAGCGTCAGCCCGTCGGCGTCGATCAGCACGGGCACGGTGGATGCGAGCACCCTGGCCGCCAGCTCGTGCGCCCAGTCGTCGGTGCCGAGCCCCGGCCCGAGCACCCACGCCTGCACCCGCCCGACGCCGTCGACCGAGGGCCGGTCCAGCTCGGTGACGACCGCCTCGGGCCAGTGCCTGCGCACCTGCGCGACCGCCGCACGCGTCCCCGCGTAGCGCACCATGCCCGCGCCCGCGCGCAGCCCGCCGCCCACGGCGAGCACGGCGGCGCCGGTGTACAGGTCGCTGCCCGCCGCGACCCCCAGGACTCCCCTGCGGTACTTGTCCGACTCGTGGGCCGGCCGCGGCAGCAGCAGATCGACGTCGCCGCCGGTCAGCGCCGCCACGTCGGGATCGGGCAGGTGGGCGCCGAGCCCGATGTCGATCAGCTCCACCGTGCCCGCGCAGGCCGCGCCGGGATCGACGAGCAGCCCGGTCTTGTACGCGCCCATCGTCACGGTCACCTTGGCCCGCACGGCCGCTCCGGGCACCTGGCCGCTGCTCGCGTCGACCCCGCTCGGCACGTCGACCGCGACGATCGCGCCGCGGGCGGCGTTCGCCTGGGCCGCCAGCTCCGCGTACGACTCCCGCAACGCCCCCGCCGCCCCGATGCCGACGAGCCCGTCGATGATCAGGTCGGCGTCGTCGATCGCCGCCCGGTCGACGACCCGGCCGCCCGCCCGCCTGAACGCCAGCAGGCCCGCCTCGTGGATCTTGGACCCGGCCGGCACGGCGCCCACCCGGGCCCCGCGCCGGGCCAGCCGTTCGCCCGCGTAGAGGGCGTCGCCGCCGTTGTCGCCGCTGCCGACGAGGAGCACGACGCGCTTGCCGTACACGCGGCCGAGCAGGTCGGCGCAGACGGCGGCGAGCCCCCACGCGGCCCGCTGCATCAGCGTGCCCTCCGGCAGGAGGGCCATGAGCGCGTGCTCGGCGCCACGGATCTGGTCGGCGGTGTAGGCGGTGCGCATGATCCGAAGTTATCCCTCCGCGATCACGTAGGCCACGGCGACGCCCGCGTCATGGCTGAGTGAGAGGTGCCAGCGTCTGACCCCGAGCTCGCGCGCCACCTCGGCGGCCCGCCCGGTGATCACGAGTTCGGGCTTGCCGAGGTCGTCGCAGCGCACCTCCGCCTCCTGGTGCCCCAGCCCTCGGGGAGCGCCGAGCGCCTTGGCCACGGCCTCCTTGGCGGCGAACCTGGCCGCCAGCGACTGCACCGGCAGCGGCCGTTCGGCCTCGGTGAACAACCGCTCGCGCAACCGCGGCGTGCGGCGGAGCGTCGCTTCGAAGCGGGGGATGTCCACGATGTCCACCCCGATGCCCACGATCACCGCACCAAGCCTAGAACAACCCCTTCTCCCACGGCCCCCAGATGGCGATCGACATGCCGTGTTCGGCCTGGACGTTGACGTAGAGCGTGTGGCCGCCCGGTCCGAACGTGGAGCCGGCGAACTCGGCTCCGGCGTCTCCGGGGATCGGCTCCAGGCGGCAGAAGTCGAAGATCTCCCCCGACCTGGTGAGCCCGCGCAGGAAGTTGGCGCCGTCGCCGTCCTCGCACAACACCAGCGTGCCGCGGCGGCTGACCGTCACGTTGTCGGGCAGGTCGAGCACCTCCGAGCGCGGTGACTCGTAGGCGAGCTTGAGCCGGTGGCTCCACGTCTCGTACGCCCAGACCTGTCCCCGCCCCTTGCCGAACCCGTCGGGCGGGGTGTCGCCGGCCGCGGTGGCCCCGCCCTGGGTCGAGACGAAGTAGACCGTCCCCTGGCGGTAGACCGCGCCCTCCAACCGGGAGAAGATCGCCGCGCCGGCCTCCCTGCCCTGCCGGCCCACGGCCTGGACGGCCTCGTCGTTGGAGGGCGTGCCCGTGAAGCGGGGGTCGGGATCGTCGATGTCCACCCACGTGACGGCGTAGGAGGCGCCCGGCTCCTGGCCCGTGGACAGGTCCTTGCGCTTGGCGCCCTTGACCGCGAGCATCTGCAGCCTGCCGCCGTCGAGCAGCCGCCCGGCCACGGCGGGGTGTTTGGGCGGGAGATAACGGTAGAAGCCGGACGGGAAGCCGAAGTTGTCCTCGGTGAGGTAGATGGCGCCCGTGGAGGGGTCGAAGGCGGCCGACTCGTGCGCGAAACGTCCCGCCGACCTGATCGGCCGGGCGTCGGCCGGGCGTCCGAGCGGCACCTCGAAGATGTAGCCGTGCGGGCGGGTGAGCTTGGAGTTGTCGCCGCCGGAGAAGTCGTCGCCCACGTCGGGGCCGTTGACCGTCTCCTCGCACGTCACCCATGCGCCCCATGACATGGGGCCGCCCGAGCAGTTCATCATGGTGCCGTTGAGCGACGGGCCACTTTTGATCACCTCTCCGTAGCGGGTGACCTGCAGCGTCGAGGTGCCTCCCCCGGCCATGGGGTCGTACGCTCTGTCCTTGTCGCCGAACGCGCCGACGGGCCCGTTGACCTCATGGTTGCGGACCAGGACGGCGCTGCCCTTGGGGCCGGCGAAGGCCGCCATGCCGTCGTGCCTGCCGGGCACGGCCGAGCCGTCGCCGAACCGGTCGCCCGCGAGGCTGAACGAGCGGTACTTGAACCCGTCGGGCAGGCGCAGGCGCACCTTGCCGTCACGGAGATCGCGTACGGGACGCGGCGGCCCGTACGCGCGCACCGGCTTCGCACCCCCTTGGGCGCCCGCGCAGGCCACCCCGGCGAAGGGGCCCGCGACGCCGGCTGCGGCGACCACGCTGGTGATGAAACGACGACGGTCCACGGAAGCCTCCCGCCCGCAACAGTAACCCCCGACAAACCTTCATATATCGGAATCGGGGGTGATTCTCGCAGCCCCGGATCGCCGTCCACAGCCTGTGGACAACCTCCCCGCGCCCCGGCAGGATCCGGCCTCTCCCGCATCGCTACGCTGCCTAGGTGAACAACGGCTACGTGGAACTGAGCAGGGAGCAGTGGAGCGAGCTCCGCAAGAACACGCCCTTGACTCTCACCGCAGGCGAGCTGGAAGAGCTGCGCGGCGTCGACGACCCCATCGACCTGACCGAAGTCACCGACATCTACCTCCCCCTGACCCGGCTGCTGAACTTGCACTTCACCGGGTCCAAACAACGCAGCAGCGTGCTGAGCGCCTTCCTCGGGCGTGACGAACAGCGCGTGCCGTACATCCTGGGCATCGCGGGCAGCGTCGCGGTCGGCAAGTCGACGACGGCGCGGTTGTTGCACACCCTCCTGGCCCGCTGGCCCGAGCACATGCACGTGGAGCTGGTCACCACCGACAGTTTCCTCTACCCGAACGCGGTGCTGGAGAAGAAGGGCATCATGCACCGCAAGGGCTTCCCCGAAAGCTATGACCGGCGGGCGCTGGTCAGGTTCGTGGCAGAGGTCAAGGCCGGGGCCGCGGAGACGCGGGCGCCGGTCTACAGCCACCTCGAGTACGACATCGTCCCCAGTGCCCACCAGACCGTGAAGAGCCCCGACATCCTGATCATCGAGGGCCTCAACGTCCTCCAGCCCGCCCCTCCCACTTCCCTCGCCGTCAACGACTACTTCGACTTCTCCCTCTACGTCGACGCCAAGGTCGAGGACATCCGCACCTGGTACGTCGAACGTTTCCACAAGCTCCGCCGGACCGCCTTCGAAGACCCGAAGTCGTACTTCCGGCACATCGCGGAAATGTCGTACGACGAGGCCACGGAGTTCGCGGTCAACGTCTGGCGCGACATCAACGAACGTAACCTCGTCGAGAACATCGCCCCCACCAGAGGCCGCGCCGACCTGGTCCTCAAGAAGGCCGCCGATCACTCGGTGCGACGCGTACGGCTCCGCCAGACCTGAACGCCTCATCGAACACGAAGCGCGCGAACCTGCCCCCGCACCCCTGGTCGTCGATGCCCGCGAACCAGCACTCCTCACCGTGTTCGTGGCAGTTGAAGCGGCACATGCGAGAAACCCTCGCGTACGCCGGTCAAAACCCCGTCAACGTCCGATCGACGACAATGGCCGGATGCTCCATCTACGTTTGATCAGCGTGGCCGGCGTGTCGTCGATCACGGCGGGCAAGTCGACGGCCCTGATCGACGTGTTCATCTCCGTCACCACGGTGCCCGCCGCCGGCTACCTGGCCGTCGCGCTCGCGTTCGGCCAGTGGGCGCAGGTCGCGGGCTCGGTGTCGCAGCTGTCGATGAACGTGGCCGGCATGATCCTGGCGGGCACCACGACCCTGATGGTCCAGCGGAAATTCTGGCCTCAAGTAGGACGTCGTTCATCCGTGTGAACGAGGCCACAGCGCTGATCTGCCCGGTAGTGTCCGGCACATGCACATCCTCGCCACCGAGGGGCTGACCAAGCGCTTTCCCACCGTCACGGCGGTCGATCAGCTCTCCGTCACCGTGGGGTCCGGTGTCACCGGCCTGGTCGGGGCGAACGGCGCGGGCAAGTCGACACTGATCAAGATCCTGCTCGGCCTGCTGCCACCGTCCGGCGGCACCGCCCGGGTGCTCGATCTGGACGTCACCGCGCAGGGCGCGGAGATCCGCAGGCTCGTCGGCTACATGCCCGAGCACGAGTGTCTTCCGCCCGACGTCTCCGCCACCGAGTTAGTCGTCCACCTGGCCCAGATGTCCGGGCTGCCGCGTACGGCGGCCCGCGAACGGGCCGCCGACGTCCTGCGCCACGTCGGCCTGGCAGAAGAGCGCTACCGACCCGTCGGGGGCTACTCCACCGGCATGAAGCAGCGCGTCAAGCTGGCCCAGGCCCTGGTCCACGACCCGAAACTGATTTTTCTCGACGAGCCCACCAACGGGCTCGACCCGCGCGGCCGCGACGAGATGCTGACGCTGGTCCGGCGCATCGGCACCGAGTTCGGCATCAGCGTGCTCGTCACCTCCCACCTGCTGGGCGAGCTGGAGCGCATCTGCGACCACGTGATCGTCATCGACGCCGGGCGGCTGCTGCGCTCCTCTGCGATCGGCGAGTTCACCCAGGCCACGCAGACCGTCACGGTCGAGGTCGACGAGGGCCTTGACGCGCTGACCGCCCGCCTGACGAGCGACGGCCAGACCGTGTCGCCGCAGGGCCGCATGCTGGTGGTGAAGGTGCTCGGGCCCGAGACGTACGACGCCATCCGCGACGCCGCCGTCGACCTGGATCTCTGCCTCATCCGCCTGGAGCAGGGACGTCACCGCATCGAGGACGTCTTCCGGGAGGAGAGCACCAGTGTCTGAAATCTACGACATCGGCTACCGGCACTACGACGGCCCCCGGCTCGGCCGCGGCTACGCCACCAGAGCGCTGGCCCTGCACAGCCTGCGCGGCGTCTTCGGCCTCGGCCGCCCGGCACGCAGCAAGATCATGCCGTTCTCCCTGGCCACCATCATGCTGATCCCCGCGATCGTGAACATCGCGTTGATGGCCCTGATCCAGCGAAGCGAGATCGCCTACAGCGCCTACGCCGTCATCATGCAGGCCGTGGTGGCGGTCTTCCTGGCCGCGCAGGCCCCCACCGTCGTCGCCCCCGACCTGCGCTACCGCGTGCTGCCGCTCTACCTGTCACGTCCCGTGGCGATCGTCGAGTACGTCGGCGCCAAGGTGGCCGCCATGACCGCGTCGTTGTTCCTGCTGGTCGCGGTGCCGCTCACCCTCATGTACGCCGGCGAACTCGTGATCGACCTCCCCGGCCCGCCCGCCACCGGCGAGTACGCCGGCGCCATGACCATGACACTCGTCCTGGCGCTCCTCCTGTCGTCCTTCGGCCTGGCGCTGGCCTCGTTCACGCCCCGGCGCGGGCTCGGCGTGGCCTCGGTGATCACCGTCTACCTGCTGTCCTTCGCGGCGGTCCCGGTGGTCTACGGCACGCTGGCCTCGACCGGCAACGAGGCGCAGGCGGCGTGGGCGTGGCTGATGAACCCGTTCTGGCTGGTCGACTCCGTCCAGTCCTGGGTGTTCGGCACGCCGCCCCATTCCATCGAGGGCGATTATCCGAACGGCCCCGCCTCGGCGGTGATCCTCGTCGTGCTGATCTGCGTCGGGCTGGGCGCCCTCGCGCTGCGTTACAGGAAGGCGGCCTCGCGATGAAGATCGAGCTTTCGCAGGTCTCCCGCTGGTACGGCAACGTGGTGGCGGTCAACGACGTGACGATGACCATCGGCCCCGGTGTCACCGGCCTGCTCGGGCCCAACGGCGCGGGCAAGTCGACGCTCCTCCACATGATGGCCGGCTTCCTCGCACCGTCCGGCGGCTCGGTCACGCTGGACGGAAACACGGTCTGGAAGAACCACCACATTTACCGAAATATCGGCCTAGTCCCGGAACGGGAGGGTGTGTATGGCTTCCTGACCGGCTGGCAGTTCGTGCTCTCCGCCGCCAGGCTCCACGGCCTGCCCGACCCCGCGCAAGCCGCCCGCAAGGCCCTTGCCACGGTCGAGATGGAGGAGCCGAAGGACCGCCGCGTCGAGACGTACTCGAAAGGCATGCGCCAGCGCGTCAAGGTCGCCGCGGCGCTCGTCCACGACCCGCCGGTGCTGCTGCTCGACGAGCCGTTCAACGGCATGGACCCCCGCCAGCGCCTCCAGCTGATGGGCCTCATCCGCTCCATGGGCGCCGACGGCAAGACCATCTTGTTCAGCTCCCACATCCTGGAGGAGGTCGAACGGGTCGCCCAGCACATCGAGGTCCTGGTGGCGGGCCGCCACGCGGCGTCGGGCAACTTCCGGGAGATCCGCCGCCTGATGACCGACCGGCCGCACCTGTTCATGATCCGTTCGAGCGACGACAGGAAACTCGCCGCCGCCCTCATCCGCGACGCCTCGGCCGGCGGCATCACCCTCCGCCCGGACGGCCTGGAGGTCCAGGCCACCGAGTTCCGCCGCTTCGCCCGGCTCCTCCCCCGGGTCGCCAAGGAGGAGGGCGTACACCTGCACCAGATCTCCCCCGCGGACGAGGACCTGGAAAGCGTCTTCTCCTACCTCATCACCAGGAGCACCTGATGCACCGGCGACCATCCGAAACCCCGGCAACCGAACCGCCGGCGATCTCCCATCGAAGTGCGGCCATGAACCCGCGAGGAAGCGCCGACGTCTGGAGGAGGAGCGACGGGAGCGCAGCGACGGAGGAAGACGACGGCACCGAAGCGACCGAGCTGCCGAACGGAGTGAGGCGATGAACACCGTAGTGGCGGGTATCACCTACCGTGCCCTGCTGGGCCGCCGGCGCATCATCCTGCTGCTGGTGCTGCCGCTGGGTCTCATCGCCCTGGCGGTGCTGCTGCGCCTGTTCGGTGAGACGGGTCAGCGCTCGGCCATGCTGCTGATGGACAACTTCGCCATCAACACGATGTTGCCCCTGCTGGGCCTGATCGCGGGCACGGGGGTCATCGCCCCGGAGATCGACGACGGCACGATCATCCACCTGCTGTCCAAGCCGATCTCCCGCCCGGCCATCGTCCGGACGAAGTTCCTGGTGGCGGCGTCGCTGCTGGCGGTGTTCGGGGCGGTCCCGACGTACGTGGCGGCCTGGCTCCTGGTCAGCAACGAGGACAGCATCGCCACGGGGTTCGCCTTCGGGGCGCTGCTGGCCGGCATCGCCTACGCCGCCGTCTTCCTCCTGCTCGGCGTCCTGACCCGGCACGCGGTGGCCATCGGCGTCATCTACGCCCTGGTGTGGGAGACCGTGGTGGGCGGGTTCGTCCCGGGCGCCCGCAGGTTCTCGATCCAGCAGTGGGCCAAGTCGATCGCCGACCAGATCTCCGATTCGGCGTTCCTCAAGGCCGACGTGACGCTCGGCTTCGCCGTACCGGCTCTGCTCATCGTCACCGTCGCGGCCGTCTTCTGGGCGGGCCGCAGGCTGCGATCCTTCTCCCTCACGGGAGACGAGTAGTCACCTGTAACGTTGAGCCATGTCTGCGCGTCTGACCGAACTTCGGCTGACCAGGTTCAAGACCTCCCGCGATGCCGTGCTCCCCGCTGGGGAGCATGACAATTCTGATCGGGCGCAACAGCAGCGGTAAGTCCAACGCTCTCGATGGGCTCGAAGTGCTGTCACGTCTGGCGGAGGGCGGCGACCTGGTCGACTCGCTCGACAGCAGACGCGTGGACGAGGGGCCGTTGCGAGGCGGCATGCCACCTCGTGCGGCAATACGTGCCCCGGCGCGACATACGACTCCGCCGCACCGCGGGGCGCACAGTCGAGTTCATCGACACCTCTGTCCTCTGCGACCTCCTCGACGTTCCTGGCCTCATCCTTCCCGTAACCACGGTGATCGCCGGAGCCGGCACAGGCGTTCCGCCGACCGATCACGTCATGAGCAAGCTCGGCCTCGGCGACCTGTGCATTCTCGCCGAACGCGAGCTGTATCGCAGCCGCGTGACCGGGGTCGAGGTAAGGATCTGGACATGGACGCCCAGCTCAAGGCCCGCTCGTGAGCGTCGGGTACGGCAGCGGGTGCCGTACCCGACGTGAGTCAGATGCAGGCCTTGCGCACCACGTCGGCGAGGCGGTCGGCCACCTGGGTGGCGTGCTCCTCCGACGCGGCCTCGACCATGACCCGGATCATCGGTTCGGTGCCGCTCGGCCTGATCAGCACCCGCCCCGTCTCACCCAGGTCGGCCTCCGCCTCCTGGACGGCGGCGACGAGTTCGGGCACTGAGGCCTTGCCCTTGTCGACGTCCTTGACGTTGATCAGGATCTGCGGCAGCGGCGTCATCACCGAGGCCAGCTCTTTGAGCGGCACGCCCGTCCTGGCCACCACGCCCAGCAGGTGGAGCGAGGTGAGCAGGCCGTCGCCGGTGGTGGCGTGGTCGAGCATGATGACGTGCCCCGACTGTTCGCCGCCCAGGTTGTAGCCGTCGCCCTTCATGCGCTCCAGCACGTAGCGGTCGCCCACCGCGGTCTCGACCACGGTGATGCCGGCCTCGCGCATGGCGAGCTTGAAGCCGAGGTTCGACATCACGGTCGCGACCACGGTGTCCTTCGCCAGCAGGCCCTCGGCGTGCATGGCGGCGGCGAGGACGGCCATGATGCGGTCGCCGTCGATGATCGAGCCGGTGTGGTCGACGGCGAGGCAGCGGTCGGCGTCGCCGTCGTAGGCGACGCCGAGGTCGGCCCCGCGCGAGACGACCACCTGCTGGAGTTTGTCCAGGTGGGTCGAGCCGTGGCCGGCGTTGATGTTGAGCCCGTCGGGCCTGGAGCCGATGGGTTCGACCCTGGCTCCCGCGCGCACCAGCGCCTCGGGCGCCACCATGTGGGCGGCGCCGTGTGCGCAGTCGACCACGATGTCGAGGCCGTCGAGCGTGGTGCTCATCGTGGTCAGCACGTGGGAGATGTAGCGGTCGGCCTCGCCGTACGCGTCCCGCACGCGGCCCACGGCCGAGCCGACGGGAAAGCTCCACTCCTCGCCCAGCCGCCGCTCGATCTCGTCCTCGACCGCGTCGGACAGCTTGAAGCCGCCGCGGGCCAGGAACTTGATGCCGTTGTCGGGCGCCGGGTTGTGCGACGCCGACAGCATGACGCCGAGGTCGGCGCCGAGGGCGGCCGTGAGGTGGGCGACGGCCGGGGTGGGCAGCACGCCGAGGCGTAGCACGTCCACTCCAGACGCCGCGAGGCCGGCGACCACCGCGGCCTCGAGGAATTCCCCCGAGGCGCGTGGGTCCCGGCCTACGACCGCTACCGGCCTGCTCTTACGGCTGGGGCCGGTAGCGGAGAACGCGCCCGCATCGCCGAGGACGTGAGCCGCCGCGACCGCGAGGTCCATGGCGAGCTCCGCTGTGAGGTCGCGACCTGCGACCCCGCGTACCCCGTCGGTGCCGAAAAGGCGCGCCAACTTAGCGCTTGCTGTACTGCGGAGCCTTGCGGGCCTTCTTGAGGCCGTACTTCTTCCGCTCCGTGGCGCGGGCGTCACGGGTGAGGAAGCCGGCCTTCTTCAGCGGTGGGCGGTTGACTTCGACGTCCAGGACCGCCAGGGCGCGGGACAGGCCCATGCGCAGCGCGCCGGCCTGGCCGGTGACGCCGCCGCCGTCGATGCGCGCGATGACGTCGAACGCCTCCTCGGCGCCGAGCACCACGAAGGGCTCGTTGACGATCTGCTGGTGGACCTTGTTGGGGAAGTAGACGTCCAGCGAACGACCGTTGATCGTCCACTTGCCGGTGCCGGGGACGATGCGCACGCGGGCGATCGCCTCCTTGCGGCGGCCGGTGCCGTACGAGTTGCCCGTGGTGACGGGCTTGCGCACGGGAGCGTCAGCGCTGGCGGATGATTCGGTGGTGTATTCGGACGGGAACTCCTCGCTGGAGAAGTCCTCCACCACAGCCGTCTCTACGGCCGTCTCGACACCGGTGGGCTCAGCCACGGTTCTCCTCTTACTTTCGAAACTCGGCGCCGGGGTCTCCCCCGCGGGTCTACTTACTGGGCGATCTGGCTGATCTCGAACGGCACCGGCTGCTGGGCCTGGTGCGGGTGCTCGGAGCCCGCGTAGACCTTCAGCTTCTTCGCCATCTTCCGGCCCAGGGAGTTCTTCGGCAGCATGCCCTTGACGGCCTTCTCGACGGCCTTCTCCGGCCGCTTCTCCATGAGCTCGCCATAGCTGACGGAACGCAGACCGCCCGGGTAGCCCGAGTGACGGTACGCCTTCTTCTGCTCGAGCTTGTTGCCGCTCAGCGCGATCTTGTCCGCGTTGATGACGATGACGAAGTCACCGGTGTCGACGTGGTTGGCGAAGATCGGCTTGTGCTTGCCGCGGAGCAGGGTCGCGACGTGGCTGGCCAGCCGGCCCAGCACGACATCGGTCGCGTCGATGACGTACCACTGACGCTGGACGTCGGCGGGCTTCGGTGAGTACGTGCGCACGGTCGTAGCCTTCTTTATGCTCGCGTCTTCGGCGCTGTCGGATGCGACAGCAACATTGGTCGGTCGGTGCGGGCACACGACGGCCCGGACCTTCCGTCTCCGCAACACGGGAGATGACGCCGGACGCGCCGCGCATTGGTCACGCTGGACCTATGCACACAACGAACGATTAGGCTACCCGCCCGGAGGCGTGCTGGTCAAAAGACCGGTAACCTCGCACGAGTCTACCCGACCGCAGAACGGTTCGATTTCGTTTCCCTGGGACCCCTTCTTTCCCAGGACCAGACATCCCTATCGTTGATGGCGGTATGTGGCAGAACTCTCACACCCGGCCAACCCAGCGGGGCGCTCGGCGCCGGAATCACCTGGGTGTGCTGACCTGCCTGATGGCGGTTCTGTTCACGGGCGTGTTGATCGGCCGGCTGACCGACGACGCCGAGCCCGCCCGCCACGTCTACCTCGAAGAGACCGTCCCTCCCGCGGCCGCCACCGCCCAGGCCGCGCCCAAGGCGTCCAAGAAGGCCCAGCCGCAGGCCGAGCGCATCCCTCGGGAGATCACGACCAGGGCCACCCCCCGCAGAAGGACGACCCCCAAGGTCACCAAGAAACCCGACGGGCAGATCCCCGGCTTCAACAGCGAGGGCGACGGCTCCGCGGAGCTCCGCAGCGACGAAGGCGGGGTGCGCGTCATGGCGGGCATGGCGTCGAGGGTCGTCTCGCTCACCAACGCGGCCAGGGCCCGGCACGGGTGCGGGCCGCTCAGGGTCGACCGCGGGCTCACCCGCTCAGCCCGTACGCACTCGCTGGAGATGGCCCGCACCGGGCGGCTCGCGCACAACTCCCCCGGCGGCGACTCCCCGTGGGAACGCATGGAGCGCGCGGGATACCACTGGGGGGCCGCCGAGAACATCGGCGCCGGCTACGACACCCCCGACGAGGCCGTACGCGGGTGGTTGGACAGCCGCGACCACCGCAGGAACATCCTCGACTGCCGGCTGAAGGCCATCGGCGTCGGCGTCGCCGACGGCCCAGACGGCCCGTGGTGGACCCAGGACTTCGGAACCCGATGACGAACATCACGGTAATGTCGCCCCATGGTTTCCAACGGCAACGGGGAACGTGAGAGCGGCACGGGCGGCGCCCCCTACGGGATGGGAAACCCGCCCGAGGAACCGGGCAGCGCCTTCCGCCGACCGCGTCGCAAGGGTCGCGCCGAGGGCGAGCCCAAGGAGCAGGCGCCGGCGGCCCCGCAGAGCAAGGTCGGGTGGAGTCCGTACGACGAGGGCTCGCGCTCGCGCGCCCCGCTGTGGTTCGCGATCAGCGGCGTGGCCGTGCTCGGCCTGCTCGGCGGCGGCCTGGTGTTCATGTGGAACGCCGACGACCCCGTCCCCGCGACGACCGCCAAGCCCCGCATGACCACGGTGCCCCTGCCGTCCGCCCCTCCCGGCGAGTACGGCTTCGCGGGCAGCCGCTCCACCGACCCCGACCCGATCTCGGTGAAGGAGGTCTTCGGCAGCAAGAAGAAGATCACCGTGTCGAAGCGGTCGTACGAGCGGACGATCACCAAGAAGGACAAGAAGTGCGACGACGGCGCCCTGGGCGACGATCTCAAGAAGGCGCTCAAGTCCGGCAAGTGCACTCAGCTCCTCCGTGCCAGTTTCCGCGACAAGGCGGGCAAGGTGATCGGCACGATCGGCGTGGCCAACCTCACCACCAGCAAGGCCGCGAGCAAGGTGGCCAAGGCCGGGGACACCGAGAACTACGTCAAACCGCTGGCGGGTAAGGACAGTGTCACCAAGTTCATCGGCTCGGGCAGCGGCGGCACCCGGATCCTGACGCACGGCCACTACGCGATCATGGTGTGGTTCCAGAACAAGGACGGTACAAAGCCCGACAAGAAGGGCAGCAAGCAGCTCTTCGCCGCCATCAACGACATCACGAAGGCCACGGTGTTCGAGGCGCTGGACAACCGTTCGGTCACCGGAAGCCCACGAAACTGAAACCCGGCTTCGTACGCGTAACGCCCCAAACGGGATGCCGAATCCTTTCGGGAACGCTTATACCGACGTAACGATCTCGTCTCTCTCGCTAGGCTCGCCCTATGCGTGGCCAGGAACCCGGGTCTGAGCACGATCGCACGGAAGCCGACAACTCGGCCGCACCAGCGACGCCACCGCCGAGCTTCGGCCAGACCGACGGGCGAGAAGTTTCACCGGCGTTCACACCCTCCGACGCCGCCTCCGGCATCCCGCCCGGCAGGCCCCCCTTCGGCAGCCCTGCGGGCGAAGGCACGGCCCCCAGGGCCCGTCCCGCCATTCCCGTCTTCCAGGGCCCGCCCCCGGACCTGCCGGAGCCCGAGGACCGGCCGGGCGCGCAGCCCTGGGAGGTGTCGGGCGACGATGCCGCGCCCTACGACTGGTTCGCCGACCCCACCGGCTCCAACCCCGCCGGCCAGGAATGGGACGACCATCCACAGGCCCCCCACGCGTTCCCCGGCCGCCCCTCCGCGGCGCGTGAGCTCCTGAGCGGCCCGCGCACCGGCCGCGACCAGACCGACCGCACGCACTCCGCGCCCCAGCCCGACGTACGGGGACACGACCCGCACCAGCACGCACGGGACCCGCGAGGACAGGCGCCACACCGGCACGACCCGGGAGCATGGGGCGCGCAGAACCCACCGGCGTGGGACGCGCCGTCGCACGACGAGACCGGCCGCTGGCCCGCGGAACCGGTGACGCCCAGCGCACCGCCGTGGGAGCCGCCACCCGCGTTCACCGCCGCGGCCGCCGGCATGCCCGTGTGGCCCGTGCCCGCCGGCGACCCGCACGCCATGCCTCCGTGGCCGGCCGCCACGGGTGAACTCGTCGCCGAGCCCGACCCCGACGAGCCCGGCTCCC
This sequence comes from Nonomuraea longispora, assembly GCF_004348345.1. Classification (GTDB taxonomy): domain Bacteria; phylum Actinomycetota; class Actinomycetes; order Streptosporangiales; family Streptosporangiaceae; genus Nonomuraea; species Nonomuraea longispora. Next base: position 34,160 of record NZ_SMJZ01000082.1, read on the forward strand.
CGGCTGCCGCGTTCGACCCGAACGCCACCGACCCGGAGGGATTCACCCGCCCCGCCGGCTTCCCGTCGAGCGCCACAGAACAGCACGGCCCCTCAGCGCCCCTTC
>NZ_SMJZ01000083.1 GCF_004348345.1 Nonomuraea longispora
GTCGGGAGGCGGTCTTCGTGGGCGGGCGGCAGGCCCGCCCCCGGCGGCCTCTTCGAGATGCCGTGCCAGTTCGTCCGCGGTCATCCGGTTGGCCGGGCTCTTGGCGAGCAGCCGGTTGAGAGTGGGTTTGAGCCGGACCGCCCGGGTCATCGGGGCCGGAGGCGCGGTGAGGATCGCGAACCTGGTCGCCTCCTCGGTGCTCTTGTGGAACGGCGGGTGCCCCTCCAGGGCCGTGTAGAGGGTGGCTCCGAGCGACCACAGGTCGGCCGCCGGGCCTACCGGCTCACCGCGGATGCGCTCGGGGGCGATGAAGTCGGGGGTGCCGACCACGTGGCCGAGCACGGTGATGCGGTCGTGCCCTTCGATGGTGGCGATGCCGAAGTCGACGAGGACGACCGAACTGGAAGCGGTGATGAGGATGTTGTCCGGCTTCACGTCACGGTGAAGCACCCCTTCGGCGTGCGCGGCAGCGAGCGCGTCGAGCGCCTGGGCGCCGATGCGCACCACGGCGGGCTCGGACAGCGGCGCCCGCTCGATGAGCGTGCCGAGCACCGTGCCCTGGACGTGGTCCATCACGATCCACGGCCCGTCGGGGGCGTCGATCACGTCGTGAACGCGGACGATGCCGGGGTGGTCGATCCTGGCCAGGGCCCGCGCCTCGCGTACGGCCCGCGCCTTGAGCTCGGGCAGGCGCCCGATGTCCGCGCGCACCTGCTTGAGCGCCACGACGCGGTCGAGCTTGCAGTCACGGCCGCGCCAGACCCAGCCCATGCCGCCGCTGCCCAGTCGCGCCTCGATGACGAACCGGCCGGCGACGCGCTCACCAATCATCGTTCAGCCCGGCGTACTCCCCCCGCCCGCCGGTCGCGGCCGTCCGCGAGGCGCGGTTGTCCCTGAGGTTGCGCAGCGCCTCGTCCTCGAAGCTCCTGGTCTCGTGGTGCTCGTGCCGCGGCGGCGGGAACGGGGTGCCGGTGTCGTGGTAGGGGTCGGGAGGCGGCTCGTCGGCGGTGTACGGCCGGGTCGGGCCGTCCCGCCCGGCGGCGCCGCGCGCGAGCCGCCGGTCGGCCTCGTTGATCTCGTCGATGACGGCGTTGACCTCTTTTCTCTCCAGAGCCGCCACGATGGTGTCGTAACTGCCGGGCCGCTGCATCAGCTTGACGATGATCGGCAGGCACTCGATGAGCAGGATGAACAGGAACAGCAGGAGCCTGGCCGCGCTGAGGGTGGCGTTGTCGCGCGCCACCCTGCTGAGCGCCTCCAGTCGCAACATCAGGCCGTCGGATCCGCTCATCTCGTCACTGAAGTTGTCCCTCAGCGCGGCCTGCTGGCCGGTCAGTTTGACCAGCTCGGCCTGTACGCCGCGCAGGTCCTGCTCCGCCTGGGCCAGCCTGCTCGCCTTGCCGTCCCTCTGGGTGTCGCCGAGTTGCTGCCTGCGCCGCTCGATCTGCCGGTCGAGGTCTCTGGCCCGGTCGCGAGCCCCGGCGTACGCCTCCTCCGCCGCCTTCGCGAGAGGGCCCTGCCCTTTCTTCGCGCACTTGGGCGGACCGATGTACAGCTGGCACTGCCATTCCTGGTAGAACTTGTCGCGCTGCTTGACGGCCTCAGCGCGCGACTTGGTCAGCTCCTTGATCCGGGGGTCGTCGGCCGGGTCGAGCGGGCTCTCACCGCGCGAGGCGATCACGGCTTCGAGGGCCGTGGCCGACTTGTCCAGCTCGGCGATGCGCCGGCCGGTCTCGCCTCCCTGCTGCGCGCGGGTGAAGGCGTCGGTCCGCTCCTGCTGGATGTCGACGATCTCGGCGTCGATCTCGGGCTTGAAGATCTGCAGGACCAGCGGCGTGGAGATGACGGCGCCCAGCAGCAGCGCGAGGGCCACCCGGGGCAGCGCCAGCCAGAAGCGCCGTCCGCCCTGGGCGGGCAGGGACGTGACGAGCCACCGGTCGAGGCTCAGGATGGCGACGCCCCAGACGAGGCCGATCAGGACGGCGAGCGGCGCGAACACCTTGAGCGCCGAGGCGAGCGCGAACGTCATGGAGATGGCGGCGACGCAGGCCGTGGTCAGGATGGCGCCACCCATGCCGTGGAACCTGGCGCGCTCTCCCTGGCACTTGTCCAGCACTTCCGGTCGGGCACCCGACAGGACGATCAACCATCTACCGATCACACGCCACCCCGGGGGAAAGGGACAGGACGCGGCACAACCTATCCCGTGAGTAATCCACTGACTACCATAAACAACCGGCAATCATGATTTATAACAAGAGGATAAATGTCGACTCACCACGACCTCGCTTACCAGGTCGCCTCAAATCACCATAAATCGTACAAAAGCTAGGATCTTGGACGAGCGGGGAGATACTTGCACCATTTCGCGAAGCCCGCAGAGCCCGCGGAGGGCGGATTGCGGGGCGAGCTCGCCGAGCTGATCGCATCGTTCAGGGAACGGCTGGCCGTCGTGGAGATCGACGCCGCCGGCATCCGCGTCTTCGAGGTCCGTGCCGACGAGGTGGGCGCCACCCGCCACACGCGCAGGGCCTCCGCCAAGTGGTCCACCCTGACCGTCTCCGGCGAGGAGGTCGTGGACGCGGTGCACAGGATCGCCAGGGATCTGATCTCCGCCGACGAGGCCGACCCCGTGCTGATAGCACGCATCGCGGACGGGGACGAGCAGCAGGCGGCGCTGCGCGCGCTGCGGCGGTGGCGGCCGTCGGCCCGCCTCGTCGAGGCGCCCGGGGCGAAGGTCGGGGAGCTGCTCGGCGAACTGGCCGCCGAGGCGCCCCTGCGGCAGACGTACGACCTGATCGTGGCCAGGGAACGCGCGCAGGACGGCAGGCTGGAGCTCGTGGGCCGGCGGCTCTTCGGCGCCGGCGCGAGGCCCGGCGACGCGACCACGGTGGCCGTGACGTGCACCGACGCGGGCGGCATGTTGCTCGCGGTGTCCGCATGGTCGGGGCCGCTCCAGCCCTCCGAGCTGGTGTCGGCCCACCACGCGCCCCTGCCGCCGGGGCGGCACGTGCTCAGGGCGGTGCTGGAGCGCCCCGGGCTGGTCCGCTTTCCCGAAATTCCAGGCCTCCAGCCGGACACCCGTACGTGGGAGGAGGTCGTGACCACGCTGCCGGCCCGGCTGCAGCCCGCGCCCGGACCGGGGCACCTGGTGTGCGCCATCGAGACGGCGGGCACGAGGGAGGAGTTCGAGGCCCGCTGCCACTGGGCCGGCTACGTCATCGACGTCCTCGCCGAACGCCGCCCCGACCCCCAGCAGCTCCAGGTGTCGGTCGTCGGGTACGGCACCCACGTGTACGGCACCCGGCGCGCCGACCGCAGCCGCCCGGCCTTCGCCGTCTGGTCGGCGTCCACGGGCCAGGCGCGCGCCGCCCTCGAATCCCTGCGGCCCACCACGCCGACCTACCCGCACGCCGCCCAGCTGGAGGACATGCTGGCCGAGGTGAGCACCCGCCTGCTCAGGCAGCCCGCGAACACCCGCACGGCGCTGCTCACCATCGGGGCGCGACCCCCGCACCCGCCGCGGTCCGGCCTCGACCGGGTGCCGGCCTGCCCCCAGCGCTACGACTGGCTGGCGCTGCTGCGCGAGATGGAGCAGCGCCACGACCTCAGGAGCGCGGTCATCTGCGACCACCCGCCCGCCGCGCCCACGTCGCCCTGGCACCGGCTCGGCTCTACCGCGGTGTTCCGGGTGGACGCCGTCAACGCGGAAGAGCTCGCGTTCCGGCTCGGCCTGGTGTCCGAGCCCGCAAAGGCGCTCTCCCTTCCCTTCGTCTCCCAGAGTGAGGACAGCGGTGGCCGAAACTGACTCCGCTCCCGGCGATCCCGAGCGCGGGCGCGAGCCGGACATCGCAATGTGGGGCGCCTCGGGCAGCGGCAAGACCGCCTTCCTCGCGGCGCTGAGCATCGCCCTGAACAAGTCCCGCGACGCCGGGTGGCGGCTCATCGGGGAGAACCCGGTGTCCCGGACCGAACTGGCCAAACTACGCAACACCCTGCTGCAGGCGCGTACGTTCCCCGCGCCCACGGAGGCCCTCACCTACTACAGCTGGATGATCATCGGGCCCCCGGAGACACGCCGGCGCTGGTGGTGGCCGTGGACGGCCCTCCCGGCCAAGGCCCCGAAGATCAAGCTCGACTTCCTCGACCTGCGCGGCGACCTGTACGCCGAGTCGGAGTCGAACATCGACAAACAGGCCCTGATCACCAGCCTCGTCAAGAGCCGCGGGCTGCTCTACATGTTCGACCCCGACCGTGAGGCCCGCGTGGGCGACGCCTTCAAACACCTCGACGCCGCCCTGCACGAGGTCGCCGGCCGGATGCTCGTCGGCGACGAGTACGAGGACGGCAAGCTGCCCCACTACATCGCGGTCTGCATCACCAAGTACGACGACCCCCGGGTGTTGAGGATCGCGATGGAGGAGGGGTTCACCGAGCGGGACCCCGGCGACGAGCTGCGCATCCCCCAGGTGCCGCCCGACCGCGTGCGCGACTTCTTCCGGCTGCTGTGCCAGGAGTCCTACGACCACAACACGGAGACGATCCTCGACCTGATCGAGGCGTTCTTCCACAAGGACCGCATCCGATACTTCGTGACGTCGTCGGTCGGCCTGTTCATCGACGAGGAACTCGGCCGCTTCGACCCCGACGACTTCCTCAACGTCATCGACAACGCGGGCGGCGGACTGACGATCAGGGGCGCCATCCGCCCGATGAACGTCATGGAGCCCGTGATCTGGCTCGGCAGCATGCTCAGGCCGGGCGCGATCAGGAACAGGCCATGGAACGGCTGACCGCCCACTGGGCCATCCTCGGCAAGACGCCGGAGAGCCTGGACGACTACGGCGTGATCCGCTGCAGCACGGGGGCGATCACCAACGCGGAGTTCGGCATGTGGCTCAAGGCGTTCACTTCCGGCACCATGGAGCCGAAGGCCCTGCCCCGCGTGGCGACCAGCTACTTCACCGCCGGCCCCGGCGGCGAGCCGTGGCTGGGGCTGTCGCTGCAGAGGGAGCCCGACTCCCAGGACGGCTTCCACCGCCCGTACGCGATGACGTACTACGTCTGCGTGCGCTGGGCCGACCTCGTCGCGGGGGGGAGCAGGGTGTCCTACCGCGCCCTGTACGAAGCGCTGGCCGGCCAGGACTTCTCCGGCGACGCGCCGTTCCTGCTCTCCCCGGCGGCCTACGACGAACGCCGTCTCGCGGCGCAGGTGAACCCCACGGCGCGGCGGGCGGCGGCGCTCCTGCTCACCGGCCGGCCCGTCTGCGTGGTGCGGGCCGGCCACCTGTCGCCGGACCGCCGGCTCGACTTCCTGGACGCCGTGGCCGCGCTGCTCCCGTACGGGTTCCGCCACACGCTGGCGGTCTCCACCTGGACCAACAGCGCTTCCCTGCACCGGATCCGGCTCTCGTTCGCCGAGGTGCCGCCCACGCACGGCACGTGGGAGCTGCCGTGGGAGTCGGACGAACGGCCGGCGTCGTACCCGTCGGAGGCGCTGGCCTACGAGAAGGAGCTCGAGCGTTACCAGGGGGACGACCTCGGCGACCTGGTGGGCTGGCTCGGCACGCTGGTGGAGCCGGGCGACTTCGGCGACGCGTCGCACCGCGCGGCGGCGACCAGGCTGCTGCGCGGCGAGGTGTGGGCCCGCGGCGGGCGGTCCGCCGTCCACCCGCCGCGACCGTCGGTGGAGCAGTTGCTGCGCCAGTGCCGCGAGAGCATCGCGAACGCCGACGAACGGCGGCTCGGCGAGCTCACCACGCTGCTGGCGGAGCGGGCTCGCGGCCGGGTGACCGACCAGGACCGCAGGACCTACCGCGTGTTCGTCAGGGCGAACCCGATCCGCCCGCCGGAGAGGCTGGGCGCTTCTGCCGTCCTGTGCGACTTCTTCGAGGTCCTGCTGCGGCTGCTGTACGCGGCGCGGATGCGGGCGGTCGACGTCGAGGAGATGCTGGTCGATCTGGGCGTCCCGCACCGGCCTGGCGCCGCTCCGCCCGCGGCGGTGCTCGCCGCGATGGGCAGGCTGCTGCCGTCGAGCGCTCCCTCGGGCAGGTTGCTCATCGCGCACCTGCGGGGCCCCGAGCACCTTCACACAGTGCTCGCCACCATGTCGGAGGACGAGCTGTGCGACGTCGCCGTACGGTCCCGCAACCGCAAGGTGCTGGAGATCGTGCTCGACGAGGCGGACCGCCGCGCGCTGCCCAGCGACCCGCGCGGCATGGAGGCCGTCAGGTACGCGCTGGCGCGGCACCGCTACCTCATCGAGGCGATCAGTTCCGTGCACGCGGCCGAAGAGAGCGTGCTCCGTTACCGCGAGGTGCTCCAGGTGGGCCATCGCCGCGACCTGACGGGGGCCGACATCAAGGAGATCCTTGCCGACCTGGACAGCCCTCCCAGGACGTTCCTGCTCGCGATGATGACCCTGTGCGCGCCGGGAACGGCCCCGGCGCTGCTCCAGACCATGGCGGGCGGCACCATGCGCGAGCTGAGCCTGACCGGGAGCCCCGTCGCCGACGACGTCAGGGCCGGCATCGACCGGATGTTCTCGCGGGACGGCGGCGGACGGGCGGCGCGATACCGCCGGAGCGCGGGACTGCGCCGGCTGGGCCCGGCCTCCACGCCCGGCAAGGTCCTCGCCGCCGCCTCGGTCGTCATGGTCGTCGCCGCCCTCGCCCTGTGGTTGTGGCCCTGACTCCACCGCGGCCTGCGAGCCGTGGCCCGGACGACCGCGGTCTGCGGGTTGTGGCCCCGACCGGCGCGAGTCGCGTCAGATCCGCAGCCGCGGCCAGGTGGCGGTGTCGCGGAGCAGCCGACGGTCGTGGGTGGCCAGCACCACCGCCGCGGCCGTCGAGGACAGCGCCTCCGTCAGCTCGTCGACCAGCGCCATGGACAGGTGGTTGGTCGGCTCGTCGAGCAGGATGACCTGGGGCCGCGCGGCCAGCAGGATCGCCAGGTCGAGTCGGCGTTGCTGGCCGACCGACAGTTCGTGCACCGGCCGGTGCGCGGCCTCGGAGGGCAACAGCCCGAGCTGCGTGAGCCCGACCTGGTCGCCCTCGCGCAGCACGCCGGAGCTGACGAGCCGGCCGAGCGCGGCCTCGTACACCTCGAAGGCCCGGCGCCGTGACGGCGGCGGCGACTCCTGGGCGAGCAGGCCGATCCGGGCGCCCCTTCTGCGCTGCACGGTCCCCGAGTCGGGCTTCAGCCGCTCGGCGAGCACGGCGAGCAGGGTGGACTTGCCCGAGCCGTTGGGCCCGGTCACCACGAGGCGCTCACCGGCGCGCAGGTGCACCGACCGGGGCGTGTCGAGCCGGCCGGCCACCGTGACGTCGTCGGCCCGCAGCAGCGTGACGCCCGGCGTCGCCTCCAGCCGTGGCGGCTGGAAGCGCAGCGGCGGCTTGGGTACGTCGAGCACGTGCGACTCCAGTGCCTCCCGCCGCCGGTGCACGGCCCGCACCAGCGCGGGCGCGCGGGTGGCTCGGGTGTGCTTGCCGGTGCCCTTGTCGGGCCGCCATCCGGTGACCAGGCGGTTCTGGGCGGCCGACAGGTCCTGCGCGAGCCGCCGGCGCTCGTTCTCCTGGTCGCGGTAGGCGAGTTCCCAGCGTTCCCGTTCGGCGCGGTGGCCCTCGCGGTAGCCGTCGTAGCCGCCGCCGTACGTACGGGGCAGCCCGTCGCTGGTGGGGTCGAGGTCGAGCACGGTGGTGACGACGTCGGCGAGCAGCGCGCGGTCGTGGCTGACCAGCACGACCCCGCCCGGGTGCGCCCGCAGCCGTGCGGTCAGATGGTCGAGCCCGCTCGCGTCGAGGTGGTTGGTCGGCTCGTCAAGCAGCAGCAGGTCGTGCCCGGCGCCCAGCAGGCCGGCGAGCCGGATCCGGTAGCGCTGCCCGACGGACAGGCCCGCCAGGGGGCGGTCGCGGTCGGTGACGGCGCCGAGCGCGGCGAGCGAGACGTCGACGCGGCGGTCGGCGTCCCACGCGCCGAAGGACTCCGCGTCGGCGAGCGCGTCGGCGTAGTCCTGCTCGGCGCCCGGACGTTGTTGCCCGAGTGCGCGCGTCGCCGCGTCGAACGCGCACAGCACGGCCCGCACCTGCGCGAGCTCGACGTCGATCAGGTCGCCGACCGTGCGGTCGTCGGCCGCGGGCAGTTCCTGGTCGGCGACGCCGACGGTGCCGACCCGGGTGACCGAGCCCGAGTCGGGGGTCAGGGTGCCGGCGAGCACGTGCAGCAGTGTGGTCTTGCCGCGGCCGTTCTCGCCGACCACGCCCAGGCGGTCTCCGGGAGAGACGGTGAGGTTGACGCCGGTCAGGACCGGCCTGCCACCGCGGGCGATACGCACGTCGGTGGCGCTGAGATGGGCCCGCGCACGAGCCGGTAGGGACATGGCGGTGGACACGCTTCCTCCAAGGACCGGGCTCGCGCGCAGACGCACGCCCGGTGAGAGACGAGAGCTGACGACGGAGTGATCCGGCCGCGCCCGGGCCCGTCGATCAGGGCAGAACCGGGTCGGCTACGGCGGCCGGCGTCGTCATCCTCAGAGGAAGAACAGATATTGCACGTGTCCACTATAACGGCGGCCGCTCAGCGGGCGCGGCGGTAGGTCAGCCTCCGCAACGCCGTCTCCGCAGGACCCCGCCGCCCCGTACGCGACAGCACGGCGGCGAGGGCCACGGTCGAGGCCCAGGTCAGCACGGCGATGCCGGAGGCGGCCGCGTCGCCGGCGCGGGTGGCGAGCCCGCCCAGGTACGGCGTGAAGAGCGTGACGAAGACCACCGACTGGAGCAGGTAGCACGTGAGCGACCACTGGCCGCAGGCGGCGAGCGCCCTGGTCACGCCGCCGGCAGCACGCCGCCCGCCGCCGGCGGCGAAGAGCCCGACCAGTGCGGCGTACGCGAGTCCGCCGGCGATGCCCGTGACGCTGTGCAGGGCGTACACGGAGATGGCGGCCGCGTCGGAGGCGTTCCAGAGTTGCGTGTCGGCCAGCGTCAGCGGCAGGGCGCCGGCGACGGCGATCAGCACGCCGACGGCGCCGACCCGGGACAGCAGCGCCCGGTGCTGCTCGGGCTCCTCCAGCAGCCGGCGGCGGGCCGCCCAGATCCCGAGCAGGAAGGCCGGTACGACGCTCACGGCGAAGTAGGTGGGGGTCATCCCGGCCCAGCCGATGATCCGCGTCGCCGCCGCCATGAGCGGGTCGGCCATGGCCGCGGGCGTGTCGCCCTTCTCGGCCGTCACGGTGAGCAGCCCGAACAGGGCCAGCACGACGACGTGCAGGACGGCCGCTACGCCCGCGCCCCAGAGCAGGGCACGGTCGCTGCGCCGGAGGAAGCCGACGAGCACCAGCCCGACGAGCCCGTACGCGCCGAGGATGTCGCCGAAGAACAGCAGGAGCGCGTGGCAGAACCCGAACGCCAGCAGCCACAGGCTCCGGCGGCGGAGCACGCGCCGCACCTCGGGCCAGCTCGTCCCGGCGCTCAGCCGCCGGTCCGCCAGCTGGACCAGGCCGTAGCCGAACAGGGCGGCGAACATCGGCAGCGCGCGGCCGTCGACGAGGAGGATCTGCACGCCGGCCACGATCCGGTCGAGGGCTCCTCCGTCGAGGGCGTAGCCACGGAAACCCGTGGGGTGGCCCGCCAGGTACATGTGCGCGTGTGCCACCGCGATGAGCAGCAGCATGAGTCCCCGTGCGAGGTCAGGGGCGAGGGATCGCCCTGCGATCGGGACGGCGCCCTGGACGGGCGCCGGAGCGGAGACGGACATGGATGACCCCTCGACTTTAGGTACACGACTGTAGCTTATCTGAGCGATAAGATACAGCAACGTAGCCAAAAGAGGGAAGGCGATGAGCCAGAACGACCGCAGGACACGGCGGCGCGGCGAAGAGCTGATCAACGCCATTCACGCCGCGGTGCTGGAAGAGGTGCTGGAGGTCGGGGTCGGCCGGCTGACCATGGAGGGCATCGGCAGGCGCGCGGCGACCGCCCGCACGACGCTCTACCGCCGCTGGCCGGATCCGATCGCGGTGCTCCTCGACGCCCTCTATCACGCGCACCCGGTCGAGGAGCCGACCCCCGGAGCCGACGACCTGCGCGGCGACCTCATCCGCTCACTCCAGCTCATGGTCAAGTGGACGCTCAGCCCGGCCGGCCGGGCGGTAGCCGCCATCCTCACCGACCCGAAGGGCATCGAGCAGGTCTCCGACGAGTTGGTCGAGCAGGTCTTCGCCCAGCGGGGCGGCACGTTCACCAGCACGGTGCTGCGGCACTACGCCGAGCGCGGCCACTTCCCCGCCTCGCGCATCACCCCGGTGGTGGCCGACATCGGCGAGGCGCTCGTCGTCAAACGGTTGCTCGACGGGGCGCCTCCCACCGACGCGGACCTGGCCGACATCGTCGACCAGGCGATACTGCCGGCGATCGGACTGGCCGATCGCCTCACCTAGCCGATCGCCGGCCCGGCCTCGCGCGCCACCTGCTCCAGCCTGGCCCGGTAGGCCTCCCACCACGCCGGATCCCCCTGCGGCAGGTTGTCGTTGCCCCGCTGCATCCCGGCGGCCCCGTCGATCAGCTCACGGACGATGTCGGCGTGCCCGGCATGCCGGTTGGTCTCGACGATCATGTGGGTGATGATCCGGTGCAGCGTCACCCGGCGGCCCTTCTCCCCCCACCACGGCACCGCGCCGACCGCGTCGAGCGCCAGCGCGTCGATGGTCGCGTCGGAGTGGGCCCACACCCGGTGGTAGAGGCCCACGATGTTCTCGCGCGACTCGTCGGCGGTGGCCCACATGTCGGCGTTGGGCTCGGCGTCCTCCGACATCCACGGCAGCGGCTCGGGGAACGGACGGTCGAAGACGTCGCCGAGATAACCCGCCTCCGTGCCGGCGACGTGCTTGACCACACCCAGCAGGTTGGTGCCGGTGGGCGTCAATGGGCGGCGTGCGTCATAGTCGGACAGGCCGTCGAGCTTCCACACCAGGGCCTCACGCGCACGCTGCAGGTAGAGGCGCAAATCAGATTTCAGTTCGAGATCGGTCATGCGTGCATCCTGACAGGCGCCACGGAGACGCGCACTCCGTCACCGCGGATCGACCTCGGGCACCTTCTCCCAGTCGGGGCGGTCGAAGTAGGCGCGGGTCTCGCGGACGATGAGCCCGGAGAGGATGAGGAGGCCGATGAGGTTGGGCAGTGCCATGAGCCCGTTCATGATGTCGGAGAACGTCCACACGGTCTGCAGCTCCAGCACCGTGCCGACGAAGATCAGCGCGATGAACAACAACCGGTACGGCACCACCGCCACCCTGCCGAAGAGCCGGTCCATGCAGCGCTCGCCGTAGTAGGCCCAGCCGAGCAGCGTCGAGAACGCGAAGAAGACCAGGCCGATCGTCACGACGATGCCGCCCCACTGGCCGGGCAGACCGTGGCTGAAGGCCATGGTGGTCAGCGGGGCGCCGTCCTCGCCGCTGGTCCAGGCGCCGGTGACGACGATGGCCAGGCCGGTCATGCTGACCACGACCAGGGTGTCGATGAACGTCTGGGTCATCGACACGAGCGCCTGACGCACCGGCTCGTTCGTCTTGGCCGCCGCCGCGGCGATGCCGCCGGTGCCGAGGCCCGACTCGTTGGAGAAGATGCCCCGGGCCACGCCGTAGCGGATGGCCAGCAGGATGCCCGCGCCGGCGAACCCGCCGGTGGCCGCGGTGCCGGTGAAGGCGTCGGTGAAGATCAGGGCCAGCGCCCCCGGCAGGTTGCCGACGTTGGCGATGATGATCCACATGGCGCCGATGATGTAGAGGACGATCATCACGGGGACGAAGGCGCTGGTGACCGCGCCGATGCTCTTGATGCCGCCCAGGATGACGATCGCGGCGAGCACCGTGATGATGACGCCGGTCAGCCACATGGGAACACCCCACTGCGAGTTGACCGCGTCCGCCACGCTGTTGGACTGCACCATGTTGCCGATGCCGAACGCCGCGATCGCGCCGAAGACGGCGAACAACACGCCCAGGATCGCGCCGAACCTCCCGCCGACCCCGTAGGTCAGGTAGAACATCGGGCCGCCGCTCTGCTCCCCCTTGGCGTCGGTACGGCGGAAGCGCACGCCGAGGAACGCCTCGGAGTATTTCGTCGCCATGCCGACCAGCCCGGTCACCCACATCCAGAACACCGCACCGGGGCCGCCGAGGTGGATGGCCGTGGCGACGCCCGCGATGTTGCCGACGCCCACGGTGGCCGCCAGGGCCGTCGACAGGGCCTGGTAGTGGGTGATGTCGCCCACGCCCCCGACTTCCTTGCGCCGGATGAGCGCGAGCCACAGGGCGTAGAAGAGTTTGTGGAACTGCAGGCCGCGCAGCACGATCGTGAGGTAGAGGCCTGTCAGCAGGAGCAGGGGGATCAGCAGGAACGGTCCCCAGACGAAGTCGGAGATCGCGGACAGGACCTCTTGCACCCCATGCTCCTCACGGTCACGCGTGAAGGAAGGCGCCTTCCCCCACACAACACAGCAAACCCCGCCCATTATGTCCGTGCGGATCACGGGCGCGCACGGACACGCCGGGCCTGGGGCTCCGGGTGAGTCAGTGGACGGCGAGAGGACGCGAGAGGGCGGCGGCACGGTCGGCCGGGCCGCGGTGGTGCACGAACGGATCGTGCTCCCTGGCCGGGTGGTGGTGGAACGCCTGCCGGGCGGCGGTGACGCGGACCGGCTCGGGCACGTGGCGCGCGGCCTGCTCGCGGGCGTAGAGGCGGATCAGCTCGGGCATCCGGTAACGGCGGAACCCGCCCCGTTCGAGCAGGCGGGCGTCGAGGAGCCGGTCGAGCGCGGCCTCCGCGCGCGGTTCGGGCCAGCCGGTGACAGCGGACGTGGCGGCGGCCGTGTGGGTGCCGGTGCCCATGAGCCCCAGCAGGTGAAAGGCGTGGACGGCGTCGGGCGCTGCCCGCAGCTGCTGTAGGCCGGCCGCGATGTTGTCGCGGATCGACAGGTCGGCGTGTTCGAGCGCGTCGAGCCGGCGGGTGTCGTCGCCCAGCTGCGCGGCCAGGGCGGACAACCGCCGGTCCGGCCTGCCGGCCAGCCGCGCCGCCGAGATGCGCAGCGCGAGGGGCAGCCCGTTGCAGAGCCGGACGATCCGCTGCGCCGCGGCCGGCTCGGCGGCGACCCTCGAGGGGTCCACGGTCCGGGCGAGCAGCCCGGTGGCCTCGGCGTCGGCGAGCCTCGTCAGGTCCAGCCGGCTCGTGGTGTCGAACGAGGCCATGACCTGCCTGCTGGTGATGACGGCCGCGCACTTCGGCCCCGCGGGGACGAGCGGTCCGACCTGGCCGGCGTCGAGCGCGTCGTCGAGGACGACGAGCAGGTTGCGCGTCAAGGTCAGCGCGCGGTAGCGGGCCGCTGCCTCCTCCAGCGAGGGCGGTACGGCGGCGCCGTCCACCCCGAGGGAGCGCAGCAGCCGGCTCAGAGCCTCGTACGGCGTCAGCGGCGTGCGCCCGGCGGTGGCGGCGCGCAGGTCGAGGTAGAGGACGCCGTCGGCGAACCCGCCCGCGACACCGTGCGCGGCGTGCACGGCCAGCGCGGACTTGCCGACCCCTCCGGCGCCGTGGACGGCCGCCACGGCCGGCCGCCCCGGCACCGCGCCGGTGAGCGCCCGGCGCAGCCAGGCGATCTCCGCGGTGCGGGCGGTGAACGCGCGGGTGTCGGCGGGAAGCTCGTGCGGGACGGCGGCCCTGGTGAGCGTGACGCGCTGCGCCGGGGACGAGAGGTCGAGCGCGGGGTCGCGCCTGAGCACCGCCTGCTGGATGCGCTGCAGCACCGCGCCCGGCTCGACGCCCAGTTCGCCGACCATGACGCGGCGCGTCTCCTGGTACACCTCGAGGGCTTCGCACGGCCGCGACGCCCGGTACATCGCCAGCATCAGCTGGGCGCGCGGCCGCTCCCGCAGCGGGTACGCCTCGGCGTGCGCGGTGAGCACCGGCACCACCGCGTGATGGTCTCCGGACTCCAGCCGCAGGTCGATGTGGTCCTCGAGCGCTGTCAGGCGCTCCTCCTCCAGACGGGCGCACGTGGCCTGCGCCCACGCGCCGGGCATGCCCTCCAGCGCGTTGCCCCGCCACAACGCCAGGGCCCGCCGGAAGAGCCCGTCCGCCGTCGCGATCTCCCCCTCGTCCCGCGCGGCCCGCGCCCGGCGCGTCAGGCACGTGAACAAGTGGGCGTCCACGCTCTCGCGGGGAAGATCGAGCTGGTAGCCGCCGGGGACCGTCGCGATGATCTCGCCGCCCTGGTACGGCTGGAGGAGCCCGCGCAGCTTGGACACCACGATGTGCAGCTGCTTTCCCGCCGTCCTCACCGTGCTGTGGCCCCACACGTCGGCGAGGAGGTGGTCCGCGGGGACCACCCGGCCGGCGCTCAGAGCCAGCCGGGCCAGCACCCCCGCACGCCGCAGTCCGGCCAGCTTCACCGGCTCCCCGTTCGCCATGACGTCGAATGGCCCGAGAAACCTGATCTCCAGTCCCATTTGCGCTTCCCTGTCACAGTGGATGACCGCCGCGAGCCCTCTGTGGCGCCACGGGTGGAGAAGAAGATCTGCGCCGGGAAGAGCAGGACGGCGGTCCCGTACCCGAATCCGGCCGCCCTGCCCGGCGAACTCCTCAACCGCTCCCGAGGACCGCGGCCTCACGCACGACCAACTCGGACACGAACAGGCCCAGCCCGCCGACCGGCACTGACCGATCACTCCCCTACGGGTTCCCACGCGGTCCGCGGGCCGTTGCCAACGCCCCCGTCCAGAGCACCAACGGCAAAACGGGAACCTTCCCTGTGGCCTTCGTACGCGAGTGATGCGGGCACCCGTCGCCCCATCGCGGAGGGTGCCGCTCGGCATGGCCGCGACCGCTGGCCAGTCTAGGAAGGCACGGGCGGGACCGGTGTCCGGTGAACGCCCTACAAAGCGGTCGTCGTGTCGTTGAGCTCGGCGAGCGTGATGAGCCCGTCGTCGAGGGCGCGGCCGACGAGCTCGCTCTTGGTACGGGCGGCCCGTCCGACGTTGGCGTACTTCACCCGTACGCGGGCGATGTAGGTGTCGACGGTCTTGACGGTGATGTTGAGCTTCGCGGCGACGAGCTCCTTGGACGAGGCCACGAACCACGCCCGCAGCACCTCGGTCTCGCGCTGGGACAGCCGCGGCCGGCCGGGAGCGTCGTCGGCGATGAGGGCCCCGGACAACGACGGCGCGGTGTAGGGCTCGCCCCGCGCGGCCGAGCGGATGGCGGGCACCAGGTGGTCGGGGCCCTCGCGCTTGGTCAGGTAGGCGAGCGCGCCGAGGTCGACGCACTTGATCGCGGTGGCGTCGTCGGTGTGCTGGGAGTAGACGATCACGCGGCGGCCGTTGTCGACCAGTCGGCGCAGCTCGCCGAAGTCCGGGCGGCGCGGCACCAGCTCCAGGTCGAAGATGACCACGTCGGCGTCGGCGCCGGGACCGGTCCACACGTCGGCGAGCCGGTCGCCGGCGTCGACGAGCGCGATGGGTGGCACGGCCTCGGAACACCAGGCGCGCACGCCCGCGGCGATCGCCGCGTGGTCGTCGACGATCACCGCGGTGATCAGCTCGCCTGCAGTGCGGCCGGCTGCGTGGTCTGCTGGGGAGTCGGCTGCCATCGGACCTCCATCCATACCGTGTCGTCGTTGGTCACCGTCTCGACGTGCACCCCGCGCGTCACCGGTTCCGGCACGTCCACCTCGCCGCTGTCCGCGACGACGCTCACCGACACCAGGTCCGCGCCGCCCACGACCGCGATACGGGCCCGGGAGGCGGCGGTGGCCAGCACCCTCAGCACCGGCTCGGTGAGGTCACGCCGGACCGCCACGGGCGGCGTCGGCCACTGCCCGCGAGCGTCCAGCTCCACCACGACGCCCTTGCGGTCCGCGACGTCGGCGCAGTGGCGCAGCTCGTGCAGCAGCGGGTTGGCCACGGTGTCGGTCTCGGCGAACAACCTGCGCATCCGGCCCGCCTCGATCGCGCAGCGCCGCTGGATCGCCGGGTCCTCCGGGCGGAGCGAGCCGTCGGCGAGCCCTTCCAGCAGCGGGATCGTGGTCGCCGACAGCTCGGCCAGCCGCTGCTGCCTGCGCCGGTGGGACTCCTCCGCGACCGCCTCGGCGACGCGTACCCGCTCGATCTCCGCGCGGGCTGCCGCGGCCGCCGCGCTGAGCGAGTTGAACACGGCCGCCACCACGGCCACGCACAGGGGAAGGCCGATCACGGTCACCGAGCCGGTCGCGAACCTGGCCAGATCCCCCCGGTTGGGGTCGATGGTGACCAGGTGCGCCAGGGCGGTCAGGTCGTGGGCGACCAGGAACGCCACGGCGGCCCGCAGCGGACGGTCGAGCAGCACGACCAGGCCCACCCAGTTGGCGGCGCCGAAGACCCAGTCGACGCTGGTCGAGGTGCGCCCCTCGGGCAGGGTCACGTACGAGAGGACCGACGCGGCGAGCACGGCCGCGACGGCGATCTGGCGCAGCAGCCGTCCCCACGTCCGCCGCCGGAGGAGCAGAACGGCCTCGCCGGCGAGCACGGACGCGAGCACCGCGTAAGCGGCCAGTTGCGCGAGCGGCACCGGGTACGAGCCGAGGTGGCGCAGGACGTTGGGCAGCCCCTGCCCGCACACCGTCCCCAGGACGATGAGCAGCGTCGCGAGCCGCAGGCCGTGCCGCAACTGCGCCCGGGTCATCTCCTCGGCCGCCTCACTCATCGGCGTGCCATTCGAGCCTGACGAGGGTGCCTGCGCCCTCGGCCGAGGTGATCGTGGCCGTGCCGCCGATGCGGCTCATCCTGCCGCGTACGGACTCGCGCAGGCCCCGACGGGTGCCGGCCACGGTACCGGGCGAGAACCCCTTGCCCTGGTCGGCGACGTCGAGCCGCAGGGACCGGGCGTCCCCGCTCAGCAGGACGGCCGCCCGGGTCGTTCCCGCGTGGCGGCGTACGTTGGTGAGGGACTCCCTGGCCGCGTCGGCGATCGCCCTGGCGACCTCGAACGGCAGCCGCAGCGCGTCCGGAGCCTCGAACTCCACGGTCAGCTGCACGAAGTCGAGGTCGGCGCGTAACAACTCGACGAGATCGGCATGCTCGGGCGTGCGCCCGCTGTCGGAACGCAGCCGGTCGAGGTCGCGACTCGCCTGCGGGGCCAGCCACTGCGCGTCCGAGCGCACCTGCCCGATGCCGACCATCAGCAGCGTCGTGGCGGCCGTGTCGTGCAACGAGTTGCCGAGCTCGCGTTCCTCGGCCCGGACCGCCTCGGCCACCTGCGACTCGGCGCGCGCGCGTACGGCCTCGGCCGCCGCCCGGTCCGCGCGCCGGGCGGCGCGGTGCACGAGCACCCAGGCCGCTCTGGACAACCCCGCCGCCGGCATCGCCCACACCGTCCCCGTGATCAGGCTGCTGTCCACCTCCGCCGCTCCCGCCATGGTGATCAGGCCGACCGCCCCGCCGCCCATCGCCAGCGCGGCGAGACCTCCCGCGAGTGGCGGGGTGTGCCACTGGCACGTCACGCAGGCGAACGTGATCAGCAGCCGCAGCCAGCCGGTGTTGCGGTCCTCGACGGCGTCGGTCAGGAAGATGCTCGTGTACAGGCCCACCAGGACGACCACGTCCAGGGCGACCGGCGCGTGCCCGCGGCCCGCGCGCAGCCACCAGGCGTAGCCGCAGGTCCACACCGCGGCCGCACCGCCCGCCACCGCGGTGCCCGCGACGTTCTCGGGCGAGGCGCGGAACAGGGCGATCGCGACGATCGGGGCGACCGTGGCCAGGCGCACCGCGGCCGCGTACCGGCGGCCGAAGCCCTCCAGCAGCCGCGCCGCCTCACCGACCACCGTCACCTCGCCGTCTGATCCCTCGCCGCCTGATCCCTTGGCGCCTGCTTTCCCGCCGCCTGATCTCTCGCCGCGCTGTGACGCAGCCTAACCAGTCGCCACCCCCAACCGCCGTCAGTTGATCAACTTCACGGGCGGGAGCCCGACGCACCCCGCGCGCCGGCGGTGCGGGAAGCGCGGCCCGCCTCACGATCACGACCGGATGGATTCGAATGGTGACAGAGGGTTATCTTCTTCATGTTGGCACACCGTCCGACAAGGAGCCCCATGCCGATCCTCGCCCGGCCCGCCGCCGCCTGCCTGCTGCTCGTGCTCACCGGCTGCGCCACCACACCCACCGCACCGGCGGCGGGCGGCGCGCCCGGCGCGTCCACCCCTGACGAAACGCCCACCGGGTCCCTGGCCGCCGACGGGCGCGACCTGTCGTCGTGCGAGGACGCCGACTGCGAGATCGAGATCCGGGCCGGCGACTCGTTCACCGTCGGCAGACGGTTGGGGATCCGGCAGCTGGCCATCGGCGCCCTCGGCCCGGACGGAGCCCGGATCACGCTCAAGGGATCCGCGGGGAAGCTGAGCGTCCAGGGGATGGCGGGCAGCATCAGCAGCAACTGCGTCAACGACCGCTGCCGCGACGAGGGCGAACTGGTGCTCGCCCCCGGCGAGACCGGCCGCATCAACGACATGCGACTCGACCTCATCCACCTCACCGGCGACCGCGCCGTCCTACGCCTCACCCCCGGCTGAGCGCGCCCCCGGCGGGCCGGGCCAGGAGGTCGCGCAGGACGTACGGGGGGAAGGTGGCCGAGCTCGGGGCGTCCAGCCGCCGCCATCGTTCGTCGCCGTCTAGCACGCCGGCGTACGCGCGGGCGAACATCGACGGCCGACGGCGGGTGCTTCCTCCTCGGCCGACGGCGCACGCTCTGCTTCGTTATAACCTATGGCGTCAAGCTGTCGTCTCCCGTACGTGAGTGCGGCACAACCGGCTGGTGTAGGTACAACCGGGATCGACGAGACAGGACGACGATGACCGGACCAGTGACCGAGCCCCACTCCACCAAGGCCGACCTCGCCTACCTGCGGGTCAAGGAGCTCATCCTCTCCGGCGAGTTGCCGCCCGCCTCCGTCATCGCGCAGGCGCGTCTGGCCCGCGACATCGGCATCAGCACCACTCCGCTGCGCGAGGCCCTGCGCCGTCTCAAGAGCGAAGGGCTCGTCGAGCTGGACGCCCACCGCGACGCCCGCGTCGCCCCGCTCGCCGCGGAGGAGGCCCGCGACCTGCTGGAGCTGCGGCGTTCCCTCGATCCCCTCGCGGTCGCGCTGGCCGCGGAGCGCCGTACGAAAGCCGACATCACCGCGATGCGCGCCGCCGCTCAGGGGTTGGAGCCGCTACCTGCCGACCCCGCCTACGCGCACCTCGTCGCCCACCGCCGGTTCCACAGGGCCCTCTACGCGGCCTCGCACAACGATCTGCTCATCCAGACGCTCGACAGCCTGTGGGACAAAGCCGACCGCTACCGCCGGCTCGCGCTGGAGGCCGAACGCGGCCAGGACGCCCGCGACCGCAAGGCCGCCGAGCACGAGGCGCTGGTCGAGCTCGTGATCGCGGGTGAGGCCGAGGGCGCGGCCGCCGTCATGCGCCGGCACATCGACACCAGCCTCGGCGCCCAGGCCGCCCGGCGGCTGCTCGGCGACCTGCCCGGCGGGCCCGTCCGATCCGAGCTCTCGTCACGCGGCCGGGACCGGGATTAACTGGATCTCTGACCAACGCCTCGAATGCACGCAGGAGTTCAACTACTGGCTCGACCCCGCCGGCGCGCGGGCGGCGCTTACCCGCAGCAGGGGCGAGGTGCGCATGGTGTCGCTGGACGCCGCCAACGAGGTGCCCATCACCGCCGCGTTCCTCGACACCCTCAACGGGCGCGTCCGGTAGCCGTCTACGTCGTCTGTCTCGGTCGGCCCTGCCGGATCGCCCCGGACGGAACGGGTCATATGACCACGAGAGGCCCCGGTGAACCCGCTGTAGCATGACGCCAAACACGACGGGTCCGGTGACACGGGTCCTGGGACGACGCTGAGGTGACAGTCGATGACGCCGCTGGACCAGCTACCCGAGATCCGCACCGACCTCTTCATCGACGGCGAGCGCCACGGCGCGGGCGACTCGCTCCAGGTGATCGACCCGGCCGACGGCACGTCCGTCGTCGGCTACGCCGCGGCCGCCGACGCCAAGCAGGCCACGTCGGCGGTCGCCGCCGCCCACCGGGCGTTCCCCGCCTGGTCCGCCCGCACCCCGGAGAATCGTGCGGCGGCGCTGATCGCCGCGCTGGCTCCGCTGGAGGCCGAGCGGGCGGCCACGGCCGAGATCCTCACCCGTGAGAACGGCAAGATCCGGCTGGAGTCCCACATCGACTCGGTCGTCTTCGAGCACCGTTTCCGGCTTGCCGCCGGGCTGGCCGGCGAGGTCGGGCAGGTGACCACCCTGCCGGCGCCGCCGTACCGGACGGAGATCTCCCACATGCCCCTGGGCGTGGTGACGATCATCGTTCCGTTCAACTGGCCGCTGGCGATCCTGGCCGCCTCGCTGCCGCAGGCGCTGATCGCCGGCAACACCGTCGTGGTGAAGCCGCCGCCCACGACCCCGCTCGCGACCGTGCGCACCGCGGAGGTGGTGGCGCGGGCGCTGCCGCCGGGCGTGCTCAACATCGTCACGGGCGCGGACGCGCAGATCGGCGGGGCGCTGATCCAGGACGGCCGGGTCAAGAAGGTGTGCTTCACAGGCAGCCCGGCGGGCGGCAAGCGCATCATGTCCATGGCCGCCGAGTCGCTGACCCGGGTGGCGCTGGAGCTGGGCGGCAACGACCCGGCGATCGTGTTGGACGACGCCGAGCTCGGCCCTGACGCGATGCACCGCCTGTTCTCGGGCACGTTCGACTCGACCGGGCAGATCTGCATGGCGATCAAGCGCCTCTACGTGCACCGGTCGCGCTACGACGAGGTGGTGGAGGGGCTGTCCGGGATGCTCGCGGCCACCCGTCTGGGTCACGGTCTCGACGAGCGGGTGACCATGGGTCCCCTGCACAGCCGGCGGCAGCTCACGTACGTTCGGGAACTGCTCGGCCAGGCCCGCTCGTCGGGGGCGGAGGTGCGGGAGTTCGGCGCTCCCGCCGAGGGCGCCGACCTGTCCACGGGAAACTTCCTGCGGCCGTCGCTGGTGCTCGACCCCGCCGATGACACGCGGGTGGTGACGGAGGAGCAGTTCGGCCCGACGCTGCCGATCCTGCCGTTCGACGACGTGGACGACGCCGTGGCCCGCGCGAACGACACCTGGTCGGGGCTGTGCTCCTCCGTGTGGACGGAGGACCCCGGCCGGGCCGCGGCCGTGGCGGCGCGGCTGCGTACGGGCTACACGTTCGTCAACGCGCACGGGGCCGGGCACCTGGACGAGCGGGCGCCGTTCGGCGGCTTCAACCACAGCGGCATGGGCCGGGAGATGGGCATCGAGGGCATCCGCGAGTTCATGGACACGCATTCGGTGGGGTTCCCCTCCTGACGGTCATGTACGGACTCCACTGAAGTCTTTGAGCACGCGGGCCGCCCTCGCCGACCGCGCGACCCCTGCCTTCACCGGCTACCTCACGCGCCCGTTCGTCAACCGCAGCAGGAACGAGACGCGGCGGCCCGCCCGGCGCGGCCGGGAGCCTGCCCGTTGGGTCACGGGCAGGGCCGTGGCCGGCGGGATCCCGGGCGGCGTCACGAAGGGCGTACGTCCCGGTACCAGTCGAGAATCTGCTCGCCGGTCATGAACGCGACGTCCTTGTGCGCCCGGATGTGCTGCAACGCCTGCTCGAAATACCGCAGCCGGTGCGGGACGCCCATGATGTACGGGTGCACCACCAGCGCCATCACCCGGGCCGAGTCCGCGGAGTCCTTGTAGAGCTGGTCGAACTGGTCGACGGCGCGCTGGAAGTACTCCCGGGCCGGATGGTGCTGGATCAGCATCATCGCGACGTCGTTGCACTCCTGCGTGTAGGGGATGTTGACGATGGGCGACGTCCGGGTGGCCAGCTCCACGGGCTGGTCGTCCAGCACCCAGTCGCAAACGTACTCGTAGCCCTCCTCGACCAGGATGTCGGGCGTCTCCCAGGTCTCGGTCAGCCCGGGGCCGAGCCAGCCGCGCGGGCGGCGGCCCGTCGCCGTCTCGATCGCCTTGGTGGTGGCCTGGATGTCGGCCCGCTCGTCCTCCACCTTCTGCATGTTCTTCTGGGTGAAGCCGTGGCCGACGAACTCCCACCCGCGGTCCAGTGCGGCCTTCGAGATCTGCGGGTAGTGGGTGACGGCCTGGCCGTTGATGGCCAGCGTGCCGGTCACCTCCTGGCGGTCCATGGCCTCGATCATGCGCCACACGCCGACGCGGTTGCCGTACTCGTGCCAGGCCCAGTTGGGCACGTCGGGGGCGGGGATGCCGCCGGCCGGCGGCGTGAGCACCGTCCTCGGCATCGGGTCGGTGTCGGACCAGGTCTCCACGTTGACGATGACCCAGACCGCCATGCGCTTGCCGGCGGGCAGTCGGAGCGCGGGGCGGCCCTCGATGGGGTCGTACTCAAGCCGTTCGCTGGGTCGCATGGGTCTCTCCTTCGACGATGGTGACGGTCAGGGAGGGCAGGCCTGTGATCTCGACGCGCACGCGGTCGCCGGGCAGCACGGGTCCGACGCCCGCCGGGGTGCCGGTGTAGATCAGGTCACCCGGCATCAGCCGGTACGAGCGCGAGAGGTGACTGATGATCTCGGGCACGTTCCAGATCATCAGCTCCAGCCCGGTGTGCTGGCGCCGCTCGCCGTTGACGGTGAGCGTCAGCTCTCCGTCCAGCGGGTCGGAGCCGGGCAGGATCGGGCCGCAGGGCGCCGAGTGGTCGAAGGACTTGCCGGCCTCCCACGGGTGGGCCCGCTCGCGGCATTCCCGCTGCCGGTCGCGCCGCGTCAGGTCGATGCCGGCCGCATGGCCGAAGACCAGCCCGTACGCGTCCCGCACGTCGACGCCCGCGCCCTCGGCGCCGATGGCGACGACCAGTTCGCCCTCGTAGTGCAGGTCCCCGGTCTGCGGCGGGTAGGGCACCTCGGCGTTGTCAGGGACGACCGCGTCGGCCGGCTTCTGGAAGAAGAAGGGGTCGTCGCGCTCGTCGCCCTCCTGCATCTCCCTGATGTGGTCGAGATAGTTGCGGCCGACGCAGTAGACGCGGCGTACGGGGAACCGGTCGGCCGTGCCGCTCACGGGCAGGGCGACCTGGGTGGGTTGCCAGAGCATCAGTGCACCTCGGATGGAAGGGTCCTGCTGAACAGGTCGGGGCGCAGCACGAGCGCCAGCGCCGCGCCCAGCACGGAGAAGCCGACGATCTGCACCATGCCCGCGCCGACCCAGCCGGTGGCCTCGACCAGGGTGCTGAAGAGCAGGCCCGCGACGCCGGCCGCGACGTAGATGCAGGTGACGAAGAGCCCGGCGGCCCGGCTGACGATCTCGGGGCCGGCGGACTTGACGAGGTAGCTGGCGGCGGCGACGTACATGCCGGCGCTGGCGAACAGCCCGAACAGGAACGAGAAGGTCGCCTGCCAGGGGGTGGACGCGGAGCCGAGGAAGAGGGCGAGGCCGCTGGCGGCCACGCCGAGGTTGAGCACCGTCAACACCACCCTCGGGCTGAACCGGTCGGCGAGGTGGCCGCCGGCCGGGGAGGCGAAGGCCGCCAGGCCGGACAGGCCGATGACGAACCCGGCGCCGCCAGGGCTGTAGTGGAGCTGGTCACGCAGGTAGCTGGCGTACATGCCGATGAAGGCGAAGTCGGCCAGCCCGAACAGCGCCGTGATGACGGCCAGCACGAGCGGGTTGCGCGACAGGATGCTGCGGGCGCCGCCGACGTGCCTGGTCGCGTTCTCCGCGGGGTCGATCTCGGTCAGCCGCGGCGAGACGAGGAACACGGTGGCCAGGGCCAGCGCGACGCCGATGAGGGCGTAGGCGATCATCGGGGCCCGCCACGTACCGTACCCCTCCAGCAGCACGCTGCCGAGCGAGGGGCCGATGATCGAGCCGGCGGCGAAGGCCATGTTGACGCTGCCGATCGCGACCCCGCGACGGGCGGGGAAGGCGCTCGACGCGACCGCGATGATCATCGCGAGCTGGAGTGCCTCGCCGACGCCGGACAGCACGCGCCAGACCAGCATGTCGAAGAACCCGATGGAGACCGTGGTGAGCGCGGTCGCGACCGAGAACACCAGCGTGCCGACGACGATCGTGCGCTTGCGTCCGAGCTTGCGCTGGAGGTACCCGGCGGGCAGACCGGCCAGGCCCATGCCGATGGCGAACACGGTGGCCTGCAGTCCCGCCGCCTCCAGGCTGAAGCCGTACTC
This sequence comes from Nonomuraea longispora, assembly GCF_004348345.1. Taxonomy (GTDB): domain Bacteria; phylum Actinomycetota; class Actinomycetes; order Streptosporangiales; family Streptosporangiaceae; genus Nonomuraea; species Nonomuraea longispora. The sequence continues at coordinate 24,238 of NZ_SMJZ01000083.1, forward strand.
GGCGCGGACCTCGACGAGCAGGATGGGGAAGACCATCCGGTCCATGGCGTTGATGGTGTAGGCCAGCAGCAGCAGGCCGAACATGGCGACGGCGGCCTTGGGCGCGAGTGCGCCCCGCGTGGCCGCGGGGTGGGGGGCGGTCATTGCAGACTCCTTTCGCCTGCGGTGGTTGACGGCGTGGTCGGTGAAGGGGGCCAGTCGCCTGCCGCCGCGGCCCTGGCGAGCAGGGCGTCCCGGCGGGCCGCGGCCACCGCGACGGGGTCCGGCTCGCCGTCGTCCAGGATGAGCGCGCCCCGCCGCTTCAGTACGCGGCCGTCGGCGATGACGGTGTCGACGTTGTCGATCTGGCCGGTGTAGACGAGCGCCTCGACCGGGTCGCCCGAGGGGACCAGGTTGATGTCGGACGCTCGCAGGATCACGAGGTCGGCGCGCTTGCCGGGAGTGACGGAGCCTGCGGTGTCGTCCAGGCCGAGATCTCTGGCCCCGTCGATGGTGGCGAGCTGGAGCAGCCGGCGCGGGGTGATCGCGGCCGAGCCCGTGCGCGCCGCCTCCACGGAGACGATCATGCGCAGGTGGCCGAGGATGTCGGCGCTGGTCGGCATGGCGAGCGTGTCGAGCGAGAGCGACACCGGCACGCCTGCCTCCAGCAACTCGGTGACCAGCGGGAAGCCCATGGTGCGCAGCTCGGTCATCGGGCTCAGCGACACCCGGGTGCCCGTGCGGGCCAGCGCCTCGATGTCGCGCCCGTCGGCGTGCACGGCATGGACGACCTGCACGTCCTCGCCCAGCAGACCCAGCTCCTCCAGCCGGGCGAGACCGCAGGCGCGGCAGCCCTCCTCACGCAGGCACCGGTCGCAGTGCATGGTGATGGGCAGCCCGAGCGCGCGGGCCTCGGCCCACTCGCGCTCGTAGACCTCGGGCGGCGTCCGGTACGGCCCGCGCAGCGCGACGCCGAAGTCCACCCTGCCGTCGAGCTGGTGGTCGGGCCAGCGGGCCCGCAGCTTGCGCAGGTCGTCGAGGTCGTTGGTGGCGTCGGGCGACGCCGAGTCCGGCGGTCCGTACGAGAAGCGCCCGCGCAGCCCGGAGTCCAGGTGCGCCTGGATGTTGGCGTCGGCGTCCTGGGGGCCGCGCACGTTGTGGTCGAAGTTGTGCACCGTGGTGATGCCGCCACTGGCCGCCTCGGCCAGCCCGAACCGGGCCGCCCAGTAGAAGTCGCCGAGCTCGAAGTGGGGTGCGAGGGCGCGCTTGACGGTGAAGTAGCCGCTGCCCGGACGGTCGCCGACGGTGCCGCGCAGCAGCGAGTTCCACAGGTGCCAGTGGGTGTCGACGAAGCCGGGCAGCATGATCGTGCCCGTTCCGTCGATCACCTCCGCGTCCGTGACGTCGTGCGCGCCGGGGTGCGGAACGATCTCCGCGATCCGCCCGTCACGGACCAGGACGTCGGCGTTCGCCACGTCACCGACGGCGGGATCCATGGAGATCAGGTGAGTGCCGGTGATGAGGAGGTCGGATCGTTCGCGCATGGTCACCTCACGAAGAGCGCGACGGACAGGATGAGACCGAAACCGACGATCAGCCACCGTAAGACGTGCGGCGGCACGCGCCGGGCGAGCACCACTCCGCTCCGGCCGCCGGCCAGTCCGGTGAGCGACATGACCGCGACCGGGATCCACTCGACGGGGCCGAACACGGAGAAGCACAGGGCTGAGATCAGGCCGACGACCAGGGACAGCGCGCTCTTGAGCGCGTTGAGCCTGTGCAGGTCGTCCGCCAGGAACGTGCCCAGGACGGCGAGCATCATGACGCCGAGCCCGGCGGCGAAGTAGCCGCCGTACATCGCGACCACGAACTGGCCGGCCAGCAGCGCGTGACCGCCGCCCGCCGCCCTGTCCCCGCCGACGCGCCGGGCCAGGCTTTTCTGAAGGGCCAGCGCGACGACGGAGACGAGGACGAGGAACGGGACGATCGACTCGAACTGTTCCGGCGGCGCGGCGAGCAGGATCGCGGCCCCGCACACGGCGCCGCAGGCGCTGACCACGGAGAGCCGCGGCACCTGCGGGCGCACGGCGGGCAGTTCGTCCCGGTAGCCGACCAGCCCGCCCACGTAGCCGGGCAGGGTGGCGAGGGCGCTGGTCACGTTGGCGGCGATCGGCGAGTAGCCCATCGCCATGAGCGCGGGGAAGGAGATCAGCGAACCGCCGCCCGCGACGCCGTTCACGGCGCCTGCCAGGAAGCCCGCGCCGGCGAGAACGAGCAGCTGAAGCGGGTCCAGCATGGTCGCCCTCCTTCCGGCTCCTGCCTCGATGAGTGGCAACGTATTCATTGCATGCAATGCATGTCAAGAGTGCTCGGGCAGCGTTTGCATGCAATGTATACTCACCCCATGGCGGTCTCTTCCGAATCCCAGCCGGGCAGCGCCCATGCGGTCTACGTGGCGCTGCGCCACCGGTTCGCGGAGGGGCAATACGCTCCCGGCCAACGGCTGACGGAGGCGGCGCTGGCCACCGACCTGGGCGTCAGCCGCACTCCCGTACGCGAGGCCATCGGCAGGTTACTGGCCGAAGGGCTGGTCATCCCGGCAGCCCGAGGTGTCGCCGTCGCCGCGCTGACCGCTGCCGAGGCGGAGCACCTGTTCGTCCTGCGCGCCACGCTCGAAGGGCTGGCCGCCGAGCTGGCCGCCACCCGGCAGGCCCGCGGGCAACTGGCCCCCGCCGACATCGACGCGCTCGACCGTGCCGTCGACGCGGTCGAGGCGGCGGTGCAGACCCACGACGCCCACGCCTCCGCTCAGGCCAACCTCGCCCTGCACCGCGCCATCGGAGCGGCGGCCGGCAACCCGTTCCTGGAGGACACCCTGCACCGGGTGTGGGATCGCATCGCGGTCACGACCGTGGCCAACCTCGACGACCCCCACTGGGCCGGCGCGATCACCGAGCAGCACCAGGCCATCGTCGCCGGCATCCGCGCCGGAGACCCGAAGGCGGCGGGGAAGGCGGCCAAGGCGCACATCGAGGCGGCCGGGCGCGCGTACAAACCGGCTCCGGAGAACGAACCCCGGGCCGCCGCGGCCGGGCAGCCCGCCCGCTGAGCACGACCCGACACGGCGGAGAGTCGTGGCAGCCCGACGTTGCATGATCATGCATACCTATGTATATACTTCACGCGTGTCCAAGGTTCTCACTTCTCTGCCTGTCGGCGAACGTGTCGGCATCGCCTTCTCCGGCGGCCTCGACACTTCGGTAGCGGTCGCGTGGATGCGCGAGAAGGGCGCGGTGCCGTGCGCGTACACCGCAGACATCGGCCAATACGACGAGCCCGACATCGCCTCGGTGCCCGGGCGTGCGACGGCCTACGGCGCTGAGGTCGCCCGGCTGGTCGACTGCCGGGCCGCGCTCGTGGAGGAAGGGCTCGCCGCCCTGGCCTGCGGGGCCTTCCACATCCGCTCAGGCGGTCGCGGCTACTTCAACACGACCCCGCTCGGGCGGGCCGTCACGGGCACCCTGCTGGTGCGCGCGATGCTCGAGGACGGCGTGCAGATCTGGGGTGACGGCTCCACCTTCAAGGGCAACGACATCGAGCGCTTCTACCGCTACGGCCTGCTGGCCAACCCGTCGCTGCGCATCTACAAGCCGTGGCTCGACGCGGGGTTCGTCAGCGAGCTCGGCGGCCGCACCGAGATGTCGGAGTGGCTGCTCGAACGCGGCCTGCCCTACCGCGACAGCACGGAGAAGGCCTACTCCACCGACGCCAACATCTGGGGCGCCACCCACGAGGCCAAGGCGCTTGAGCACCTCGACGCCGGCATCGAGACGGTCGAGCCGATCATGGGCGTGCCGTTCTGGGACCCGAGCGTGGAGATCGCCTGCGAGGACGTCACCATCGGCTTCGAGCGCGGCCGTCCGGCGACGATCAACGGCAAGGAGTTCCCCTCGGCCGTCGACCTGGTGCTGGAGGCCAACGCCATCGGCGGGCGGCACGGCCTCGGCATGTCCGACCAGATCGAGAACCGCGTCATCGAGGCCAAGAGCCGGGGCATCTACGAGGCGCCTGGCATGGCGCTGCTGCACGCGGCCTACGAGCGGCTGGTCAACGCGGTCCACAACGAGGACACCCTCGCCGTCTACCACAGCGAGGGGCGCCGGCTGGGCCGCCTGCTCTACGAAGGCCGCTGGCTCGACCCCCAGGCGCTGATGTTGCGCGAGTCGTTGCAGCGCTGGGTCGGCATGGCGATCACCGGCGAGGTGACGCTGCGGCTGCGGCGCGGCGAGGACTACTCGATCCTCGACACGTCGGGGCCCGCGTTCAGCTACCACCCGGACAAACTGTCCATGGAGCGCACGGAAGACTCCGCCTTCGGTCCTGTCGACCGCATCGGCCAGCTGACCATGCGCAACCTCGACATCGCCGACACCCGCGCCAAGCTGGAGCAGTACGCCGGGCTCGGCATGGTCGGAGCCGACCACTCGGCGTTGATCGCCGCGGCGGAGACGTCCTCGACCAAACTGATCGGCGCCATGCCGGAGGGCGGCGCCGAGGCGATCGCCTCCCGTGGCGAGGCGCCCGAGGACGAGCTGCTCGACCACGCCGCGATGGAGTTCGGCACCGACTGAGGCCCACCCTCCCGCAGTCCCGTACGCCACAATCGTCGGAGAAGCGGCGTAGGAGGCGTATGAACGACAACCGCCGGGTGCTGGCGGTGCCGGCCTATCTGCGCGGTGCGGTGAGGTAGGGCCAGGCCTACTCCGTCCTCGGGGCATCCCCCGTGTGGGAGCGGGCCTGTGCGCGCTTCACTGGATGTCGTGCAACGTCCGACTGGATTGCTGGTGGGCGCGGTCTTCGGCGCGGTGTTCGTCGTCGTCAACGCGCAGGGCCCGCCGAACGTCCTGACCGTGAAGTCGCGAGTGGCCGCCCGCCTGGCCGCCGCCGAGGTGGTCCTGCTGTCCGGCGTGGTGCTCCTGGCGGGCGCCGTCACCATGGGTCTGCGAGCTCTCACCGGCAGGCCGGCGGAGGTGTCCTAGCAGGTCCTAGCGGTGGGCCGCGCCGGGCGGTAATCGCGCGCCGGGAGCTGACGGCTGCCGGGCGGGGTCGGCGATCGTGCCGATGAGGTACGTCACCTGCCAGGCAAACCCTTCCTTCTCCAGCGAACGCGCTGTAGCCGTAACCGACGCCGTCTCACATACTGACACAGACGATTTACATACGGCTACCCCAAACTTTAGATTCAGGACATACGCTCTCGGGTGCCTGCGGCCTGACAACGAACTGCGGCAATCGCCGAGCGGCGATGGAACGATGCAAAACCCGCCGGAACCGACCCTTGGGACGGCTACATAACCGCAGGTCAGAACAGGTATGAGAGGGCCCGGGGAAGGGGTCCGACATGTGACGCAGGACGGTGCCGAACCACCACCGCGTGTCACAGTTTTCTCATGTTCGACTTGACCTAAAGGACCGAAACTCCGTAGTTTTGGCCGTCGTTCGGCATGCTTGGGGGCGCAACGAGCGATGCGACGCCCGCCCCGGGCCCTGCCCGGCTTGTCGGTCGCGAATGGACGGGGGAGGCGATAGAGGCCAGCGGTCCGACCGGGAGCGTCACACAAAGTATCCGGCATGGACCACTACGTAATCGGCTCAGGAGATGCTCGCCCGAACGGTGACGTCCCCGCGGCCCGGATTCCGCCTCTGGACGATCGATCGGAGAAATCCGCATCATGGAACCCACGTACCTTGTCTGCCTGCCCTTCGCCGGCGCCGGAGCGTCGTTCTTCCGCGGATGGCAGCGGCAGGCCCCCGAGGACCTGACCATCCTGCCGGTGCAGCTGCCCGGCCGCGAAGAACGTTTCAACGAAGCCCCCTACACCGAGGTCGCCCGCGCGGCCGAGGCGGCGTGCACCCAGGTCCTGGCCAGGATCGACGGCGCCACCCCGCCCGTCGCGCTCTTCGGCCACAGCCTCGGCGCCGTGCTGGCGTACGAGCTGGCCAACCACCTCGCCAACGGCAGAGGGGTGACGCCCGAGCGGCTGTTCGTGAGCGGATCACCCGGCCCGCACGACGGGCGCGAGGCCAAAGCCAGCGGCCTCAGCGACGACGAGTTCCTGGCCAGGGTCAGGGAGTTCTCCGGCTACACGCATCCGGCGCTCGAAGACCCGGAGATGCGGTCACTGCTGCTGCCCGTGATCCGGGCGGACGTCGAGATGCACGAGACGTACGAGCCGGCCACGGACAAGCCACTGCCCGTTCCGGTCACCGCGCTGCGCGGCCGAGACGACGAGCTGGTCGACGGCGCGCAACTCGCGCAGTGGGAGCAGGTCACCAGCGCCGGGTTCAGGACCGCCGAGCTCGACGGCGGCCACATGTACCTGGCGGACGACCCCGCCGCCCTGCTCGGGCTGATCACGGACGAGCTGTCCGAGGAACGAACGTGACGCTGCGCCTGGCCGGCAAGACGGCCGTCATCACCGGCGCGGCCCGCGGCCTCGGACGCGCCACCGCCCAGGCGTTCGCCCACGAGGGAGCCGACCTCGTGCTGATCGACATCGCGCGCGACCTGCCCGGGGTTCCCTACCCGCTCGGCTCCCCCGGCCAGCTCTGGCACACCGAGGAGCTCTGCCGGAAGGCCGGCGTCGCGGTGCTGGTCAAGGAGGCCGACGTACGGGATCTGCGCGAGATCGAGGACGCGGTGGCCCTGGCGGTCGACCGGTTCGGCGCCGTGGACGTGCTCGTCAACAACGCGGGCATCGCCGCGCCGTCCGGCAAGGTGACGCACGAGATCGACGAGGACGAGTGGCGGCTGATGCTCGACGTTGACCTCTCGGGCGCCTGGCGGGCCATCCGGGCGGTCGGCAGGCTCATGTGCGAGCGCGGCTCGGGCAGCATCGTCAACGTCGCGTCCACCGCCGGGCTGGTGGGCTACCGGCATTTCGCCGGCTATGTCGCCGCCAAACACGGTCTCATCGGGCTGACGAAGGCGGCGGCGCTCGACTACGCCCCGCGCCAGGTGCGGGTCAACGCGCTGTGCCCCGGCTCGGTCAGGGACGATCCGCGGGTGGAGGGCCGGATGCTGGCGGAGATCGCCCGCTCGCTCGACGTGCCCGTGGGCACGCACGAGGAGGCGTTCCTGCAGGCCCAGCCGTCCAACGCGCTTGTCGAGCCCGACGCCGTCGCCTCCGCCGCCGTGTGGCTGGCCTCCGACGAGTCCCGCCAGGTCACCGGCAGCGTGCTCACCGTCGACGGAGGCTTCACCACCCGCTGACGCCTTCACCGACCGGCCCCGCCGGCCACCCGAACCCACTGGAGATCACTCTGTGTACCGCACCGTTGACACGCTGATCCCCGCCGCCGTCACGCCGTCCGGGCACTGCCACGCCCGGCGGACCAGGCTTCCGGGCGGCGCCGACGCCGCCCGGATAGCGCGGACCCTCGACCACGCCGCCCGCCACTGGTGGGGCGAGCCCGCCCGCCTGTGGACGGAACGGGTGCCCGCCGCCGCCGGTTCTGCGCAGGCCGCGCGGGCGCTCGACGCCGAGCTGCTCAGGCCGGCGCGCGGGCTGCGGGCCGTGCTGATCGAGTACGCGGACGGGCCGGCCGACCTGGTGCTCGTCGCGCACCGGGCATGGCTGGACGCGACGTCGCTGCGGATGGTGGCCGAGGTGCTCACGGAGCGGGTCCCGTACAGACGGTTCCACGCCGGCCGGCCGCAGGCGGCCGCGCCGGACGACGAGCTGGTCAAGCAGTGGCGGGAGGCCGACTACTCCGGGGCCGTCGAATGGGCCTCGGGGGATGTCGCGGCGGGTGAGCGTACCGGGGTGGTGAGCGTGCCGGTGCGGGACTCGGCGCACCTGGCCGCCCGGGTGGCGGTCGCGGCCGCGCTGGTCCTGGGACGGTACGAGGACCAGCGCTGCCCCGTGATCGGCGCGGTGACCGAGCCGCCCGCGCGGCCGGAGGAGGCGCTGGGGGCGTTCGACGCCGGGACGCTGCTGACGGTGGACCTGTCGGGCGCCTCCACGACCGGCGAGCTGGTGGCCGGGAGCGCCCGCGTCCTCGCAGGCGACGGCGGCCGGTGCGACGCCCGCCGGTACGCCCGGCTCTGCGCGGATGCGGGTGGCCGGGTCCTCGCGGGGCTGCTGGTCACCGCCTCGGACGAGGACGTTCCCTGCCAGACGGCCCCCTTCCCGCTCACCCTCGTACCCCGCCGCGACCACGACGGCTCCTTCCTCCTCGACGTACGGCACCGGCTGGCAGACGTGGACGGCGAGTCGGCGCGGCGGTTCGCCGTCCACGTCGCCCGCGCGTACGAGCGGCTGGCCGGCGATGACGACCTGGTCCCCGCCGACGTCGACCTGCTGGACGAGCGCAGGCGCCGCCACGTGGTCGGCCTCGGCCGCCCGGCCACGTCCCTCGAACGGCGGCCTGAGCGGATCGACGAGATCGTCGCCGCCCGTGCCGCCGAACAGCCCCAGGCCGTCGCCGTCACCGGCGGGGACCGCTCGCTCACCTACGCCGAACTCGACGCGCTCGCCGGCCGCCGCGCCTCCGCCCTGCGCGGGATGGGCGTGCGGGCGGGCGACCGGGTGGGACTCTGCCTGGACCGCACGCCCGACCTGGTGATCACCATGCTGGCCGTGCTGAAGGCCGGGGCCGTCTACGTGCCGATGGACCCCGCCTATCCGGCGGAGCGGCTGGCGTACACGGCCGGGGACGCCGCGCTGCGCGTGGTCGTCGCCGACCGCGACTTCCCCGCCGGCGACGGGCTGAGCGTCGTCTCCCCCGAAGGGCTCGCCGCCTCCGACGGCGGCGGCGTTCCGGAGAGCGGCGGTCCCGACGGCGCCGCGTACGTCATCTACACCTCCGGCTCGACCGGCCGCCCCAAGGGGGTCGTGGTGCCGCACAGGAACGTCGTCGCCCTCCTGACGGCCACGCAGGACGATTTCGGGCTCGGTTCCGGCGACACCTGGTCGAACTTCCACTCCAGCGCCTTCGACTTCTCCGTCTGGGAGATCTGGGGGCCGCTGCTCACCGGCGGCCGGCTGGTCCTGGTGCCGTACTGGGTGTCCAGGTCGCCCGAGGAGTTCCACGAGCTGCTGGTGCGCGAGCGGGTCACCGTGCTCAGCCAGACGCCGTCGGCGTTCGCCCAGCTCATGGAGGCCGACCGGCTCCGGGACGAACGACTCGCCGTCCGGCTGACGGTGTTCGGCGGCGAAACGCTCGACGTGCGCCCGCTGCTGGGCTGGTTCGACCGGTATCCGGGCTGCCGCCTGGTCAACATGTACGGCATCACCGAGACCACGGTCCACGTGACCGCACAGACCGTGACCCGCGGCGACGCCATCGCGGGGTCCCGGTCGGTGGGACGCCCGCTGCCCGGCTGGCACGTGTACGTCCTCGACGAGCGGGGCCGTCCCGTTCCCGTCGGCGCGCCCGGCGAGATCCACGTCGGCGGGACGGGGGTGGCCACGGAATACCTGGGCCGCCCGGAGCTGACGGCCGAGCGTTTCGTGCCGGACCCGTTCGCCGGGGGCCGCATGTACCGCAGCGGCGACCGCGGCCGTCTGCGGCCAGACGGGCGGCTCGAACACCTGGGCCGGCTGGACACCCAGGTCAAGGTACGCGGCTTCCGCATCGAGCCGGACGAGATCCGTAACGTCCTCCTCGACGACCCCGCGGTCACCTCGGCCGCCGTCGTCCTCCGCGACGGCCGCCCGGACGCGCCCGGACGGACGGACACGGCCGGGCACGCGACCGGGGGTGGACCCGCGGCCGGAGGCGAGCAGGCGGTCGATCACGCGCTGGCGCGGCTGGACGCGTACGTGACCCCGGCGGACGTCGACCCCGCCGAGGTGCGCCGGCGCGCGGCCAAGGTGCTGCCCGACCACATGATGCCCGCCACCGTCACGGCGCTGCCCGCGCTGCCGCTCACCGCGAACGGCAAGCTGGACGCCCGCGCCCTGCCCGAGCCGGCCTCCGCCCCGCC
>NZ_SMJZ01000084.1 GCF_004348345.1 Nonomuraea longispora
GGCCTCGACGTGTACGCCAAGGAGCCGTGCACCGACAGCCCGCTGTTCGAGCTCGACCAGGTCGTCGCCACGCCACACCTGGGCGCCTCCACGCACGAGGCCCAGGAGAAGGCCGGCACCCAGGTCGCGCGGAGCGTGAAGCTGGCGCTGGCGGGCGAGTTCGTGCCCGACGCCGTCAACGTCCAGGGCGGCGTCGTGGCCGAGGACGTCAAGCCCGGACTGCCGCTGGCCGAGAAGCTGGGCCGGGTGTTCACCGCGCTGGCCGGCGAGGTCGCCACCAAGCTCGACGTGGAGGTGCGCGGCGAGATCGCCGCCCAGGACGTACGCGTGATCGAGCTGGCCGCGCTGAAGGGCGTGTTCGCCGACGTGATCGAGGAGCAGGTCACCTACGTCAACGCGCCGCTGCTGGCCAAGGATCGCGGCATGACCGTCGAGCTGGTGACCAGCTCCGAGAGCCCCGACTGGCGCAACGTGGTGACCGTGCGGGGCGTGCTGGCCGACGGCCGTCACGTCTCGGTGTCGGGCACGCTCTCCGGCCCTCGCCAGATCACGAAGATCGTCGAGGTCAACGGCTACGAGATGGAGATCGAGCCGACGGCCCACCTGTCGTTCTTCACCTACACCGACCGTCCCGGCATCGTGGGCGTGGTGGGCCGCCTCCTCGGCGAGCACGGCATCAACATCGCCTCGATGCAGGTCGCCAGGTCCGTCAAGGGCGGCAAGGCGCTCATCGCGCTGACCGTCGACACCGCGATCCCGGCCGACGTGATCGAGCAGATCATCTCCGAGATCGGCGCGGAGAGCGGCCGCTCGGTCGACCTGGAGGACTGACGCCCTCCGCTCGTACGAGGCCGCCGTCCCGCTGGGGCGGCGGCCTTCCGTGTCTCAGCATGCAAGATAGTAGGACGTCCAACGAGACGGCTGAGGTACTGTGGCGGAGATGCGCCAGGTGCTCGTACTTATTACCTGCCGCGGCGGGGCCTGTTAGGGCAGGTCGACGACTCGCCGCGGTGAGTGGCGCTGCGTCGGCCGTTAAGACCCTTTCCTCCGGTCCGTCACCCCGGACCACGAGAGCAGACCCGCCCGGATTCGTGACCGGAGTCCGGCCTTTCATCGGAACGTTCCCGCGAAATGAGTTGAGTCACATGTACGAGATGTATGCCTGGAATGGTGCCGAGGAGCACGACGACGAGGCCGCCGAGGCCGTGCAGACCGCGCTGGACCGCAGGGACAACGGCGGCGTCCCGCAGGGTTCCACCCGCTGACGCCGGATGCGGCCCGGGGCACGACGTCCCCCGGTGTGCCCCAGGCCGTCGAACGTCCGTAGTCTGAGATGATGTGTTCGTCAGCCGAGACGAGCCGGTAAGGTGACCACCCATGGACTCGCGTAACATCCGCTTGGCCGTCATCCCGGGTGACGGCATCGGCACCGAGGTCGTGGCCGAGGGGCTCAAGGTCCTGGAGGCCGTGGGCACGAAGCTCGAGCCCACCCACTACGACCTGGGGGCGGCCCGCTATCACCGCACCGGTGAGACCCTGCCCGACGCGGTGCTGGAGGAGTTGCGCGGCTACGACGCGATTCTGCTCGGCGCGGTCGGCGACCCCAGCGTCCCGCCCGGCGTCCTCGAGCGTGACCTGCTGCTGCGGCTCCGCTTCGCCTTCGACCACTACGTCAACCTCCGCCCGGTCAAGCTGTTCCCCGGGGTGCCGACGCCGCTGGCCGGCTCGTCGGCCGACGACATCGACATGATCGTCGTCCGTGAGGGCACCGAGGGCCTCTACGCCGGCACCGGCGGCGTCATGCGGCGCGGCACGCCCCACGAGATCGCCACGCAGGAGTCGCTCAACACCGCCCACGGCGTCGAGCGCGTGGTGCGCTACGCGTTCGAGAAGGCGCGTTCACGGCCGCGCAAGAAGCTCACCCTGGTCCACAAGACCAACGTGCTCACCTACGCCGGCGACCTGTGGCAGCGCACGGTCGACCGCGTGGCCGGCGAATACCCCGAGGTCACCACCGACTACACCCACATCGACGCGGCCTCGATGTTCTTCGTGAGCCGGCCCGAGCGGTTCGACGTGGTCGTCACCGACAACCTGTTCGGCGACATCATCACCGACCTCGGCGCGGCCATCGCCGGCGGCATCGGCCTGGCGGCCAGCGGCAACATCAATCCCGAGCGCACCGCGCCCAGCATGTTCGAGCCGGTGCACGGCAGCGCCCCCGACATCGCCGGGCAGGGCAAGGCCGACCCGACCGCGACCATCCTGTCCGTCGCCATGCTCCTCGACCACCTCGGCCTGCACGCCGAGGCGGCCAGGGTCGAGCAGGCGGTCGCCGCCGACATCGCCGAGCGGCGGAGCGGCCGCAGCACCCACGAGATCGGTGACGACATCACCGCGCGAGTATCCGGCTAGGACCGCCTAGCCCGCGAGCGCCTGGCGATCCGACACGGACCGCCAGGCGCCTTTTTGCGTGCCGACGGCCCGACCACGCCATCGGCCGCTTGCCATCCCATATAGCGAGACAATAGGAAGTACGGGCTGCCCTTTGCGGGCGGCTCCGCTCGACACCGCACCTGCGGCCACCCCCGGCCGCCGGCACGTTTCGTAGATTCGCAGAGAGAAGGACCGCCGTCATGACCATCGCTCAGAAGCTCAGCTTCGACGTGCAGCTATCCGACCACGCTCGCACCGCGGCCGAGCGGGAGCAGGTACTGGCGAACCCCGGTTTCGGGCAGACCTTCACCGACCACATGATCTCGATCGACCACACCGAGGGCGAGGGCTGGCACGACGCCCGGCTCATGCCGTACGGGCCTCTCTCCCTCGACCCGGCCACGTCGGTCTTCCACTACGCCCAGGAGCTGTTCGAGGGGCTCAAGGCCTACCGGCAGGCCACGGGCTCGATCGTGACCTTCCGCCCGTACGCGAACGCGGGCCGCTTCAACCGTTCCGCGGCCCGCATGGCCATGCCCGAGCTGCCCGAGGAGACGTTCGTCGAATCGCTGGAGCTTCTCGTGCAGACCGACAGGGAGTGGGTGCCGACCACCGAGGGCCACAGCCTCTACCTGCGGCCCTTCATGATCGCCACGCAGGCGGGGCTCGGCGTCAACTACCCGTCCAAGTCCTACAAGTACATGGTCATCGCCTCTCCCGCGGCCTCCTACTTCACCGGCGGACTCAAGCCCGTCTCGGTCTGGCTCTCGACCGAGTACACCCGCGCCGCCCCCGGTGGCACCGGCTTCGCGAAGTGCGGCGGCAACTACGCGGCCGCGTTCGTGGCGCAGCGACAGGCGGTCGAGAACGGCTGCGACCAGGTGGTGTGGCTGGACGCCCACGAGCACAGGTACGTCGAGGAGATGGGCGGGATGAACCTGTTCTTCGTCCTCGGCGGCAAGCTCGTCACCCCCGCCCTGACCGGCACCCTGCTGCCCGGCATCACCCGCGACTCGATCCTGCAGCTGGCCGGCGACCTCGGCCTGGAGACCGAGGAGCGGCTCGTCTCGGTCGACGAGTGGCAGGCGGGCTGCGAGTCGGGCGAGATCACGGAGGTGTTCGCGTGCGGGACCGCGGCCGTGGTGACGCCGGTCGGCACCGTCAAGGGCGCCGACCGCTCCTGGACGGTGGCCGACGGCGCCCCGGGGCCCGTCACGCTGCGGGTGCGCGACGAGCTGGTGGGCATCCAGTACGGCTCCCGCCCCGACTCCCACCACTGGGTGCACAAGATCGTGTGACCGGATGAGCCCCCGGGCGACGCGCTCCCGGGGTCACATCAGCCGGGCCGTGTCGACGGCGAGCCCCCACGGCGCGGGCAGCGGCAGCGGCTCTCCCACGGCGACCACGACCTCCGTGGCGTAGCCGCCGCGCGAGGGGTCGCAGAAGAGCTTGACCGACCGCTGGAAGGGGTCGATCAGCAGGTAGAGCGGCACCCTCGCGGGGGCGTAGCCGCAGGGCTTGACGTAGTAGTCGTCGTAGCCGCTGCCCATCGAGACGACGTCGGCCAGCAGCAGCGTCGCGTCGCCGTGCACGGCGTGCTCCTCGTGCATCCTCGGCGAGGCCGGCACCACGGCCAGGTCGGGGACGTACCGGTCGGCGTGTTCGCCGAGGTGGACGGTGATGTTGGGCCAGATCTGCCAGCCCTGCCTGGCCGCCGTGCCGACCAGTTGCAGCAGCAGCCGGAAAAGGATCGTGTTGTGCTGCCAGGTGCCGGGCTCGTTCACCACGATGCGGTCCTGGACCGTCTCCACCCGGCACTCGGGAAACAAGTCGCGGGCCGTACGGAAACGTTCGTCGAGTGGCCTGACCATGCCGCCGTCCTCTTGTAGTCACGGGATGACCAAGCGTAAGGCCTGGCGCTCCCGCCGGGCGGCGATTCCGTGGTACGGCTATCTTTTCCTGATCATGGTCATCCCGTCCGCGACCGGCAGCATGTACACCGTCACCCGCGGGTCCTTGACCACCAGGTCGTTGAACCGGCGGATGTGCGCGGTCGTGGCCTCGTCATGCGCGGGGTCGGCGACGTGCCCCCGGCGCAGCGTGTTGTCCACGATGAGCAGCCCGCCGGGCCGCATGCGGCTGATGAGCAGCTCGTAGTAGCCGGGGTAGTTCTCCTTGTCGGCGTCGAGGAAGGCCAGGTCGATCGTCTCGTCGAAGGCGGCGAGCGTCTCCAGCGCGGGCCCGAGGGTGAGCGTCACCCGGTCGGCGACGCCGGCATCCCGCCAGTAGCGGCGGGCCATCGACGTCCATTCCTCGCTCACGTCGAAGCAGTGCAGCCGTCCGCCGGACAACCCGCGGGCGATGCACACCGACGAGTAGCCGGTGAACGTCCCCACCTCGACGGCCACCGTGGGCGCCACGATCTGAGTGATCATGGTGAGGAAGCCGCCCTGGTCGGGCGAGATCTGCTTCGCCGCGTCCTCGCCGGTCGCCTCGGCCGACTCCTTCTCCAGCCTCTCCAGCAGAGGATCGGGCGGCGTGCTGTGCTCGAATACGTATCGCGCGATGACAGGGTCAAGCAGGTATGCCTTCATGCGGCCATTGTTTCGGTTTCCGATAGGGTCTGCGCGATCAACGAGGTGGAGTGGCTGATGGTGAAACGGTTGGTGGCAGTGGCGGTCGCGTGCGCGGTGATCGCCGGTATCTCGGTGCTGGCCTTCGCCGAGCCGGGCGTGTCGTCCGGCGAGGTGCGGCTGACGCGGCAGGCGGACGGGTCGATGGTGCTGGCGGACCGGTCGAGCCAGGCGCCCGTGCTCGACGTGTACGAGGACTTCGACTGTCCCGTTTGCAAGAAGATGCACGACACCGTGGACGGCACGCTGCAGCGCCTGGCGCGGGAGGGCAAGGTGAAGATCGTCTTCCATTCGGTGACGGTCTTCGGGGACGAGCCCATGCGCTCCAACTCCGTCCGCGCCGCCGCGGCCGCACGCTGCGTCCCCGAGGAGAACTGGCTGGCCTTCAGGGACCAGCTGTACGCCATGCAGCCCGCGCCGCACGGTGTGGCCTCGGGCTTCACCGTCGAGGAACTGACCGCGGCGGCCAGGAAGACGGGGGCGGCGGTGGACGATTGCGTCACGTCGCAGGCGTACGCGCAGGCACACCTGGAGCAGACGGCGAAGGCGCGCATCCAGGGCACGCCGACCGTACTGCTCGACGGGCGGATGCTGGGCGACGAGGTGTTCGACCCGACCGCGCTCGAACGGGCCATCACCGGCGGCGACGGCGTCGTCGTGTGACCCTCCGGGCGCGACACGAGGTGTCCAGTCGGTGAGACCCGCGTGCCGGATGGTGAATGCGTATGGCAGACTGGTGAGCATCATGTTCTACGGTCTGCTCATTATCGGCAGGCGCGCTGGCTGACTAAGGACACCGCCAGCGCGCAGACCTCTCACGTCCGTGAGGGGTCTTTTTGTTTTCCGAGAAAGACCACATCCCAGCGCGAGCCTTCCGGAGAGAAGAGAACACCCATGGCCGACGACCGCTTCCACGTATACGACACGACGCTGCGTGACGGCGCGCAACAGGAGGGGCTCAACCTCACCGTCGCCGACAAGATCGCCGTCGCGCGGCACCTGGACGGCCTGGGCGTGGGCTTCATCGAAGGGGGCTGGCCGGGCGCCAACCCCAAGGACACAGAGTTCTTCAGGCAGGCTCGAACAGAGCTCGACCTGAAGCACGCGCAACTGGCCGCGTTCGGCGCGACCCGCCGGGCCGGTGTGAAGGCAGCCGACGACCCATTGGTAGCCGCTTTGCGCGAATCCGCCGCGCCGGTCGTGACCCTTGTCGCCAAGAGCCACGACCGGCACGTGGAGCTGGCCCTCCGCACGAGTCTCCAGGAGAACCTCGCGATGATCCGCGACACGGTCTCTCACCTTCGTGCGGAGGGACAGCGAGTCTTCCTCGACGCCGAGCACTTCTTCGACGGCTACACGTCCAATCCAGCCTACGCGCTGGAGGTCATCAGGACCGCCGCCGAGGCCGGGGCCGACGTCATCGCCCTGTGCGACACCAACGGCGGCATGCTCCCCGACGAGCTCGCCGAGATCGTCCACGACGCCGTCCAGACCGGCGCCCGCGTCGGCATCCACTGCCACGACGACACGGGCTGCGCCGTCGCCAACACCCTGGCCGCCGTCAAGGCCGGAGCCACCCACGTGCAGGGCTGCGCCAACGGCTACGGCGAACGCTCCGGCAACGCCAACCTCTTCACCGTCGTGGCCAACCTCCAGCTCAAACGCGGCTTCGACCTGGTGCCGCGGGGGGCGCTGGCCGACATGACCCGCATCGCCCACGCGATCACCGAGGTCACCAACGTCACGCCCAACTCCCACGCCCCCTACGTCGGCATGTCCGCCTTCGCCCACAAGGCCGGCCTGCACGCCAGCGCCATCAAGGTCGACCCCAACCTCTACCAGCACATCGACCCCGCCGCCGTCGGCAACGACATGCGCATGCTCGTCTCCGACATGGCGGGCCGGGCCTCGGTCGAGCTCAAGGGCAGGGAGCTCGGCTACGAGCTGACCCCCGACACCACCAAGACGCTCGTCGAGCGGGTCAAGGACCTCGAGTCCCAGGGCTTCACGTTCGAGGCCGCCGACGCCTCGTTCGAGCTGCTGCTGCGCGACACCCTGCACGGCTCGCGCAGGCGGCACTTCGAGGTCGAGTCCTGGCGCGTCATCGTCGAGCGCACGAAGGGCGGCGAACTGGTCAGCGAGGCCACCGTCAAGCTGTACGCCAAGGGCGAGCGCATCGTCGCCACCGGCGAGGGCAACGGCCCCGTCAACGCCCTCGACAAGGCGGTGCGCCTGGGCCTGGAGCAGCTCTACCCCGAGCTGGCGAAGCTGGAGCTGGTCGACTACAAGGTCCGCATCCTCGAAGGCACCCACGGCACCGACGCCATCACCCGGGTCCTCATCACCTCCAGCGACGAGACCTCCGAGTGGGCCACGGTCGGGGTGGCGGAGAACATCATCGACGCCTCGTGGCAGGCGCTGGAGCAGGCGGTGACGTACGGCCTGCTCCGCGCGGGCAGGGAGGTCTCCTGACGGCCTGACGGGCGCAGGGGGCCGCGAAGCCCCCTGCGCGAGTCGCTAGAACAGGTCCGAGCGGAACGACACGCCCTCGACCGTGACCTTCCCGCCGGAACACGACACCTTCGGCGAGTCGGTGCCCGGCACGATCACCGTCAGCAGCGACTTCGCCGACGGCGACACGACGACGTTCGTGCGCTTCTTCGACAGGTACGTCGGCGACACCCAGCCCAGCTTGCCGCCACGCTGCACCTTCTGCCCGCCGACGCGGCCGCACGACGACAACTGCAGCAGCGTGACCTTGAAGTCGCCGTCGCCCAGCACCACCTTGCCGCCGCCCTTCGACACCAGCTTCAGCGACGGGTCGAAACGCCACACGTTCCTGACCTTCTTGCCGCCGGAGGCGGTGTCCAGCACCGCCATCAGGTCGTCGCCGTGGTTCACGAGCACCGACCTGGTGCGGCTCGTGCCGTACGCCTTGTCGGTCAGCCTGAACGCCTGGCGGTCCTTGCCGTACGACGTCTTGACGAGCTTGCTCGGCGTGCGCGGCCGGAACTTGCCGCCGACCACCGTGGGCACGTTGTGCGCCTCGGGGGAGAGCGTCCAGTAGCGGTAGGCGGTCTTCTCGTACGAGTGGAAGCCGCCGTCCACCAGGATGTCGCGCCCCTTCGCGTAGTACGTCACGCCCAGGTGGTCCTCGTGGCCGTGGAACTTCATGCCCGGCCCGAACCGGATCGAGTAGTAGGCCGACTCCCGTTCGCCCCAGGCCGTGCGGCCGAACACGTACCCGGCGCGGTAGGTCCGCACCTCCTGCTTCGGCGTCCCCGCGTCCATCTTCGGCTCGGTGTCGGCGCTGCCGTCGCCGATGGGGACCATGTAGCCGTTGGGCATGGTCGAGTGGGCGATGAAGTCCTTCAGCGCCTCTGCCCGCCGGGTGATCTCACCGGGCACCTTGCGCTTGCACTCCTTCATGCCGGTCATCGCGACCTGCAGCCTGCCGTACACATAGACGGCGTAGCGAGGGGCCTGCTCCATGAGCGCGCCCTGGCCGTCGACGTCGAGCTTCACGGTGCCGGTCAGCCGGCGGGAGGCCAGGTTCGCCCAGTCCGTACGGCCGTACCTGCAGCCGATGCCCAGGAGCGCGATGTCCTGGTCGATGCCGTGGTTGTGGCCCTTCTTGTACAGCCGGGGGTCCGACAGGAGCTTGGCGTGCTCGGCCAGGCTGTCCTTCAGCCAGCCGGCGTTGACGTGCCGGCTGAGGCAGAGCAGCGGCTGCGTGCGCAGGGAGACCGGGTGGTCCTTCCACACGTACAGTTTCGTGCCGCGCGCCCCTCGTTTGTTCCTGGCCACCCAGTCCTTGGTGATCTCGGTGGCACGATCCAGGTAGTGCCGCTCGCCGCTGTTCTCGTACTCGACGACCAGTGTCCCCATCCAGCGCAGCGACTGGAACACGTACTCCCACGAACGGTTCCCGTACGGGCTGGCCGACCAGTTGATCTTCTTGCCGATCTTGTACGGCGGCAGGCCGACCAGCGAGATCTCACCTTTCATGACGTCGCCGGCCGTGGGGGAGCCGGGCAGCCAGTCGCCTTGACACTCCGCCGTGCGGGCCACTTTGCCGGCGCTGGAGTCGGCTCCGGAGTAGGCCCCGGAGTAGGCCCAGGAGTAGGCGCGGGCGGGGCCGGTTAACCCGTTGAGAGTGAGCATGAGGGCAAGAGGTAACGCAAACCGGCGCACGCCAGTTCCTTCCGGGACAGAACAACGAGGGCGGCACATGCTTTCGCTCCCGCGATCACCGGGTCAAGCCGAGTGTCCGATTCGTTAGCCGCTCGATGTGGCGCCGGTGCCCCGGCTGGCGAGCCGGCCCCGGAGGAGGGGATGCTGGTGCCGTGAGAATCGACGACCTGACGATCCCCGATACGCCCGCCTGCCGCGGCGCGCTCGAAGTGGCCACCCGCTACCACACGCCCTCGCTGCTCAACCACTCGATCCGGGCCTACCTGTTCGCCGCCGCCTACGGGCAGGCGCACTCCGTCGCCTTCGACGCCGAGCTGCTGTACGTCGCGGCCATGCTGCACGACATCGGCCTGGTCGCCGAGTACGACAGCCACACGGTGCCGTACGAGGAGGCGGGCGGGCACGTCGCCTGGGCCTTCTGCGCCGGAGCCGGCTGGTCGCCGGAGCGCAGGGAACGCGCGGCCGAGGTGATCATCCGGCACATGTGGGCCGAGGTGCCGGTGGAGGACGACCCCGAGGGCCATCTGCTGGAGCTCTCGACCGGCATGGACATCTCGGGCAGGCGTACCGACGAGATCCCCGAAGGGGTGCGCGCCGAGGCGCTGGAGCGCCATCCGCGGCTGGAGATCGCCAAGGAGTTCAGCGCGTGCATCGCCGACCAGGGCGCGCGCAAGCCGTCGAGCTTCGCCGGCGGGTTCGTGCGTGACGGCATCGTCGACCGCATCGCGCGCAACCCGCTCGACGCCTGAGCGCTCAGCCCTTGGGGCCGGCGCTCTCCGCCACCTCGAACGACCACACTTCCGAGCCGGTCGCCGCGGGGCCCTGGCCGTGGCCGTGACCCTGCGCCGCCTGGGCGTGCCCGCGCTGGAACGCCTGGCCCTGCTGCCAGTTCTGGAAGTCCTCCTCGCTGCGCCAGCGGGTGTAGACGAGGTAACGTTCGGTGCCCTCCACCGGCCTGAGCAGCTCGAACCACTCGAACCCGTCGGCCGACTCCACCATCCCGGCCCGCTTCGAGAACCGTTGCTCCAGCTCGGCGCGCATGTCGGCGGGCACGGTCAGCACGTTGATCTTCACGACGGACACCACAGAACCCCTCTCGTCAGCGCACCACCCGGTGCGGCGAAGGTGAGGGCTCAAGGCTAACGCGGGCGATCGCCGGCACCTGATCCCGCTCCAGCGCGTCGCGTACGTGCCGCAGCACGACCGTGGACAGGTGCCGGCTGAGCTCGTGCAGCGGGGCCGACTCGTCGGCGACCACGCGCAGCCGTACGGAGGGGCCGCCACGCCCGTCCACGACGTCGGCGTGGGCGCTCAGCACGGCCGGGCTCGACGCGACGTCGTCGGCCACCGCCTGCGCCATCCCGGCGGGCGACACCTCGGTCAGCCCGGTCGGCCCCGACTCGACGCGCAGGGGGCCGCGCGGCTCCGCGCGCGCCTGCGCGAGCAGCCACCACAGCGCCACCAGCGCGACGGCGAGCGCCACGAGCGCCACCACCCACCAGATCCACGGGCTGGTACGCAGGAAGAAGTCGCGCACGCCGCCGTCCACGACCGGCTCGCCGGCCGGGCCGAACACGCCCAGGCCACGGGCCAGCGCGAGAGCGCCCAGCGCCGTCAGCACCAGCCCCACCAGTGCCAGCCCCCACCGGTTGCCCCGGCCGATCCTCTCGCTCACCTGGTCTCCTTGACGTTCACGACCACCCGGTACGGCTCCACGGGCTCCATCGCCGCGAGCCGGGTCAGCACGGCGTCGCGCACCTCCGTACCGAAGCGTTCCTTGTCCCACCCGGACGTGGCCGCCGTGACGACGACCGTGCTCCCGCGCATCCTGGCGCGCGCCCCGTGCACGCCCGGCACCTCCTCGGCGGCATGCGCGAGGGCCCTTGCGACGGTCCTGGTCCGCAACCCGATGATCAGCCCGGGGTCGCCGCTGCGCACGGGCACCATGCCCGGCCGCCCCGGCACCAGCGCCGCGGCCAGCAGCGCCAGTCCGAGCAGCGTCACCACGGCCGAGGCGAGCAGGAACAGCGGGTTCGACCACAACGTCGCCGACGCCCACGCGAGCATCCCGTCGTAGGGCACCAGGCGCAGCGGGCGGCCGACCAGCCCGGAGATCGTCTCGGCGGCGACGAGCAGACTGAGGAGCATGAGCAGGAGGCCGGCCACGACGGCGGGGATCCTGCGCCGGGGACGGAACGCCCGCACCGCCGCCCTGTCGGTGGCCCTCTCAGTGGCCCTGTCAGTGGCCCTGTCAGTGGCCCTGTCAGTGGCCCTGCCGGCCGGGCGGGCCCTCCGCGACGGCTCGGCCCGGTGCGCACCTCCCTCGTCATCGGGAGGTACGGTGCACATCTCCTGCGTGCTCATCCCGGTTCACCGCCCAGGTCCGTCGTTGTGCGTGGTCCTCATCGGGGCCCACCGTCGAGGTCGGTCACGATCACGTCGAGGCGGGTGACCTCCAGCCCGGTCTGGTCGGCGACGCGGCGGCGCAGGTGCTCACGCAGCCGGGCGGCCACGGCGCGCAGCGGAGCGGGATAGGCGACGACGACGTGCAGCCGGATGGTGGCTCTGCCGCCCCGAACCTCGGCGCCCGACGAACGGCCCGGAGCCATGCCGCCGGACGTACGGCCCCACGGCCTCGTCGCCGCCCCCGGTGAGCGGCTCCACGGCGCGGTCCTGACCCGTACCTCGTGTACCTCGGGAAGCTCCTCCGCCGCGACACACGCGATCTTGAGCACCACCTGGTCGGCCACCTCGGTACGGCCCCGCCCTTCCGGCGGTGGCTGCGGAGGACGGCGCTGCGCGGGCACCGCCACGGTGGCCGCGCCCTCGGCCGGCGAGACGTCGGTCATCTCCGCCTCGTGGACAGGCTCGACAGGTTCACCTCGCCCGTCTCGACGACCCGCCCGACGACGAAGCCGGCCGCGCCCAGCACGAGGACGAGCAGGAACGCGGTCAGCCCGCCGAACGCCGCCGTGAGACCGAGGATGATGCCGACGGCCAGGCCGATCAGTGTCGGCCAGTGGGCGTTGTTCATGGCTCCTCCATGATGTCGTCGATACGCACGTTGACCCGGCGGTCGCCCGCCAGGTCCGTCACGGCCCGCCGTACGTCGTCGGCGGTCTCCGGCAGAGGGCGGTCCATCCTGGCGACGACGGCGATCTCCACCTGGCGGTCGTTCACCGACACACCCAGGAGCCGCTCGCCCGGCATGTACGTGGCCACCGTCCCGAACGGTCCCCCGGACAGCCCGACCACCCCAGGACACGCCCGCACCCGCTCCGCGATCATCCGCGCCTCGCCGTCCCCCGTGCCAGGGCCGGCCGGGTTCCCGCGTCCGGGCTCGGCGTCGGCCGCGTCCTTGCGTCCGGGCTCGGCGTCGGCCGGGCCCTTGCGCCCCGGTCCGGCGTCGGCCGGGTCACCGGCGCCGGACGTGGTCACGGAGCCCGGTCTTTCGTCCTCTGGGGTGGTCATTGGACCCTGGGTTCCTGCTCCGCGTCCCGTTGGTCGCCCGTGTCCCGGTCCTTGCCCCGCTCCTGGCCGGGCAGGTGTACGTCGTCGACGCGGATGTTGACCTCGGTCACCTCCAGTCCGCACATCCGTTCGATCGCCGCGATGACGTTGCGCCGTACGGCCGCGGCCAGGTCGGGGATCGCGGTGCCGTACTCGGCCACCAGGTCCATGTCCACGGCGGCCTGCCGCTCGCCCACCTCGACCGACACGCCCTGGGAGACGCTCGCGTCCCCGCCGACGATCCCCTTCATGCTGCCGAGGGCTCGCGCCGTGCCCGCCCCCATGGCGTGCACGCCGGACACCTCGCGTGCCGCGAGACCCGCGATCTTGGCGACCACTCCGTCGTTGATGCTCGTGGTGCCCTTGTCGGTGACCAGCGAGGTGGCCGGGCCGCCCTCGGACGTTCGTGCCCGTGGCACCGCGCCCGTCTCTGTGTTGGACATCGTGTCCATCTCGTCACCCTCCGATGTGTCGCTATTAGGGGCAGCTAACCCGCAGCACACGACGGATACCCGTCAAAACGGACTTTTGGGGTATTCGACGGCGAATCCTGGCCTCTGTCTGGTGGCGGAGGCGCAGATGGGCGGACTCCTCCGACGGCGGCGATAGCCTTGTCGAGTGCGTATAGCGAGGTTCTCCACAGGCGAAGGCGTGTCGTTCGGCGTGGTCGAAGGCGGTCCGGGCGAGGAGTTCGTCTCCATGGTCGCCGGTCACCCGTTCGGCCAGGTGCAGTTCACCGGCGAGCGGTTCCCCCTGTCCCAGGTGAAGCTGCTGTCCCCGATGCTGCCGAGCAAGGTGGTCGCCATCGGCAGAAACTACGCCGAGCACGCGTCCGAGCTGGGCAACGAGGTGCCCGACGAGCCGCTCATCTTCATGAAGCCGTCCACCTCCGTGATCGGCCACGGCGAGGACATCGCCTACCCGACGACGCTGTCCGACCGCGTCGACTACGAAGGCGAGCTGGCCGTGGTGATCGGCAGGCTCTGCCGCGAGGTGCCGGTCGAGCGGGTCAAGGACGTCGTCTTCGGTTACACGTGCGCCAACGACGTCACCGCCCGCGACCTGCAGAAGAAGGACGTGCAGTTCACCAGGGCCAAAAGCTTCGACACGTTCTGCCCGCTCGGGCCGTGGATCCAGACCGACCTCGACGCGAGCGACCTCGCGCTGACGACCTCGGTCAACGGCGAGATCCGGCAGAGCGGGCGCACCAGCCAGCTCATCCACGACATCCCGGCGCTGGTGGCCTACGTCAGCGCGGTCATGACCCTGATCCCCGGCGACATCATCCTGACCGGCACCCCGGCGGGCGTCGGCCCGCTCGAGATCGGCGACGAGGTCAGCGTCGGCATCGAAGGCATCGGCACACTCACGAACAAGGTGGTCTCCCGTGACTGACGTACGGGTGCGGTTCGCCCCTTCTCCTACCGGCATGTTCCACGTGGGCAGCGCCCGGGCCGCGCTGTTCAACTGGGCGGTCGCCGAACGCGCCCAGGGGCGGTTCATCCTGCGCATCGAGGACACCGACGCCTCCCGCAACCGGCCCGAGTGGACCGAGGGCATCATCGCGGCGCTCGACTGGATCGGCATCAACGGCACCAACCCGGTGTTCGAGGGCCCCTACTTCCAGTCGGCCAACGAGCCGCAGCACCGCGAGGCGGTGGCCAAGCTGCTGGCCGACGGCAAGGCCTACCACTGCGACTGCACCCGCGAGCAGGTCCAGGAGCGCACGGGCTCCAAGGACAAGGGTTACGACGGCCACTGCCGCGAGCGCGGGCTCACCGCCGGCGCGGTCCGCTTCCGCACCCCCGACGAGGGTGTCACGGTCGTCGACGACCTCGTCAGGGGCAGGGTCGAGTTCCCCAACAAGGCCCAGGAAGACTTCGTGATCGCGCGCAGCGACGGCTCGCCCCTCTACGTGCTGGCCAACGCCGTCGACGACATCACGCAGGCCATCACCCACGTCGCCCGCGGCGAGGAGCACCTGCCCAACGCGGCCAGGCAGGAACTGCTGTGGCCCGCGCTCGGCGCGACCACGCCCGTCTGGGCGCACCTGCCGGTCATCGTCAACGAGCAGCGCAAGAAGCTCTCGAAGCGTCGCGACAAGGTGGCCCTTGAGGACTACCGCCGTGAGGGCTACCTCGCCGAGGCCATGGTCAACTACCTCATGCTGCTCGGCTGGGGCCCGGGAGACGATCGCGAGATCATGCCGTGGACGGAGATGGCGCAGCTGTTCCGGCTGGAGGACGTCAACCCGTCCAACGCGTTCTTCGACGAGAAGAAGTTGCGGGCGTTCAACGGCGAATACATCCGCGCGCTGCCGCTGGAGGTCTTCGAGGAGCGCTGTGAGCCCTTCCTCGACCCGTCGTGGGATCGCGAGCTGTTCAGCAAGGTCGCCGCGCTGGCGCAGACTCGCATCGCGGTGTTGTCGGAGATCCGGCAGAACGTCGACTTCCTCTTTCTCGAAGAGCCGGTCTTCGATCAGGCGTCCTGGGACAAGGCGATGAAGAACTCCCCGCTGGAGATCCTCACCGGCTACCTCGACCGCATCGAGTCGGTCAACTGGGACCCCGAGTCGCTGAAGCAGGCGCTGGAGGAGGTGGGCACGGCCCAGGGGCTCAAGCTGGGCAAGGCCCAGGCCCCCGTGCGGGTGGCGGTCACGGGCCGTACGGTGGGTCTGCCGCTGTTCGAGTCGATCGAGGTGCTCGGCCGTGAGCGCACCCAGGAGCGTCTGCGCGCCGCGCTGGCCCGCCTGCGAGGCTGATCGCCCGGTGTCGAGCCCTGGCGGAACGGCCGCGGAGCCGCGGCCAGTGCGCAGTGGGCCGCCGAGACGGTCAGGCCCACTGCGCTCCTCGGCTAGGCCAGCCCGCGGCGGACGAGCAGCGGCTGGATGCTCGGCTCGCGGCCCCGGAAGTTGCGGAACGCGGTCAGCGGGTCGATGCTCCCGCCCCTGGAGAGCAGCTCGCGGCGGAAGTGGTCACCGTTCGCCCTGGTGAGCCCGCCGTTCTCCTTGAACCACTCGACGCTTTCCGCGTCGAGCACCTCGCTCCAGATGTAGGAGTAGTAACCGGCGCTGTAGCCGCCGGCGAAGATGTGCGCGAAGTAGTTCGTACGGTAGCGCGGCCTGATCTGCGGCATGGCGATCCGGGCGGCCTCCAGGGCGGCGGCCTCGAACGCCCCGGGGTCGTCGACCGTCTCTCCCGGCGCCAGCTTGTGCCACGCCCAGTCGAGCAGCGTGGCGGCCAGGTATTCGACGGTCTTGAAGCCCTGGTTGAACGTGGACGCGGCCGTCAGCTTCTCCACCAGCTCCGCGGGCATGGGCTCGCCCGTCTCATGGTGCTTGGCGTAGTTGGCCAGGATCTCGGGCCAGGTCACCCACATCTCGTTGACCTGCGACGGATATTCCACGAAGTCGCGGGGCACGCTCGTGCCGGACACCCGCGGGAAGCGCACCTGGGAGAACAGCCCGTGCAGCGCGTGACCGAACTCGTGGAAGGCCGTGTTGACCTCGTCGTACGTCAGCAGCGTCGGCCCGGAGGCGGGCTTCGTGACGTTGAGGTTGTTCATGACCACGGGGAGCAGCCCGAACAGGAACGACTGGTCGACCAGGTTGTTCATCCACGCGCCGCCGCGCTTGCCCGCTCTCGCGTACGGGTCGAGCACGAACAACCCCAGCCGGCTCCTGTCCTCGTCGAACACCTCGAAGACGGTGACGTCGGGGTGGTACCCGCTCAGGTCGGGCCGCTCGGTGAAGGTGATCCCGTACAGCTTGCCCGCGGCGAAGAAGATGCCGTCGCGGTATACCCGGTCGAGCTCGAAGTAGGGCCGCATCGCGGCGCCGTCGAAGTCGTAGCGGGCCTGGCGGACCTTCTCCGCGTAGTAGGACCAGTCCCACGGCTCGATCGGGAACCCGGCCTGCTCGGCCAGCGCCTCCGCCTCCTTGCGCGCGTTGCGCACGGCGGGGCCGACGAGCTGGCCGAGCATCTCCTCGACCGCCTCGACCGTCTTGGCGGTCTGGTCGGCCACGGTGTAGGCGGCGTGGTTCGGGAAGCCGAGCAGCGCCGCCCGCTCGGCGCGCAGCACCGCCATCCTGGCGGCCCGGTCGAAGTTGCCCGGCGCCCGGCCCACGCTCAGCTCGTAGAGTCTGCGGCGTACGTCACGGTTGGTGAGCTGGGCGAGGCCCGGCTGGTTGGTGAAGTTCAGCAGCGGCAGGGCGTACGTGCCGTCGTCCTTGCGCAGAGAGTCGACCTTGGCCTCGTCGAGGCCGTCGAGCTCCTTGCGGTCCGTCACGGCCAGCGCCGACTCGGTCGTCGCCTTCATCAGGCTCTGCGCGAACTCCGTGCTGAGCTTCGACAGCTCCTCGTTGAGCTCGCGCAGCCGGTCCTGCTGGCTCTCCGACAGGTCGGCGCCGGCCCTGATGAAGTCGTCGCGGTACTTCTCCAGCAGCCAGGACTCCTCCGGGTCGTCCGTGGAGACCTGCTTGATGCGCGCCCACAACGCCCGGTTGAGCCGGATGGCGTCGCCGTGTCTGGTCAGCTGGGGGGAGATCTGCTTCTCGATCTCCATGATGGCGTCGGTCGAGTTGGAGGACGCGATGCTGGAGAAGGCTGTGGCCGCACGGGTGAGAATCTGCCCCGATCGTTCGAGTGCGGCGATCGTGTTGTCGAAGGTGGGCGGCTCTGGGTTCTCGGCTATCGCGTCGACCTCGGCCAGCTGCTCGGCCATGCCGCGCTCGAAAGCGGGCACGTAGTGCTCCTCGCGGATGTCCGCGAACGGCGGCAGCTGGTAGGGCAGATCACTAGGGGCGAAGAACGGATTCTCGGCCAACGCTCGGGCTCCTCCACGTGGTGTTTTGTCCCCTTCAGCTTGGCATGACCGGGCAGGCGCCGCAGGCGGCGGAGGGCGGGTTGGCCGTTCGTTTTGGTCTTACCCCTCTGCCTGGGCTATTCTTTCGGACATCGCCGAAGCGAGCCCGAGAGGGTCCGCCCGGTGGGGTATGGTGTAATTGGCAGCACGACTGATTCTGGTTCAGTTAGTCTAGGTTCGAGTCCTGGTACCCCAGCATTTGACGGACGCCTCCCGGTGAGGCGTCCCTTTTTTATTTCGCCAGCCGGTGCAGAATTTCCGTGATCTGCTGATACGCCTTCGTGGTCGGCGCGTGCGAGGTGTCGACAGTGAACACCTTGAACTTGTTCTTCGGCGTCGCGGCGTCCGCCTCCCTGATCATGCGGTCCTGCAGCGCGATCGGGATCACCCGGTCCCGCGCGTGCCTGATGTACACCCGCGGCACGCGTCCCCACTTGTCCTTGCGCCCCCGTCCGTCGGCGTACGACACCTGCATCGACTCGTCGGGCAGCAACGAGTTCAGCAAGGCGAGGAACTCGCCGTCGCTCGCTTCGGCCATGTAGGCCTCCTTGACGCCGTCCAGGAACTTCTTGTCGTTCGAGCGCCAGTTGACGCGGATCGCCTTGATCACGCGGGGGTCGGCGATCAGGCCCGCCACCAGGTTGCCCGACAGGCTCGGCTTGCCCTCCGGAGTCTCCAGATACTCGGCCGGCGACTTCAGAGCGGTGCAGCAGTAGGCCGTGTCGTAGACGAGCCGGTCGATCAGGTCGGGCACCTCGTCGGCCGCCTTCGTGATCGTCGCGCCGCCCAAGCTCCCGCCGACCAGGATCACGGGACCGTACCGGGAGACCCTGCGGACGGTGTTCACCGTCGCTTCGACGTAGTCGTCCAGCGTCACGCCCGCGACCGGCGACGGCATCGTGGCCAGCTTGTTGAGGTCCTGCGGCGTCTGGTACGCGCGGCTGAACTGCTCGGCGGGGCCGTGCCCGGGCAGGCTCACGCCCACGGAACGGTGACCGCGCATCGCCAGCTCGTCATCGCCGCTGGCCGTGCCGTTCGCGCCGGTCACGAAGACAAACGTGGTCACCTCCTTGCGCCTGGGCGCGATCGAGGCGGAGGCCGTCGCGGTGGCGGCACTCGTGCCCGCGACCGCGGCGAACTGGAACATCTTTCGTCTGCTCGGTCTGTTCATGGAAACGATGCTCCCGGGAAGTGCCGGGCCCGCACATCGCCCGCCAGGCTCGACGTGCGGTCGATGCCTGGCATCCACCGATCGGTGGATGCCATGCCAGGCTTGACCCATGAGCCGGCTCGACGGGCGCGAACGCTGGGTGTATCTGGCGCTCGCCTACGCACTGCTCGCGATCTCCGCGATCGCGGCCGCCGTCATGGGCGGCGACACCCCCACCCCGGCGTGGATGCCCGGGTGGCCCGTCCTCGTGCCGGCCGTCGCCGTGTGGCTGGCGCCGATCGCCTGGCTCCACTCCCGACGCGACACGCACCGCGTGCTCGTCGTGGGCCACTACCTGATGCTCATCGCCCTCGCCGGAGCGCTCACCGCCGAGCACACGGCCTTCATGCTGTTCGCCTCGGCCGGCTACCCGCTGGCCATCGGGATGTTGCCGGCCCGGCTGGTCATGCTGGGCGTGACGGTGACAGCCGTGGTCAGCGTGGCCGCCCAGTCGAGTCCCGGCGCTCGCGGTTCCCTGCTGAGCGTGATCGCCGCCGTGGCTTTGCCGCTGGCCATCGCCGGCTGGTACGTGTCCGCCGAGCACGACAAACGCCGCCGCCTGGTCGAACGGCTGCGCGCCGCCATGGAGGAGAACGCCGACCTGAACGCCCGCCTGCTCGACCAGGCCAGGAGCGCGGGCGTGCTGGACGAGCGGCACCGCATGGCCGGCGAGATCCACGACACGGTCGCCCAGGACCTCGTCGCGCTGATCGGCCGGCTCCACGCCGCCGCGCGCGTGTCCGACGGCCCGGCCCGCCGCCACCTCGACCAGGCCGCCGAACTGGCCCGCCGCAGCCTGTCCGAGGCCCGCAGGTCCGTACGCGCGCTGCGGCCAGAGCCGCTGGAGGACGCCCGGCTGCCCGAGGCCGTCGACCGCATGGCCCGGTCCTGGTCCGAGTCGTCCGGCGCCGGCCTCGCCCTGGAGGTCACCGGCACCCCGGTCGCCCTGGCCGACGACGTGGAGGCGGCGCTGTTCCGCGTCGCCCAGGAGGCGCTGGCCAACGTCGCCAAGCACGCACGCGCCACCAGGACGGCCCTCACGCTCTCCTACACCGACGAATCCGTGCTTCTCGACATCCGGGACGACGGAGCCGGCTTCGACCCGCAGAAGCCCGCTGAAGGGTTCGGGCTGGACGGCATGCGCCAGCGGGTGCGCCGCGTGGGCGGCACCCTGGCCATCGAATCCGAACCCGGTCAGGGCACGGCCGTCGCCGTGTCCGTGCCCGCCATCCCTCCCGCGGGGCAGGATGATCCACATTGACGGCGGACGACCACCTTCCGGAGGAAACCCGATGCTCCTGAGGCTGCTGATAGCCGACGACCATCCCATCGTGCGCGACGGCCTGCGCTCGGCCCTCGGCGGCGAGCCCGACATGGAGGTCGTCGGCGAGGCGTCCGACGGGGCACAGGCCGTGCGCCTGGCCGCCGAACTGCGGCCGAACGTCGTCCTCATGGACCTGCGCATGCCCGGCATGGACGGCGTCAGCGCCATCCGCGAGCTCGCCGGCACCGGGCCGCGGGTGCTGGTGCTCACGACGTTCGACACCGACGTCCTGCCCGCCATGGAAGCAGGGGCCAGCGGCTACCTGCTCAAGGACGCCCCGCCCGAGGAACTGGCGCGGGCCGTCCGCGCCACCCACGCGGGCGAGACCGTGCTCGCGCCCTCCGCGGCCGGACGCCTGGCCAACGACCTGCGCAGGCCCACCCGGGGCAAACTCAGCAAACGCGAACTCGAGGTGCTGCGGCTGGTGGCCGGGGGAGCGACGAACAAGGGGGCGGCGGCCGCCCTGTTCATCAGCGAGGCCAGCGTCAAGACCCATCTGCTGCACGTCTACGCCAAACTCGACGTCCGCGACCGCGCCTCCGCCGTCGCCGAGGCCTACCGCCGCGGCCTCCTCAACGACTGACCGTCGGTGAGCGACGTCACGGTGGGGCGGTGCGCGCGACGGCGGATTCCGTGCCCGGCCAGCGCGTCGATCAGTCGTTGACCCGCGGACGCGACAGCCCTGCCGGCGATGATGAGGCCGGACCATGAATCAACCAACACGCCTTGGTAACGTCGTCCGACTTATGGAGGAATTTCGGATTAAGGCGGGAAGTTTTCCCCGCTTCGTCACCCCGTTCATCGCGCTCCTCATTCTCTTCTTCGTCGTCATCCTTCTGCTCGGGGCGATCTTCACCGGCAGCACCGCGCTCGGCGCCGTCATCGGCCTGCTGGCCACCGGCGCGCTGCTCGCCGTCCTCGCCGCCAAACACCGCCGTATGAGCTCCGGCACCGTCGTCCGCTTCACCGAGGAAGGCGTGGAACTGACCGACTCGCTCGGCTTCCGCGTGCACCTCCGCTGGCCCGACATCACCAGGATCGACGTCGTCGACACCCAGCTCGCCAATCCGAGAAGAGTCGGCAGGCCGGGTGGGGTGCGGGTGCGCGCCCAGGCGCTGCGCTCGGTGGGCCTCATCGGCTGGGGCCTGCGCACGGTGCCGCCCCGCATCCCCGGCTGGATGCGCGACCGGCTGGCCCGCGTCCCCGTCGACCCGGCGACCGGCCGTCCCGAGGTGACCATCCCGCTCGGCGAGTTCGACCCGCTGTGGCAGCGCGGCCGGATGGGCGACTGGGTCCGCCACCACAGACCCGATCTGATGGGCCGGTAAGTGGTTTGGTTGTGGTCTCCGGGGTGCGGTAGAGTTACGCGCGTCGCCGGGGAAGCCCGGCACATCAGCTTGTGGACAGGGTCCCGTCGTCTAGTGGCCCAGGACGCCGCCCTCTCAAGGCGGTAGCGCCGGTTCGAATCCGGTCGGGACTACCACTGTCACCACAAGCTCACGAAGGTCCCGTCGTCTAGTGGCCCAGGACGCCGCCCTCTCAAGGCGGTAGCGCCGGTTCGAATCCGGTCGGGACTACGTCTACACCAACTCCGGAGCCCCAGGCCCGGAGTTTCTCATTCCCACCGGTCACCGCCCTTCTCATGCGAGAGTCTGCCGCCGGTCGCCGACTTCCTTGCACCGGATTCTTCACCGGTTGACGACTCTCACGCGATCGCCCACAGCGCGCACGTCACGGCGCCCGGCCCCGTGAACCCCAGGAGCGTTTCCCTGGACGGGGCCGGCCACGGGTGGCGGGTGGGGGCGTCCGCCGCCGGCGTAAAGGCTGGGACCGCCCAGCCACGCACGGCGCCGCAGCCCGGTCGGCGCCAGGCGTGCCGGAGCGACGTCTGGCGCAGCAGCCGATCGTGCCGCCAGGTGTGCGCCGCACCGAGCGGCTCACACCAAGCGGATCACACAACGCCGTTCAGAACGTGCTGATCAATTGGGAGCGGGCGGTTACAGGCTGCGTGCTTTGAACAGGGCGCGCCGGGCGGTCTTGGCGACCTGTTTGTCGGGATGCACCTGGGAGATGAGATCCAGCAGTTCCTCCACATGCGCGTGCGGAATCTTCCAGATCACCTCCAGCAGGTTGCTGACCATGTCGGGCCCTATGTCCTGCAGGCTGCTGACGAACTCCGACCTCCCCAGCCCGGCGGAGATCGTCCACATGTCGAGGATGAGCCAGTGCGTGTCGTCCTGTGTCGGCTCGGGCGCGCCCTCGATTGCGAGCTGGCTGAGATGGGTGGCCGCGTACGGCCTCAGCGTGGGCTGCTTGAGCGCCTCCTGCCAGGCCGGGATGGCGGCCTCGCCGAGGGTGCCGACCACGCTGGCGGCCTGCACCCTGATCAGGGCGTCGCTTTCGTCCTCGCCTGCCGCCTCCAGCAGCTCTTCGGCCGCTCTGCCGGGCTCGCGTAGCCGCATCCAGGCGGCGAACTCGGCGTCGGCCTCTTCTTCCGGCAGTTCGGCGCTGAGCGCGAGCAGTTCGTGGGCGCTCATGGACTCGATCGCCGGCCGGGCGTCGACCTCGATGTCGGCGTCGTCGACGAGGTGGACGACCCCTTCGGTGCCGAGCGGCGTGAGTCTGATCGTCTTGCCGTCGAGCTCGACCATGCCGTAGCCGATCAGCCAGTCGATCGGGGGCGCCAGCGGGTCGCCCGCCGCCTCCCACGCGTCCGAGCCGAGCTCGTCGAGGTCGGCGGCGGCCTCGGCCAGGTCCTGGCTCAGGTCGTCGAGGTCGCGTGAGCCGCCGGCGAGCAGCAGCCTGACCAGCAGGCCGCGGGTCAGGCCCGCCAGCGCCATGGTGAGATCGTCGTCGTCGAGCTCCGGGTCGCCGTAGTCGACGGAGTGCAGCCCGAGCATCCAGGCGTCGAGCACGTCCTCGTCGTCGTCGAACGGCCACTCGGACGTGTCGTCCTGGACCGTCACCGTGCTGGCGTCGCCCGGTTCGAGGAACTCCAGGTCGACGGCGAGGTTCCAGATGTTCCACAGGTAGGGGACGGCTTCGGCGACGGGGCCGTCGGTCTCCGGCCTGGGCAGCCCGACGGCGGCCAGCGCCTCCTCCACCTCGGCGTCGCTGAGCAGGGTGTCCTCGCCCACGCGGCGGCCGGAACCCACCCACACGGCCAGGTCGCGGGCCTTGGCGATGAGCGGCGCCTCGCGGGCGGCCGCGGCCAGCTCGGAGTCGGGCCGCAGCCTGATCGTGTCGAGTTCGGCCAGCTCGTCGGCGAAGGCCTCGAAGTCGCCGAGGTCGCCGGTCTCCTCCTCGTCCTCCTCGCCGTCGGCGTCGTCGATCAGCTCCTCCATCAGGTCGACGAACTCGTCTTCGACGTCGTCGAGTTCGGCCTGCAGATCGGCGAGGGAGTCGGAGCCCTTGGCGAGCCTGCCGGTCTGGGAGAGGAACGTGAGGTACGCGTCCACGGCGGGGAGCATCCCGTCGGCGGCGGCGTCGGGATCCTCCACGACCTTGGGCATGCGGTCGAGCAGCAGGTTACGCAGGTCGGCACGCTTCCACGTGCCGAGGTCCTGCGAGAAGGCGAGACGGTGCCAGAGTGCGGCAGGCCCCACGAGCTCGGGGTCGCTTCCGGGCGCGTTCGCACGCGCCCACATGATGAACTCTTCGAGCAGGGGTCGCAGCTCAGTGGCGGCTACCTCGATGCGATCTGTCACGCACTCAGGCTAGTGTGCTCACGAGGCTGTCGGCCCCGGAAATACCTGGTTTCGCCGATCATGACGTGCGGCGCATCGCCTCGGTGATGCGTTCGGCCGCCGCCATGACGGGCACCGCGTGCAACCGTCCGGGGGCTCGCGTGAGCCGCTCGATGGGCCCGGAGACCGACACGGCCGCGATCACCTTGCCGCCGCTGCCCCTTATGGGGGCGGAGACGCTGGCCACTCCCTGCTCCCGCTCGCCGACGCTGTGGGCCCAGCCTCTGCGGCGCACGGACGCGAGCGTGGCGGCGGTGAACTTGGCGCCGCGCAGCCCGCGGTGCAGCCGGTCGGGCTCTTCCCAGGCGAGCAGGATCTGCGCCGCCGAGCCCGCCGTCATGGGCAGCGCCGAACCCACGGGAACCGTGTCGCGCAGGCCGCTGGCCCGTTCCGCCGCCGCGACGCAGACACGTTCGTCTCCTTGGCGGCGGTAGAGTTGCGCGCTCTCCCCGGTCAGATCTCTGAGCTGCATCAGTACGGGGGAGGCCACCGCCAGCAGCCGGTCCTCGCCGGCCGCGGTGGACAACTCGGACAGCCGTGGACCGAGCACGAAACGGCCCTGCGTGTCGCGGCTCACGATGCGGTGGTGCTCAAGTGCGACGGCCAGCCGATGGGCCGTGGGGCGGGCCAGACCGGTGGCCTGGACGAGCTGCGCCAGTGAAGCGGGTCCCGCTTCGAGGGCATTGAGTACAAGAACTGCCTTGTCGAGTACTCCGACTCCGCTAGAGTTGTCCATAGGACGATACTGCCGTCTCGACATATGAGAAGGCAAGTCACGAAGGTTCTCCCGCGAGGGACCGCCGATCTCTGAACCGAGAGCGCAGGGAACGGGGCGACCGCAGCGACGAGGGAAGAGACCGGGTCCGAGCGACTGAGCCGCGATGCGTCGCATCGCTCTAAGCAGGAGGAGATCACATGGGCCGCACACTGGCCGAGAAGGTCTGGGAGCAGCACGTCGTCAGGCGCGCCGACGGCGAGCCCGACCTGCTCTACATCGACCTGCACCTCATCCACGAGGTGACGAGCCCGCAGGCGTTCGACGGGCTCCGTCTCGCCGGCCGGAAGGTGCGGCGTCCCGATCTCACGATCGCCACCGAGGACCACAACGTGCCGACGGTGCTCGGCCCGATCGCCGACCCGGTGTCCAAGAAGCAGGTCGAGACGCTGCGCAAGAACGCCGCGGAGTTCGGCGTCAGGCTCCACCCGATGGGCGACGCCGGTCAGGGCGTGGTGCACATCATCGGCCCGCAGTTCGGCCTGACGCAGCCGGGCATGACGATCGTCTGCGGCGACTCCCACACCTCGACGCACGGCGCGTTCGGCGGCATCGCGTTCGGCATCGGCACCTCCGAGGTCGAGCACGTGCTGGCCACCCAGACGCTGCCCGCCTACCGGCCGAAGACGATGGCCATCGAGGTCTCGGGCGAGCTGCCCCCCGGCGTCACCGCCAAGGACCTGATCCTGGCCATCATCTCCAAGATCGGCACCGGCGGCGGCCAGGGCTACATCGTCGAATACCGCGGCGAGGCGGTGCGCAAGCTCTCCATGGAGGGCCGCATGACGGTGTGCAACATGTCGATCGAGGCGGGCGCCCGCGCCGGCATGATCGCCCCGGACGAGACCACGTTCGCCTACCTCAAGGGCCGCCCGCACGCGCCGCAGGGCGAGGCGTGGGACCAGGCCGTCGCACACTGGAAGTCGCTGCGCACCGACGACGACGCCGTGTTCGACAAGGTCGTGGAGATCGACGCCTCGATGCTGACCCCCTACGTCACGTGGGGCACCAACCCCGGCCAGGGGCTGCCGCTCGCCGAGTCCGTGCCGAGCCCCGACTCCTTCGACGACCCGGTCGCCCGCTCGGCCGCCGAACGCGCGCTCGACTACATGGGCCTGCGCGCGGGCACGCCGCTGCGCGAGATCGAGGTCGACACGGTGTTCGTCGGCTCGTGCACCAACGGCCGCATCGAGGACCTGCGCTCGGCCGCCGAGATCCTGCGCGGCCGCCAGGTGAGAACCCGCACGCTCATCGTCCCCGGCTCGATGCAGGTCAAGGTGCAGGCCGAGGAGGAGGGCCTGCACGAGGTGTTCAAGGCCGCGGGCGCCGAGTGGCGCGAGGCCGGCTGCTCGATGTGCCTCGGCATGAACCCCGACACGCTGAAGCCCGGCGAGCGCAGCGCCTCGACCTCCAACCGCAACTTCGAAGGCCGCCAGGGCAAGGGCGGCCGCACCCACCTGGTGTCGCCCCAGGTCGCCGCCGCGACCGCGGTGACCGGCCGCCTCACCGCTCCGGCCGACCTCTGACGCCGGGCGTCCCGCTCGGACCTCCAGCCCTGTAGACCCGTAAGGACAATCGATGGAAGCCTTCACCACCCACACCGGTACGGCGGTGCCGCTGCGCCGCAGCAACGTCGACACCGACCAGATCATCCCGGCCGTCTGGCTCAAGCAGGTCAGCCGCACCGGCTTCGAGAGAGGCCTGTTCGCCGCCTGGCGCGAGGACCCGGAGTTCGTCCTCAACGACGCCGCCTACGACGGCGCCTCGATCCTCGTCTCCGGCCCCGACTTCGGCACCGGCTCCTCGCGCGAACACGCGGTCTGGGCGCTCCAGCAGTACGGGTTCCGCGTCGTGATCGCGGCCAGGTTCGGCGACATCTTCCGCAACAACTCCACGAAGATGGGTTTGCTGCCGGTCGTCCTGCCCGGCGACAAGGTGGCGGACCTGCAGTCGGCTGTCGAGGCCGACCCGAAGCTCGAAGTCACCGTCGACCTGCGGGAACGCCAGGTCCGCTGGGCGGACGAGGTCATCGCTTTCGAGATCGACGACTACACCCGCTGGCGGCTCATGGAGGGCCTCGACGACATCGGGCTGACCCTCCGTCACGCCGACGAGGTGGCGGCATACGAGAATGGTCGGCAGCCATGGCTGCCGACGACCGTCTAGAAGACGACGAACTGGCGCGGCGGTTGCGCGAGGCGCACCGCCGCGTCCGCATGCTCCCCGCCGCCGACAAGGAACGGATAGCGCGCCGCTATCTGTCGATCTGCGACCTCGCGAAGCGGGACCCGAAAAGGGCCGCGCTCCGCCTCGACACGTTTCTGGCCTCCCTTGACGAGCCCCCCGACACGCCACGAAGTGCGGAAAACACGCCCGGTGATTGAGTTCCCCTGCGATCCCGCCTACTTTCGAGCCCGTAAGGGGTTTCTCCGTCAAACACGTAAACTGGAGCCCCGAGCCGTAACTGGGGGAGCAGGACTTTCATGAACAAGCGTGAACTCGTCGAGGCCATCGCGGATCGGGTGGGCGACAGGAAGACGGCCACCGAGGCCGTGAACGCGGTCGTCGACGCCATCCAGAAGGCCGTGGCCAGCGGCGACAAGGTCTCGATCACGGGCTTCGGCGCGTTCGAGATGGTGAACAAGCCCGCCCGCACGGCGCGCAATCCGTCGACCGGCGCGGAAATCAACGTCGCGGAGAGCTGGGCGCCGAAGTTCCGTCCCGGCTCCGATTTCAAAGAGCTCGTGAACGAGGGCGGCAAGAAAATCGGCAAGAAAAAGTAAACTCAGCGGACCACGCCCGGGCCGTCCGGCCCGGGCGTCCGCATTTCATGCGCCGGGCACCGGGAAAGTGGAGAGCGTGATGTAAGTGATCGCGCCGCCGGACATCGCGAGATTGACCCGCTGCCCCGTGCGCAGCAACCGGAGCGGCCCCGCGTCGAAGGCGGGCACGCCGAACTCCAGCACGGTCCCGTCGTCGAGGAACACCGTGCCCGAGCGAGTGGCCTCGTCGAAACTGCGCACCGTCGCCTGCACGAGGACCAGCCTAAGGCGGCCGCGCCGGGCGGTCCAATAACCGTCTGTCCCGAGCCCTGTGCCGTGGCCCTGGGGCTCGGCGCCGGCACGGTGTTCTTCGACATCGCCTTCCTGAGCCTGCTTCCCGCCATCGTGTCCAAGGAGCGGCTCGAACGTGGCAACGGCGTACTGGACCGCACCCGCCGTCATGAGATCGGCCGCCGCTTCCTGACCGCCGCCCCGGTCACGTGTCCGGCCACAACTCACCCACCACCGCCGCCGTGTGCCTGCCGAGCCCGAGCGCGACGGCCGCGCGCAGGTCGTCGGGGGTGTCGACGTCGCGGCGTACGGAGTCGATCCCCGGCACGGCCAGTTCCTTGGCCCCGGCGGCCAGGTGCTTGGCCCGCGACTCCCCGCCGAACCTGGGCGTGAACGGCGTCCCTGGCCGCACGCCGTAGAAGGTGGTCCCCACGTCCGGCGCGTCGGGCACGAACGCGTGGTCGAACTCGGCCGCCGCCTCCAGCGCCAGAGCCAGTTCGGCCGGCCGCAGGGCGGGCAGGTCGGCCTGCAGCGCGCCCACCGCGTCGCCGGGCGCGACGCGTACGGCATGGGCGGCCCCCGTGCGGAGCGCGGTGTTCAGCCCGCGATCGGGGTCGTGCACCACCTCGGCCCCGAGCCCGGCGAGAGGGCCCGCGGCGGCCGGGTCGGCGGTCACCACGACCACCCGCGCCACCCGTCGGCACGACAGCGCCGCCTCCACGGTGTCGCAGGCCACCGCGACGGCCAGCCTGGTGCGGTGGGGCCCGGTCGCCGCGGCGAGCCGGGTCTTCGCCGCGACCAGCGTCTTCACCGGTACCACCAGTGACCACCGGTTGCTCATCGGTTTCTCCTTCGCTGAAGACCGCGGGCTTCAGCCAGGGAAACCCTCGTCGTGCGGGCAGGCGACGGCTCGACGCCCCGAAGAACATCCTGACGGCAGGGCGTACCGTGAACGACGTCACCTCCGCCGGCGCCCAGGCGGCTGCGGAGCGGTGACCCCGACCTGTGAAGATGGAAATCCCCCGCGCGCGGGGACCAAGCCGAACGCTCAAGCATCGCGCGCCTCGACATCCCGAGCGGCCAACCGGGAGACTTGGGGCGCATCCCGCAGGTGTTGGAGGAGACCATGAGCCGCCCCACGCGACCGTCGCGTTTCTGGGAAACCCTGGCAGTAGTCGTGGTGAAACCGCTGTCCCGGCTCCTGGTCAAGAAGGACTGGCGCGGCGGGGAGCGCATCCCCCGCACCGGCGGCGTGATCATCGCGACCAACCATCTCTCCTGGGCCGACCCTGTCCTGCTGTCGCACTTCCTCTACAACAACGGGCGCTGGCCGGTAATCCTCGCCAAGTCCGCGCTTTTCAAAGTGCCTTTCCTCGGCCGGGCCGTGACGGCGCTGCTGGCCATCCCGGTCGCCCGCGGCAGCAGTGAGGCGGCCCTGTCGCTGCAGATCTCGGCGGAGCGGCTCGCCGACGGTTGTGCGATCATGTTCTACCCGGAGGGCACCTGCACCCGTGACCCCGGCCTGTGGCCCATGGTGGGCAAGACGGGCGCGGCCCGGCTGGCGTTGCAGAGTGGCGTGCCGGTCATCCCGGTCGCCCACTGGGGCGCGCATGAGCTGCTCCCCTACGGGGAGAAGAAGCCCAGGCTGTTTCCGCGCAAGACGTTCCGCGTGAGCGTGGGGCCGCCGGTCGATCTGTCGAAATACGCGGACCGGCCACCGCACGCGGACGTGTTGCGCGAGGCGACGGCCGACATCATGGCGGCGATCACCGCGCAGCTCGCCGGGTTGCGCGGGGAGAAGGCGCCGGAAACTCCCTACGACCCCGCCGGACGGTGATGGCATGACGAAGGTGGCCGTTCTCGGCACGGGCTCGTGGGGCACGACGTTCGCCATGATCCTGGCGGAGACCGGCAACGAGGTCACGCTGTGGGGGCGCAGGCCGGAGTTGGTCGGGGCGATCGACCGTGATCACGCCAACCCCGACTACCTGCCGGGCATCGAGCTGCCGGTCTCGCTGCGCGCCACGACCGACCCCGCACGGGCGCTCGACGGCGCCGACTTCGTGGTGCTGGCCGTGCCGGCGCAGCGGCTGCGGGCCAACCTGGCCCGCTGGCGCGAGCACCTGCCGCCCCGCGCGGTGCTGGTCAGCCTGATGAAGGGCATCGAGCTGGGCACGACCAAGCGGATGAGCGAGGTGATCCGCGAGGTCGCCGAGGTGCCGGAGGAGCGTGTCGCCGTCGTCTCCGGGCCCAACCTGGCCAAGGAGATCGCCATGCGCCAGCCCGCCGCCACCGTCGTCGCCTGCGCCGACGAGTCCGTCGCCGCCCGCCTCCAGGCGGCCTGTCACCTGCCGCCGTGGTTCCGCCCGTACACCAACCCCGACGTCGTCGGCGTGGAGCTGGGCGGCGCGGTGAAGAACGTGATCGCGCTGGCCGT
The DNA here is from genome assembly GCF_004348345.1 of Nonomuraea longispora. GTDB lineage: Bacteria > Actinomycetota > Actinomycetes > Streptosporangiales > Streptosporangiaceae > Nonomuraea > Nonomuraea longispora. The sequence continues at coordinate 30,182 of NZ_SMJZ01000084.1, forward strand.
CGGCGTCTCCGCGGGCATGGGCATGGGCGACAACGTCAGCGCCATGCTCATCACCAGAGGGCTGGCCGAGATCTCCCGGCTGGGCGCGGCGCTCGGCGCCGACGCGCACACGTTCGCCGGGCTGGCCGGCATGGGCGACCTGGTGGCCACGTGCACCTCGCCGCTGTCGCGCAACCGTACGTTCGGCGAGAACCTCGGCAGGGGCATGACGCTGGACGAGGCCGTCGCGGCCACCAAGCAGACGGCGGAGGGCGTGAAGTCCTGCGAGTCCGTGCTGGAGCTGGCCAGGAAACACGACGTCGAGATGCCCATCACCGAAGTCGTCGTCGGAGTGGTGCACGACGGCATGTCCCCGGCGGAGGCGGGCATGTTGCTGATGTCACGCTCGCCCAAACCCGAGCGTTACGGCGTATAGAGAAGGCCTGATTACGGCGTGCTCGGCTCGCTGTGACAGGGACACCCCGGTAGATTCGGACACCATGAGCAAGCCACGCGTCGCCGTCGTTTTCGGGGGTCGCAATTCGGAGCACGCCGTGTCCCTCATGGGCGCGGGCAGCGTTCTGGAAGCGATCGACAGGAGTAAATACGAGGTGATCCCCATCGGGATCGCCCAGGACGGCAGGTGGGTGCTGACCACGTCCGAGCAGCGGTTCGCCATCGAGTCGGGTGAGCTGCCGGTCGTCGACGGGGCGGGCGCGGCGCTGGCGCTCCCGTCGGGCGGCAACGCGCTGGTGGCCTACGACCCGGGCAGCATCCCGGTGGAGCTGGGCTCGGTCGACGTGGTGTTCCCCGTGATGCACGGGCCGTTCGCCGAGGACGGCACGATCCAGGGCCTGCTGGAGATGGCCGGCGTGCGTTACGTCGGCTCGGGGGTGCTGGCCAGCGCCGTCGGCATGGACAAGGCCCACATGAAGACCGTGATGGCCGCCGCGGGGCTGCCCATCGGCCGCTATGTCGTCGTCCGCGACCGCGACTGGCGGCTCGACCGGGAGCGCGTGGTCAAGGAGGCCGAGGAGCTCGGTTTCCCGGTGTTCGTCAAGCCCGCCAGGGCCGGTTCCTCGCAGGGCATCTCCAAGGCGTCCGACCGGTCCCAGCTGGAGGCGGCGGTGGAGGCCGCCAGGCAGCACGACCCGAAGGTGCTCATCGAGGCGGCCGTCGCCGGTCGCGAGATCGAGTGCGCGGTGCTGGAGTCGCCCGGCGACGAGCCGGCCGCGGCGTCGATCCCCGGCGAGGTCAGGGTCGAGGGCGGGCAGGAGTTCTTCGACTTCGAGGCGAAGTACTATCCCGAGCAGATGTCGCTCACCGTGCCCGCCGACATCCCGGCCGGGACGGCCGAGGAGGTCCGGGCGATGGCGGTGCGCGCGTTCGAGGCGCTCGACTGCGAGGGGCTCGCGCGGGTCGACTTCTTCTACACGCCCGAAGGCGGGCTCGTGTTCAACGAGATCAACACCATGCCCGGGTTCACGTCCTTGTCGGTGGCGCCGCAGCTCTGGGCCGCCTCGGGCCTGCCCTATCCGGCGCTGGTCGACCGGCTCATCCAGCTCGCGCTGACTCGGTCGGCGGGGCTGCGCTGAACGATCGGCCGGTCAGCGGCCCGCCATCCGGGCGATCGGTTCCGACAGGTCCGCGAGCACCTCGGCGGCCACGTGCTCGCCTCCAACGGTGATTTCGACGTACGCGGTGTCGGTCACCGCGGTGAACAACGTGGGCCTGTCGGGATCGGCGAACCAGCCCACGCCGCCGATCTCCCGCAGCTGGTCGGTGGGCGCCATCCTGGCCGGTCGGCCCACTCCGCAGCGCAGCGCGATGGTGCCCTCGCCCCAGACGGCGACGTACGGCGACTCGGGCGTGGACGTGCCGCGCTCGTCACCGTCGAGGGTCCCGGGCAGCAGCCCGGCCAGCTTGTCGCACGCGGCCACCGCCTCGCCCTGCGGCGTTGGCGGATCGACCTGCACCGTGCCGCACCCGGCGAGGGTCAGCAGAGCGAGCAGGACAGTGGCGGCACGCATGCGGAGACCACCTTCAGATGTGGACGATCGGACACGTCAGGGTACGCGTGATCCCCTCCACCGCCTGAATCTGTGCGACGACGAGCTTGCCCAGCTCGTCGACGTTGTGGGCCTCCGCACGCACGATCACGTCGTAGGGCCCTGTCACGTCCTCCGCCTGGGTGACCCCCGGGATGCCGGAGATCTCGCGGGCCACGGCGGCGGCCTTGCCCACTTCGGTCTGAATAAGGATGTAGGCCTGCACCATTACGTCCTCCTGGGCGATTGGATCACGCCGATGGGTAACCGTACCCTGTGTGCGTCAGGAGGTGTGTCATCACAGTCGGAGATCTCGGCGAATTCGGTGTGGTAAATCGCATTACCGGACGCCTTCCCCAGGGTGCTGCCGTAATGCTCGGGCCGGGTGACGACGCGGCCGTGGTGGCCGCGCCCGACGGGCGTGTCGTGGTCTCGACCGATCTGCTGCTGGAGGGCCGGCACTTCCGCCGTGACTGGTCAGGCGGCTATGACGTCGGACGCAAGGCCGCGGCCCAGAACCTCGCCGACGTGGCCGCCATGGGCGCCGTGCCCACCTCGATCGTGGTGGGGCTCGGCATCCCCGCCGACCTGCCCCTGACGTGGCTCGACGACCTGACCGACGGGTTCCGCGACGAGTGCGCCGTGGTCGGCGCCAGTGTGGCCGGCGGTGACGTGACCCGGTGCGACCAGGTGGTCATCGGGGTGAGCGCGCTGGGCGACCTGGAGGGGCGCGCTCCCGTGCTGCGCTCCGGGGCCAGGCCGGGGCACGTGGTGGCGGTGACGGGCCGGCTGGGGTACGCCGCCGCCGGATGGGCGGTGCTGGAGGAGGGCCTGGCGGGCGGCTCCCCGGCCTTGGAGGAGGTCGTGGCCGCCCATCGCAGGCCGTCGCCACCGTACCCGATGGGGCCGCAGGCCGCCGCACTGGGCGCCTGCGCGATGCTCGACGTCAGCGACGGGCTGCTGCAGGACCTCGGCCACGTCGCCGAGGCCAGCGGGGTCGGGATCGAGCTGGATCCCCAGGCGTTCGCCGTGGCGGAGCCGGTCGCGGTGGCGGCCAAGGAGGTGGGGGCCGATCCACTGGAGTGGGTGCTCACGGGTGGTGAGGATCACGCGCTCGCTGCGGTGTTCCCCCCAGAGGTACGCCTGCCGGCATCGTGGCAGGTCGTGGGCCGCGTGGTCGAGGGCACCGGTGTCGTGGTGCGCGGCCGGAAGGTCGGACGGCGCGGCTGGGATCACTTTGAGTGACTTCTTGTCCCGATTTACGTGAAATTTTCCGGATTTGTGGCGTGACTAACGGGATTGTTGTGACAGCGGCGTAGCGAAGGTGTTATGAAGATTGGCGGCCACTGTAACCGGGAGAAAGGGCAGCCATGGGCCGCCACGGCACAGGTGGATCCGAAGACGGGGACGAACGGGGGAACGGCAGCGCATTCTGGGGTCCTGACGAGGAGGCCGACCAGCCCGGCTGGCCTTCCCCACCGGACCAGCCCGAGGTGACGGGCCAGTGGGCTCCCATGCCACGGCGTACGGACACGCCGCCGCCGCGCGCGCCGCAGTCCGAGCCGTTCGAGACCACCGGAGCCTTCGCGCTGCCCGCCGACGCCGCGAGCGGATTCTCACCGGCCAACGACCCCAGGAGCCCGTTCCAGCCGCCTCAGGGCCAGTGGGGCGAGGAGGCCGGGCCGATGGAGACGACGGGCGCGTTCGCCC
>NZ_SMJZ01000085.1 GCF_004348345.1 Nonomuraea longispora
CCCCGGCCCCGAACTGTTCTACTCGCTGCAGCACGAGCCGTCCGTACGCCGGGTCATGGACCTGTGGGCGCACGCCAGGTGCGCCCTCGTGGGCGTCGGCTCGGCGCCGCTGATGCGGCAGATGACGCCCGCCCTCATGCCTCGCGACGCCGAGGCCCTGCGCCAGGCGGTGGGCGACGTGTGCATGCGCGTCTACGACCGCGAGGGCGCCCCGCTGAGTTATCCGGGCAGCGAGCGCCTGGTCGCCACGCGACTGGAGGAGCTGCGCCGCATCCCGGCGACGATCGCCGTCGCCGTCGGCGCGGAGAAGGTGCTCTCGATCATCGCGGGCGCCAGGGGCGGCTACTTCAACCGGCTCGTCACGGACGCCCCGACGGCGGAGGGGATCGTGGCCGCCGCGCACCAGCTCTGAACATCTTTGCTGGACAAAGTTTCTGACCGCGCGCTAACGTGAGCCGCACCACAGGATGTGCCCCGTGTGAGGGGCTATCTCCATGTCTCGGGGGCAGCGAGCTTTTGGATCCGTCCGCGAGGACGTAGCGAGTGAGGAACGAACCCGTGAACAGAGCTCAGATGCGGACCACCGCGTTCGCCGTTGCGGCAGTGCTCGCAAGCTCGGTGCTGGCCGCGTGCGGCTCGGACTCCGGCCCGTCCGGCGGGGAAACCGGCGCCGGCGGCGACGTCCAGAACGCCAAGGTCGCCTTCCTCATGCCCGACCTCGCCTCGACCCGCTACGAACTGCAGGACAAGCCGCTGTTCGAGGCCAAGATGAAGCAGCTGTGCCCGAGCTGCCAGGTCATCTACCAGAACGCCGACTCCGACGCCGCCAAGCAGCAGCAACAGGCCAACTCCGCGCTCGCCCAGGGCGTCAAGGCGATCGTCATCGACCCGGTCGACTCCGCCGCTGCGGCCACCATCGTCAAGTCGGCCCAGTCGCAGCAGGTGCCGATCATCGCCTACGACCGGCCGATCCCGGCCACGCCGGCCGACTACTATATCTCGTTCGACAACGAGAAGATCGGCTCGATGATCGCCCAGTCCCTCGTCGACCATCTCAAGGAGGAGAAGGCCGAGGGCGGCATCCTCCAGGTCAACGGCTCCCCCACGGACGCCGCGGCGGGCCTGATCAAGAAGGGCATCCACAGCGCCGTCGACCCGAGCGGCTTCAAGCTGCTGGCCGAGTTCGACACCCCCGACTGGCAGCCCGAGAAGGCACAGACCTGGGTGAGCGGCCAGATCACGCAGTTCAAGGGCCAGATCGCCGGCGTGGTCGCGGCCAACGACGGCACCGGCGGCGGCGCCATCGCCGCGTTCAAGGCGGCCGGCGTGGACGTGCCGCCGGTCACCGGCAACGACGCCGAGCCCGCCGCCGCCCAGCGCGTCATCGCGGGCGACCAGTACAACACGATCTCCAAGCCCATCAAGATCGTCGCCGAGGCTGCGGCGAACGTGGCGTGGGGCTTCATGCAGGGCCAGAAGCCCGCGGGCAAGACCACGCTGTACGACACGCCGTCCGAGTTGTTCGTCCCCACGGTGGTCACCAGGGACAACATCAAGGAGGTGCTCTTCGACAGCGGCATCATGAAAGCCGCCGACATATGCACGGGCGCGTACGCCAAGGGCTGCGACGAACTCGGCATCAAGTAGGAGCACCGATGACCGTCCTGTCGCTGCGCGGGATCAGCAAGACCTTCGGCGCCGTCGCCGCGCTCACCGACATCCGGCTCGACGTCGCCGCGGGCGAGGTCGTCGCCATCGTGGGGGACAACGGCGCGGGCAAGTCGACCCTGGTCAAGATCCTTGCGGGCGTGCACGCGCCCGACTCGGGCCGGATCACCTTCGAGGGCCGCGACGTCGCGATCCCCACGCCTGCCGCCGCGCACAAGCTCGGCATCGCCACCGTCTTCCAGGACCTGGCGCTCTGCGAGAACCTCAACGTCATCCAGAACCTTTTCCTCGGCCAGGAGATCCGCCCGCTGCGGCTGGACGACGTGGCCATGGAGACCCGCTCGTGGGAGCTGCTGCGCCAGCTCTCCGCGAAGATCCCCAGCGTACGGGTGCCGGTCGCGGCCCTGTCGGGCGGCCAGCGGCAGACGGTGGCCATCGCCAGGTCCCTGCTCGGCGATCCCAAGGTGATCATCCTCGACGAGCCCACGGCCGCGCTGGGCGTGGCGCAGACGGCCGAGGTGCTCAACCTGGTCGAGCGGCTGCGCGAGAACGGCCTGGGCGTCATCATGATCAGCCACAACATGGCGGACGTGAAGGCCGTCGCCGACACCGTGGTGGTGCTGCGGCTCGGCCGCAACAACGGAGTCTTCGACGTGGCCGAGGTCTCCACCGAGGACATCATCGCCGCCATCACCGGCGCCACCGACAACGCGGTCTCCAGGAGAGCGGACAAGGGAGTGCCGTCATGACCGTCACCACGGACCGGCAGGACGAGCGCCTGCACCATCGTGCCGGGCTGAGCGGCGCGGTCACCGACGTGGTCGAGCGGGCGCGCGGCGGCGACCTGGGCGTCATCCCGGTCGTGGTCGGGCTCGTGGTCATCTGGACGGTGCTGCAGGTCCTCAACCCGATCTTCCTGTCCAGCGCGAACCTGGTGAACCTGACGCTGGAGTCCGCCGCCGTCGGCATCATCGCGCTCGGCGTCGTGTGCGTCCTGCTGGTGGGGCAGATCGACCTGTCCGTCGGGTCGGTCAGCGGGCTCTCCGGAGCGGTGCTCGCGGTGTTGTTCGTGAGCGAGGGGCTGCCGGTCTGGCTGGCCATCGCGGCCTCGGTGCTCTTGGGCGCGGTGATCGGCTGGCTGTACGGGCAGTTGTTCAACCGGTTCGGCGTGCCGAGCTTCGTGATCACGCTGGCCGGACTGCTCGGCTTCCTCGGCCTGCAGCTGTACGTGCTGGGCGCCAAGGGGTCGATCAACCTGCCGTTCGACTCGGGGCTGGTGAACTTCGCCCAGCTCGACTTCGTACCGGCCTGGTTGTCGTACACGTTCGCGGTGGTCGCGGCCGTGTGGTTGTTCGCCGGCGGATTCCTGCACGCCCGTCAGCGGCGCAGGGCCGGGCTGTCGGCGAGGAGCGTCACCGCGCTGGCCGTCAGGAGCGCGGCGCTGCTCGCGGTGCTGGCGTTCGTGGTCTGGTATCTGGGCCAGACCCGCGGCGTCGGCTGGATGTTCGTCTTCTTCGTGGGGCTGGTGCTGATCATGCACTACCTGTTGTCGCGGACGAAGTGGGGCAGAGCCGTCTACGCGGTCGGTGGCAACGTCGAGGCCGCGCGCCGGGCGGGCATCAACGTCCGGGCCGTGTACACCTCCGTGTTCGTGCTCTGCTCGGCGTTCGCCGCGGTCGGCGGCATCCTGGCCGCGGCCAGGCTCGCGGCGGCCAACCAGAGCAGCGGCGGCGGCGACGTCAACCTCAACGCCATCGCGGCGGCCGTGATCGGCGGGACGAGCCTGTTCGGCGGGCGCGGCACGGCGTTCGGAGCGCTGCTCGGCGTCATCGTCATCCAGTCCATCTCCAGCGGGCTCACGCTGCTCAACCTGGACTCCTCGATCCGGTTCGTGGTCACCGGAGTCGTGCTGCTGCTCGCGGTGGTCGTCGACTCGGTCTCGCGCCGGTCGAGGACCTCACACGGCAGGGCCTGATGGCGATCATCTGCGTGGACGCGGGAACCACGGTCATCAAGGCGGTCGGCTACGACTCCTCGGGGGCGGAGTCGTACGTCGCCCGCCGGGAGACCACGGTCTCCCGGCCGGCGCCCGGCCACGCCGAGCAGGACATGGACGCTGTCTGGGCGGCGGTCGCCGCCACGGTCCGCGAGGTCGTGACCCGGATGGAGGACGCGGGCACGGTCGACTTCGTGGCGGTGACGGCGCAGGGCGACGGCTGCTGGCTGGTCGACGCGGGCGGCGAGCCGACCGGGCCGGCCATCCTCTGGAACGACGCCAGGGCCGCCGCCACGGTCGACGCCTGGACCCGTTCCGGGCTCGCGGCGGCGGCCTTCCGGCTGAACGGCTCCTCAGCCGCGTCCGGACTGCCGCACGCCATCCTGACCTGGCTGCGCGCGAACGACCCCGGCCGGCTCGACCGGTCGCACGCCAACCTGACGTGCGGCGGCTGGATCTTCTCCCGGATGACGGGGCGGCTGGTGGCCGACGAGTCCGACGCCTCCGCGCCGTTCATGGACCTGCGGGCGCGGGCGTACTCGGCGGAACTGCTCGCCATGTTCGACCTGGAGTGGGCCGGACGGCTGCTGCCCGAGGTCCGTTCCTGTCCCGTCGCCGACCTGTCGGCGGACGCCGCCGCGACGCTCGGCCTGCCCGCGGGGACGCCGGTCGTGATGGCCCCCTACGACATCGCCTCGACGGCCCTGGGCGCGGGCGCGGTCTCGCCCGGTCAGGCGTGCGGCATCCTCGGCACCACCCTGTGCACCGAGGTCATCGTCGGCTCCCCCGATCTCGACGGCGACCCGACCGGCATCACGATCGCGCTGCCCGGCGGCTACCTGCGGGCCTTCCCCACGTTCGCCGGCACGGAGGTCGTGCAGTGGACGTGCCGCCTGCTGGGCCTGGACGGCCCGGCCGAGCTGGGCGAGCTGGCCCTGCAGAGCCCGCCGGGCGCGGGCGGCCTGGCGTTCCTGCCCTACCTGTCGCCCGCCGGCGAGCGGGCGCCCTTCTCCGACCCGCTGGCCAGGGGCGCGCTGCACGGCATGTCGTTCGAGCACGGGCGGGAGCACGTCGCCAGGGCCGTGCTCGAAGGGCTCACGATGGTCATCCGGGACTGCCTGGCCGCCACCGGCGCCGCGCCGACGGAGCTGCGCGCGAGCGGAGGCGGCTCGGCCAGCGCCACCTGGCTCGCGATGATCGCCGACGTCACCGGGCTGCCCGTGCGCCGCCCGGCCGACGCCGAGGTGGGCGCGCGGGGGGCGTACCTGGTGGGGCTGGCCGCCACGGGCGCCGCGCCGTCCGTCGCCGCCGCCGCCGAGCACGTACGCCTGCGCGACGCCGTCGAGCCCGACCCCGGGCGCGAGGCCCGCTACGCCCGGCTCTTCGACGACTTCCTGACCCTGCGGGGCGCCGACGCAGGCACCTGGCCGCTGCTCGCCGACATGAGGGGCCGTGCATGAGCGTGTGGATCGGCGTCGACCTCGGAACGCAGAGCGTCCGGGCGATGGCCGTCACCGGCGGCGGCGACGTGCTCGGCGTCGCCGCGCGCCCGCTGGACAGCCACCGCGACGGCCCCCGCCACGAGCAGGACCCCGAGCAGTGGTGGCAGGCGCTGGCGGGCGCCACCCGGGAGGCGCTGCGCGGCGTGCCTCCGGAGCGGGTGGCGGGCGTGGCGGTGGACGCCACGTCGGGAACGATCCTGCTCACCGACGCTCGGGGCGGGGCGCTGACGCCCGCGCTGATGTACGACGACCGGCGGGCCGCCGACGAGGTCGGCCGGGTCAACGAGGTGGGCGGGCACGTGTGGGAGCGGCTCGGCTACCGGCGCATGCAGCCCAACTGGGCGCTGCCGAAGCTGCTGTGGCTGCTGCGCGACGCGCCGCCGGGCGCCAGGCCCGCGCACCAGAGCGACTTCGTCAACCGGCGGCTCACCGGCCACGACGTGGCCACCGACCTGAGCAACGCGCTGAAGACCGGCGTCGACCTGATCGAGGAACGCTGGCCGGCAGAGGTGCTCGACGCGCTGGGGGTGCCGGCGGGCATCCTGCCCGAGGTCGTACGGCCGGGCGCCTGGCTGGGCGTGGTGTGCCCGCAGGCCGCCGAACAGACCGGCATCCCGGCCGGGACGCCGGTGGTCGCGGGCACCACCGACGGCTGCGCGGCCCAGCTCGGCGCGGGGGCGCAGCGAGCCGGCAGCTGGAACTCCGTGCTGGGCACCACGCTGGTGCTGAAGGGCGTGACGCGGGAGCTGATCCACGACCCGCTCGGCGTCGTCTACTCGCACCGCGCGCCGGACGGCTCGTGGTTGCCGGGCGGCGCGTCGAGCACGGGAGCGGGCGTGCTGACCCGCGACCTTCCCGGCCGCGACCTCGACGCGCTCAGCGCCCAGGCCGCCGCCGGATTCGGTACGCGGTCGCCGGGCGCGGTCACCTACCCGCTGGTCTCGCGGGGGGAACGTTTCCCGTTCGCCGCGCCCGACGCCGAGTCCTTCACGCTCGGCGACCCGGCCGACGACGTGGAGCGCTACGCGGCGATCCTGCTCGGCGCGGCCTTCGTCGAACGGCTCTCCTTCGACTACCTCGACCTGCTCGGCGCCCCCGTGGACGGCGAGATCATCCTGACCGGCGGCGCCACCAGGAGCGCGTACTGGACGCGGCTCAGGGCCGACGTCCTCGGCCGCCCTGTGACGTTGCGGGAGAACGCCGAGCCCGCGTTCGGCATGGCCGTGCTCGCGGCCGGCAGCGCTGGTGGGGAGCTCGCCGGGATGATCAGCACGCGGGCCGTCGTGGAGCCGTCAGGAGCCGATTTGCGCGAGCCGTACCTGCGTTTCGTCGGCGAGCTGGAACGCCGCGGCTGGCTCGGCGCGGCCGCCGCACGACACGCCCGCGAAAGGAGCGCCCGATGACCGACCTCGTCCTCGTACGCCATGGCGAGACCGTCTGGCACGCCGAGAACCGCTACGCGGGGCTCACCGACGTCGAGCTGACCCCCCGCGGCCACGAGCAGGCCGCCCGGCTCGCGGAGTGGGCCGCGAACGCGGGCCTGGAAGGGGTGTGGGCCTCCACGTTGAGCCGGTCCCGCATCACCGCCGAGGCCAGCGCCGCCGAGGCGAAGGTGGCGCTGCGCGTGGACGCCAGGCTGCGCGAGCTGGACTTCGGCGAGGGCGAGGGGCTGACGTCGGCGGAGATGACGGCCCGCTTCCCGCAGGCCCGCGCCGCGTTCGAGGCCGACCCCGCCGAGCATCGGCTGCCGGGCGGCGAGGACCCGCGCGAGGCCGCGGAACGGTTCGTCGCCGCGCTGCACGACATCGCCGCCGCCCACCAGGGCGGGCGCGTGCTGGTGGTCGCGCACACCACCGCGCTCAGGCTCGCCCTGTGCCGCCTCATCGGGGTGCCGCTCGGCGAGTACCGGCGGCTGTTCCCCCGTCTGGACAACTGCGCGCTGACCGAGCTGCGGCTGAACGCGGGACGGCCGGCGCTGCTGCAGTACAACTCCCCGATTGGAGCTGTTCGTTGACCATCCGAGTCCTTGCCGCGGGCGACCACTTCGTCCGGAACCGCCTGCTCATCGACGCGCTCAGACGCGAGGTCCCCGGCGAGGTGGACGTCCGCGAGCTGACGCTGCCGTGGCCGGTGGAGCCGTTCGGCCGGGTGAGCGAGGTCGACGAGGCCTCCGACGTGGAGGACGCGCTGATCGAGGCGCTGCGCGGGGTCGAGGTCTGCGTGACCCAGATGGCCCCGCTGACCAAGCGCGTGCTGGACGCCTCGCCCGACCTGCGGCTGTTCTGCGTGAGCAGGGGTGGCCCGGTGAACGCCAATCTGGAGGCGGCCGCGCGGGCGGGGGTGGCCGTGACGTACGCGCCGGGCCGCAACGCGGTGGCGACCGCCGAGCACACGCTCGCCATGCTGCTCGCCGCCACCCGCAGGGTCCCGCAGACGCACGCCGACCTGGCCGGTGGCGTGTGGCGGGGCGACTACTACACCTACGACAGCGTGGGCCCGGAGCTGGAGGGCAGCACGGCCGGCCTGATCGGGTACGGTGCCATCGGCAGCCGCGTGGCCCGCATGCTCGCGGGCTTCGGCGCGGAGGTCCTGGTCCACGACCCCTACGTGGACGTGCCGGGCAAGGTGAAGCTTCCCGAGCTGCTAGAACGCTCCCGTTTCGTCTCGCTGCACGCCCGCGCCACCCCCGAGACCACCGGCATGGTGGGCGCGGCCGAGATCGCCGCCATGCCGGAGGGCTCGGTCCTGGTGAACTGCGCGCGCGGCGCGCTGCTCGACTACGACGCGCTGTGCGACGCGCTGGAGTCGGGGCACCTGTTCGGGGCCGCCGTGGACGTCTTCCCCGAGGAGCCGATCCCGCCGGGCTCGCGCCTGCTCACGGCGCCGAACCTGGTGATGACCCCGCACCTGGCCGGCGCCAGCAAGGAGACGGCGAGGAACGCGGCCTCGATCGTGGCCGCGGACGTGGCCCGCTACGTGCGCGGCGAGCCACTGGCCCACCGCGCCACTCCCTGACGGCTATCCCTTGAGCGCTCCCGCCATGAGCCCGCGCATGAAGAACCGGCCGAGCAGGATGTAGATCAGCATCGTCGGGATCGACGAGAGGATGGCCGCGGCCATCTGCTGGCTGTACGGGGTCGCCTGGGCGCCCGCGATGTTGTTCAGCATCACGGTCGCCGGCCAGCTCGTCGGCCCGGTCAGGAACACGGCGAACAGGAAGTCGTTCCAGAGCGACGTGAACTGCCAGATGATCACCACCGCGATCGCCGGCGCCGACACCGGCAGCACCACCGACCAGTACGTCCGCAACATGCCCGCGCCGTCCACCCGCGACGCCTCGATGAGCTCGTCGGGGATCGTGACGTAGTAGTTGCGGAAGATCAGTGTGGCGATCGGGATGCCGTATACGACGTGAGCCAGCACCAGCCCGGGGATGCCGCCGTAGAAGACGCCCTGCAGCCCGGTCAGGTCGTTCAGCCCGACGAGCAGCTGCACCAGCGGGATCATCACCCCCTGGTACGGGATGAACATGCCGAACAGGAACAGGGTGAACAGCAGGTCCGCGCCGGGGAAGCGCCACTTGGACAGCACGTAGCCGTTCATGGAGCCCAGCGCGCACGACAGCAGCGAGCCCGGCACCGCCAGCAGCACGCTGTTCCACAGCCCGGGGGCGAGCTTCTCCCAGGCCACCTGCCACGCCTCGGTCGTCCACGTCTGCGGCAGGTTCCAGGCCTGGCTTGGATCGGCCTCGGTGAGCGGCTTGAAGCTGGTGACCAGCAAGACGTAGATCGGGATGAGGAAGACCACCACGAAGGCGATGAGCACGCCGAACCGCGTCCAGGCGAACACCGTGCTCCTCCGCCCGGCACTCACCGCTGTCATTGGCGCCTCTCCTTACGCACGGACCAGATCAGGTACGGGATCACGAAGATCGCCACGCTGAGGACGATGTACGAGGCGATCGTGGCCCCCTTGGCGGGATCGTGGGAGTCGAAGACCGCCACCCACATGAACACCGCGGGCACGTCGGTGATGATCTGCTTGCCCGACACCGCGACGATCAGGTCGAAGACCTTGAGCGAGATGTGTCCGAGGATGATGAGCGCGGACAGGGTCACCGGCCTGAGCAGGGGCAGCACGACGTGCCGGTAGACGCCCCACTCGTTGCAGCCGTCCACGCGGGCCGCCTCACGCAGTTCCTCGGGCACGCCGCGGAAGCCGGCCAGGAACAACGCCATGACATATCCGGACATCTGCCAGACGGCCGGCAGCGCCATCGCCGCCATGCCCCAGTCCGGATCCCTGAACCACTGCCACTGCGGCAACCCGAGCGTGTCGAACAGCCGGTTGAGCCCCACCGCCCGCTCGTCCGTCCCCGAGTTCATCAGCCACCGCCACACGATGCCGGTCGCGACGAAGGAGATGGCCATCGGAAACAGGTAGATCGCCCGGAACGTCCCCTCGCCCCTGATGCCCTTCTCCATGAGGAACGCCAGCAGCCACCCGAGCACCAGCGCCCCCAGCACGAACACGACCGTGAACACGATCGCGTGCTGGACCGACAGGTGCCATCGGGGCTGGTCCCAGATGTCGATGAAGTTCTGCAGCCCCACGAACTCGCCCTCGGACACCTCGTCGTGCTTGTCCGTCATGGCCAGCCGGAAGTTCCAGCCGAGCATGCCGTACACGAAGACGGCGATCAGAATGATCGACGGCGTCACGAGGAGGAGTCCGGGCAGCCACGTGCGCGCCCGCCTCACAAGCAATCCCTCCCACGGACGCGGCAGGCCGCCGAGTGCGGCCTGCCGGGCCCGTCGCGTGGTCCTCTACCGGGTCGTCTACCGGGTCGTCACCGGCCTGTCGTCAACCGATCTACTGGGCGTTGGCCGTGGCCGCGTCGGCCAGCCCCTGCTGCAGGGCCTTGACGTCCTTGGTGCCGAGGAACAGGCCGACCTGCTCGTTGATCGCGGCCAGCCACGGCTGGTTCACCGCCACACCGTGCTGGATCGAGCCGGCGAGCTTGTTGCTCGACCAGTCCTTCAGCGCGTCGGCCAGGTAGTCGGTGTAGAGCGACTCGTCGGCGTCCTTGCGTGCGGGGATGGAGCCCTTCAACGGGTTGAAGGCGTCCTGGCCCTCCTTGCTGGCCGCGACCTTCAGCCAGGCCTCCGCCCCTTCACGGTTCTTCGCGCCCTTGGGCAGGGTGAAGCTGTCGGACAGCCACATGTAGGTGCCCTCGGTGCCGGGAACGGGCGCCCAGTCGAAGTCCGTCTTCGACTTCTTGCCCAGGCCGCCCTCCGGGGGGTTGTGGAAGTAGCCGTAGGCCCAGTCGCCCATGATGTTGAAGGCTGCCTCGCCGTCGGCGACCTGCTTGGCCGCGGGCTGCCAGTCGTCCTGCGGGTCGCCCGCGTACTCCATGATCTTGGCGAAGTTCTGCAGCGCCGTGGTCACCTGCGGGCTGTTCCAGTCGGCGCCCGGCTTGAACAGGGCGTTGTAGGCGTCGGCGCCCATCGAGCCGAGCAGCACGTTCTCCAGCACGTGGGTGGCGGTCCACTCCGCCCCGATCGACAGCGGGATCTTGCCCTTGGCCTTGACCTTCTCGAGGGCCGCGACGAACTCGTCGATCGTCTTGGGCGCCCCCGCCACCCCGGCCTCCTTGAGCACGCCCGGGTTGAACCACAGGACGTTGGACCGGTGGATGTTCACCGGCACCGAGTAGATCTTGCCCTCCACGCTGATCTGCTCGACGAGCTGCTCGGGGAAGACCTCCTTGAGCTTCAGCTCGTCGTAGAGCGCGGTCAGGTCCTCCAGGTTGCCGGCCTTGATGTAGCCCTGCAGTTCGGCGCCCGCGTGGCCCTGGAACGTGTCCGGAGGGGTGCCCGCCTGGAGCTTCGACTGCAGCAGGGCCTTGGCCTTGTCGCCGGAGCCGCCCGCCACCGCCGCGTCGAAGAAGGTATACGTCGGGTTTTTCTCCTCGAAGATCTTCCGCATCGCGGCAAGGCCGTCGGCCTCACCGGGGCCCGTCCACCAGGAGAAAACCTCAACCTGCTGTTTTCCACCGCTGTCGGCGGAGGGCGACTGTGCCGTCTGCTCGCCGCCGCCACCGCCGCAGGCCGCCAGGCCCAGAACGCTCACCATCGTGATCGAGGCGGCCACCAACCACCGTCGCATCGCGCACCATCCCTTCGAAGCCCCCCGAAGCAGGTGATTCTTGACAACGTTGTCAACAACGGCTATCAACCCACTTTCCCCGCAGCGCCGTCAAGGGAGAGCGGGTAACAGGTCCGCATATAAGCTCAGGCACGCCTCAGCACGCCGCCGGGGTCCGACACCACCGTGACGCTGAAGCCATGGTCCCGCGCCAGGTCAGCCCTCTGCGCGGCGACCACCGTCGCCCCCTTCGACACGCCCAGCGCGATCAGGGCGGGCAGGTCCCAGCCTCCGCCGGGGCTCCAGGTGGCCAGCACCACGTCCGACTCGGTCAGGCGTACGGGCCGGTCGAGCTCGGCCATCCGGGCCAGCAGGTCCGCGTGCGACAGCCGCCGCCCGCCGGCGTGCAGGAGCGCGGTCTGACGCCGGGCGTCGAGCACCGGCAGCTCGGTGGGCGCGAGCGCGACGAGGTCGCTGAAGTCGATCGTGTCGAGCGCCGCGCCCAGCGAGACGATCTGCCGCACCCGGGACCGCTCGGCCGCCCGCACCGCGGTCGGCGCCAGGTCGGGCGTGGTGACCAAAGTGCGCGCGTCGCACTCCCGCAACCACGCGGCCAGATCGTACGCGCCGAGCCCCGGATCGACGGGCGCCGCCACCCCACCCGCGGCCAGCACCGTGTGCACCGCCAGCGTCTGCGCGCCCGCCGTCGAGACGTGCACGCCCACCACCTGGTCACGCCGCGCGCCCCTGCACACCAGGCCGGAGGCCGCCCTGGTCACCTCGGTCACCAGCTCGCGGTAACCGTAGACGCGTCCGCCCCTGAGGTCGACGAGCGCCGGCCGGTCGCCGCGCCCGTAGGCCAGCCGGAAAACCTCGTGGATCACGGTGCCGGTGGTCGAGGGCGAGCGCTTCATGCACGACAACGTACGGCGGCCGGCCCTGCCCGGCATCCGCCGATGTATGTAGGCCGATGTGCATTATTCGGGCGGGCCCGAGCCCTGCGCGGCTCGAGCCCGCAGTCACGCGCCCACGACCGGACCGCCACCCCTCCGAGGATGCCCGGCCGACACGGTCGCGTGACGACCGTACGCGGGGCGAGCCCCGCGTTGGAACCGTAAGCCGGACGGCCATCCTCGCGCATGCTCTGACATGGCCATTCGACGATGTAGGCGATGGAGACGGCCGGCGTGCCACATATGTAGAAGCTCAACGGCTGGCGATCATCCATGCGGCGATCTGTGTACGCGTGGAGAAGCCGAGCTTCGACAGAATGTTGGCCACGTGACGCGCGGCGGTCGCCGGGCTGATGACCAGCTCGTCGGCGATCGCCCGGTTGCTCAGCCCTCGCGCGACCAGTTCGGCGATCTCGCGTTCCCTGGCCGTGAGCCTGCTCTCCTGGACGACCGGGACGAACGCCGCCGCGGGCGTGTCGGGCCGCGTGCCGTCGAGCGCGCAGGACACCGCCTGGTCGGCCGTCATCTTCGTGCCCTCGGCCCAGAGCACGGCCACCATCTCGTCGCCGAGCAGCGCCCGCGCGGGCCGCAGGACGTTCTCGGTGCGCGCGTCGGGCTGGCGGCGCCGCAGCGCCACGGAGGCCGCGACCAGCAGCACGCCGAGCCGGTGGTCCCCCTCGGCCGTGGCCAGGCCGGCCCACGCCTCCAGCCGTCTGCCGACGCCGCAGCCAAGGCCGGCGTCGCGGCTGAGCACCAACGCCTCGGTGAGCATGGCCCTGGCGGTCGCCAGGTCTCCCTGGTCGAGCGCCACCCCGCCGAGCCCGGCCAGGCAGCTCACCTTCTGCTGCCTGGCGTCGATGTGCCCGACCAGGACCAGCGCCGACTCGTAGTGGCGTTTGGCCGTCTCGAGATCACCCGCGTCCCTGGCCACCTGCGCCAGGCCGATGTGGCCCGAGGAGCGCCCGACGTGGTTGTCGAGCTCCTCGTTGATCGCCAGCACCTCGCCGTACGCGCGCCGCGCCTCCCGCAGCCGGCCGTGCCGCAGGGCCGTGGCCGCCCTGGCGCTGTGGGCCAGCGACTGCAGGATGCGGTCACCGGACTGCACGGCCGCCTCCAGCGCGCGGGAGAGCAGATCCTGCTCGCCCGTCAGCCAGCCCATCACGACCAGGCCGGCGGCCGTGCCGTAGGTGTCGTGGACGGTCGCGCACGCGGCCACCCCGGCACGGACCCACCGCAGGGCGTGTTCCCTGTCACCCGCCGCCAGGGCCAGCTCGCCGCGCAGGATGGTGGCCTGCCCGCGCAGCGCCGGCGGCACCCGCGCGGCGTCGAGGGCCAGCAGCCGGTCGAGCCGGTCGGCCACCTCCAGCTTGCGCCCGCAGCCGGTCAGCAGGAAACGTACGTCGGTCAGCAGGGTGAGCGCGGTCTCCGGTTCCCCGGCGGAGACCGACCAGTCGCAGGCCGCGGTGACCTCGGCCCTGAGCCCGTCGAACAGGTTGATGTAGCGCTCCACCACCGGCCACGACATGCGCCCCTCCGGTGACACCGCCCGCCTGAACCCGGCCGCCATCCCGGCCAGCGCCATCAGGTGGCGGTGCCGCAGCTCGCCCTCCTCCCCCGACGCGGCGAGTTGTTCGAGCGCGTAGTCGCGGACCGTCTCCAGCAGCCGGTAGCGCGCCTGCCCGGCGATCTCCCCGTCGAGCGCCACCAGCGACTTGTCGACCAGGTCGCACAGCCGGGGCAGCACGTCCTCCTCGGGCAGTTCGGGGCCGGAGCACACCCGCTCGGCCAGGTCGAGCGTCCATCCGGCGCGGAAGACCGTCGTACGGCGCAGCAGCACCCGCTCCTGGGGGCTGAGCAGCCGGTAGCTCCAGTCGACCGCCGCCCTGAGCGTCCTGTGGCGGGGCGGGGCCGTCCGGGCGCCGCCCGCCAGCAGCCGGAACCGGTCGTCGAGCCGCTCCACCAGCTGGCGTACGGACAGCACCCTGACCATGGCGGCCGCCAGCTCGATCGCCAGCGGCAGCCCGTCGAGCGCCCGGCACAACGTCACGACGAGCGGCAGCGTGTCGGCGGTCAGCTCGAAGCCGGGCCGCGCGGCGGCCGCTCTGGCGGCGAACAGCCGCACGGCCTCGCTGCCCTCGCCGTCGATCGACAGTGGGGGCACCCGCCAGACCGTCTCCCCGGGCACGCGCAGCGGCTCCCTGCTGGTGGCCAGGATGGTGAGCCCGGGGCAGGAGCCGAGCAGGTCGCGGCAGAGCTCCGCGCACTCGGCGATCACGGTCTCGCAGTTGTCGAGCACCAGCAGCACCCGCCTGCCGCCGATCAGCGCGCCGGGGTCGCCCGCGACGCCGAGCGACGCCGCCACGTGCGCCCTGACCTCGCCCTCGTCCAGGTCGGCCAGCTCGACCGGCCACACGCCGCCCGCGTGGCCGGTGGCGACCCGCGACGCGAGCCGCAGGGCCAGACGGGTCTTGCCGATGCCGCCCGCCCCGCACAGGGTCACCACCCGCGAGACGCGCATCAGCTGGACGAGCTCGTCCACATCGGACTCCCGGCCCACGAACGTGTTCGGCTCGGCCGGCAGGTTGGCGAAGTCAGCGAATCGCAGCATCACTGTGAGTGTGTCACCAACTACGTCGTGCGCCCACAGCCAAATTCATGAGAAGTATGGGTGAGCGCGGGAACACTTTCTCTTATGGCCGATGAGCCGCTGGAGCTGGGGGAGATCTCCTTCTCCGGCTGGCACGCCCACACCGACATGATGGCGGAGGTCGGCTTCCTGACCATCGCCAGGCGTCTTCCCGCCCTCGTGGTCGAGGCACCGCGCATGGCGTGGCGGGCCAGCCGACCGCGTCTACGTCCTCGACCGCGGCGTGGTCACCGAACACGGCGACCACGACACCCTCATGACCCTCAACGGCCTCTACGCCGACCTCTACACCCTCCAGGCCGCCGCCCACCGCTGAGCCAGCAGGGTGTAGGGTCCGCGATCCGATGCGCAATGTCGGCTCTTGATGCGCAGTGAATGCGCAAATCCGCGTCCCCGTGCGCAACCAATCCGGAGCGTAACGGCTCAACGCTCCGGATTGGGTGTCCTGTCTCACCTGACTTTGAGGCCAGTCCCATCGATCATGAGGCGTCCCGCCGTTTGTCTCACTTACCTGAGTCATAATCGCAGAGTTCGCCTTCGAGGAGGCCCATAAGGATCATGTCGTGCCACTTGCCATCACGGCGGAAGCACTCGCGGACGCGGCCCTCCTCGACGAAGCCCACCTTCTCGTAAACCCGGCGCGCTGCAGTGTTGTCTGCCGCGAAGTCCAGGGTGATCCGGTGCAGGCGCATTTCGTTGAAGCCGTACCTGCACATCAGGCGCATCGCCTCAGTGGCGTAGCCACGACCCCAGACGTCCTTCTCGCCGAGCTGGATATCCAGCTCAGCATTTCCGACCTCCGGCTTCGCGTCTCTGAGCCGAACGAACCCGACAGCGCGCTGATCGTGGAGCGACTCGATGATAAACCGGCAATTCTCGTAGCTGTTGCGCGGTGCCGCTGTCAGCCGCTCCTGTGCCTGCACGAACGACTCGGGGTAGCCGCTGCTCATCCAGCGCACCACCTCGGGGTCATGGCTCCAGCGCCATATGCTCTCGAAATCCGTGGGTTCGACGGCGCGTAGGCGGACAAGCTTTCCAGTCAGCATCGCCAAGTTCTACCAGCGTTCAATCCGGACAATCAACTCGATTCCCTCGCCCTATGAAGATCAGACTGACCACGCCGAGAAACGAGGAGATGCCTCATGATCGCTGAGACGCGCACCTTGCGGACCGTCTCATTGAACTTGAGGCACCGCAGGCCAGAGGCGCTCCATGCCTCAGATTGAACGAGACAGGACATTGGTGTTATGGGTGCAGCAGTGTTTCGCCCGCCGTATGGTGCGATACATGACACTACGGAGCGCAGGCGGGGCAGCGCCCTCAGCGTCCGTTAGATACCTCGACGAGTCCGTACGGGAAATCTGTCTCGAAAGACTCAGGCTTGCGGACTTTGCGGAATCTGCGCCCTGGCGTCGAGTTCGCTCCGTGCACGGTCAGGCTCACTGACGTGATCCCAGCGAATTGCCGGCAGGTAGTCGTGCTCGAAATGGGTGAGGACAAGTGCCGCTCGGGCGATGTGGCCGATTCGGCTGGGGCTGACGGTGATGTGCTGGAGGACCCGCCAGCGGCCTTTGAGCAGGGCGAATCCGCGTTCGCCGAGGCAGCGGAGAGCGCGCAGGAGCCGGTTGTAGGTGCGGTTGTCCGAGCTGAGGATCTGGTTTTCCTCGGGTTGTCTGATCGGCGTGTGGATGCCGATTCCGGCGCCGTCGTAGCCGTTGTCGGCGAGGGTGGGCAGACCGGCTGCGGCTGCGGCGTACAGCGCGCCCAGCACGTGGGTGCGGGCGGCGGACAGGTCGTGGACGGAGCCGGGTTCGACCTCGCCGATCCACAACGGCAGCCCGTCAGGTGCTGAGAGGGCTTGGAGGTTGCCGGCGTGGTGGTGGGCTTTGCCGGAGTACCAGGCGTCGATGGGTTCGCCCTTGACGCTGATGGTCTGCTCGGCGCAGCGGTCGATGGGGATCAGGGTGCCGTCGAGGATTACGTAGGCCAGTTCTCCGGCGTGGGCGCGGTCGAGGGCTTCGTGTAGATCTGGTGCTTGAGCTGCGAGAACTCCGATGCCTTCGTGGATGTAGCGGTAGGCGGTGGCTCGGGAGACGTGATGATCGCGGCCGAGTTTGGGGATGTCGTGCTCGCCGCGGAACCAGCACAGCACCATGACTGCCTGCCGGAACGGGGTCAGGGGCTCGGCTGTCTTTGGGCGTGCCGCGCAGTCGGCGTTCATCCCGCAGAAGTCGGGCGACGTGGTGAACGAGTGCGCGAGAGACGTCGAGCGTGGCACGATGGGCAATCACGTGGAGCCTTTCGGCGGCGGGATTTCTTGTGGTGAGAACTCATCTACCGGAGGCTCCACGCCCGTCTCCGGCCTTCGATGACTCCTCCCGAAAGGCCCGATACGTCACTGCCTGCGTCTTAGAAATCCCCAATCGTCCTAAATTATCTCGCTGTAGGGTCGGGAGCTGGCGCGGTGGCGTCTCCTGGCGGTAGGGCTCGGGGCCTGTCTTCCGCCGGTTTCCCGGTCGGCTGTGCCCTCCCCGATGACCATGGCCAGGTTCGTGGCTCCGTTTCCAGCTCCCGCCGCATCGAACCGTGCATGCGGTTCTCCCGCACACGGCTCACCGACGTCGTTCACCGGCGGCATTCGGTCTCACCCGCCAGGGCTTGCCCGCCCTGGGTGCGACAGTGATTCCATACAAGCTGATCAATCCGAGGTCGATCGGCCGGGAGTTGAGCAGTACCTGCCAGCCGAACGCCATGCTGCGGCGGTGACGTCGGCGCATAAAGTGCGCCAGCCGCCACTGCGCATACCGTCTGATCTTGCTGAGGCGCTGGGCCGAATGTCCGTAACGGAAATAGGCGGCCCAACCGCGAAGGAAGGCGTTCAGCCTCTCCACGATCGCCTCCGGCCACAGCAGCATCCACCGCCGGGAGGTGATCTCCCGGATCCGGTCGCGGGCGTGCTGCATGGCCTTGTCCGCGGGCCAGCGAGCCAGGAACGTCACCTTCGGCTTGCCCCGATCCCCTCGCGAGCGGACCAGGCGGTGATGAAAGCCCAGGAAATCGAAGCCGTCGCCACCGACCTGAAGGTGGATGATGCGGGTCTTGGCCGCCTTCGGCTCCAGCCCAAGCTCGGCCAGCAGCTCGGTCAACCGGGCCAGCGCCCGTTCGGCCTGACTGCGCGACCAGCACATCACGACCACGTCGTCGGCGAACCGCACCATCGCCCCGTCCGCGCCGTCCCACGCCCGATCTAATCGGTGCAGGTAGACGTTGCAGAGCAAGGGTGAGACTGGACCGCCCTGCGGGGTTCCGTTGACCGGCCGCCGCACCTGCCCGTCCTCCATCGCCCCCGCGCGCAAGATCGCGCGCAGCAGCGTGAGCACGGACTGGTCGCAGACGCGTTCCTCGATCGCGTGCATCAACTCCTGATGCGGAATCGCCGAAAAGCAGTCGGCGATGTCCGTCTCGACCACCCACCGGCGGCCCCGCGCGCACTCGCCGATGAGTACCTGCAGGGCGTCGTGCGCTGACCGTCGCGGGCGCAACCCGAACGAGCAGTCGGCCATGTCGGCCTCGAAGACCGGCTCGAGCACGATCTTCACCGCCGCTTGCACGATCCGGTCCCGAACGGCGGGTATCGACAGCGGTCGGTACTGATCCTTCAGCCCCGGCTTGGGGATCAGCACGCGCCGTGCCGGCAGCGGCCGATACCGCCGCTCCCGCAGTTCGGCGGCCACCTCGTCCAGGAGCCGGTCGACTCCGTACTCCTCGACCTGGGCCAAGGTGGTCTTGTCGATGCCCGGCGCGCCGTCATTGCGGCGCACCGCCGCCCACGCGCGCTGCAACACGTCTCTGCGGCAGACCTTGTCGAACAGCGCGTGGAACCGACGTCCGGGATCGGCCTTGGCCGCCCGGTAGAGCGCATGCTGCAGGGCGCGGACCGGATCACGCGGAACACGCGGTTCCGATGATCCCTTCACGGCGGGACTAGCCTGACCGGCACTCACCGGGCCCCTCCCTGTCAGTCGCTGCGCATCGACGAAGCAGCGGCCCTTCCCTTCACCGCCGGTTGTGTTGTCCGGTCGGCTCGATCGGTACTACGGCCGCCTCCGACGCCCACCCGGCTCACCACCCACTTCCCGGCTTCGACCGGTTATAGGGCGCGACGCTCCAGCAACACCCATATGTCCGCAGGTTGCCGGGCCGGGGAGGGCCTCCCCAGTTCCCGCCGCCACTATCGGCACGTTCCGCGCCCCATACGCCGAGGAGTCCTTGACAGCTGCGCTTCCAGGCTCTTCACCGCGTCCATGGCCTTCGCCCCGGTTTCGAGAGGCTCGGCACTCCCTTGTCCCGCCCAAAGGGCAGGCTGAGTAACGACGCCGCAGGCTTCGCTTCATGCTACGGACCGCACCGTCGCTCCCCCATGAACAGGGCCTTTGACGCTGGGCTTCGACCCCGCCCGTTTCCAGACGAAGCCGCCAGCCTGCTACCGGGCCTCCTGGCAGCTACCCGGGCCGGACTTCCACCGGCAAGCGACGACGAGCTTACGAACAGCAAGATCAGCCGCTATGTCACGGCTTCACCTCCTGCTCTGCTGGGCGCACGAGATCACCTCATTGGACTGGATCTCGACCCTCGACCGGCCCGGAGTCGACTCCGACGTGCTCAACCGCCGAACGATCGCGAGCATGCTGCTCGCCGGTCAGACGATCCAACAGATCGCCATGGCGCTCAACGTCAACGAAACCCACCTACGTCTCCACATCGAGGCAACCGGACACACCGCACGACAGGCTCCGGTAGCCCAGAGTCACGCCCAGGATCGCATCACTATTCGCCGCGAATTGCTAGCCCCCGATCGGCTACGTCAGCTTCATGAAGAAGAAAAGCGATCGCAGGGCGAGATCGCCGCGCAGGCAGGCTGCTATCCCAGAACAGTCCGCACTGCACTCGTTGACGCGCAGATCCCCATTTGTTCTCCGCTCCAACCTAAAACGGGTCTTCGAACTTGATCGGGGTGTGAGGATCCGCCGGCTCCAGAAGGCTTGAGAGGGCTCGTGGTTCTCGGTGATCCTTCTTGTTGTCGAGGCAAGAAGATCACAGCAGAGAAGCCACGAGCATGGTCAACGATACGACGCTGCTGCTCGGCCTGGACGGGGTGACCGTCACGAAGGTCGTCGCCGCAGGTGATGGGCAGCAGGATGGACCGGTGGTGCATCTGGCCACCGCAGATGAACGGGCCCGATGCTGCCCGCAGTGTGGAGTTGCCGCGGTCCGGATGAAGGAATGGGACACCACCCACCCGCGGGATCTTCCGGTCGGCGGGCGGCGGTGTGCGTTGCGGTGGCGGAAGCGGCGCTGGTGCTGTGACCAGGCATCCTGCCCGCATCGGACCTTCACCGAGCAGGTGCCGCAGATCCCCGTGCGATCCCGGCTGACGGTGCGATTACGCCAGGCCGCCGGTGCCGTCGTCGGGGACGGCGGGCGAACGGTGATTCAATCGGCGCGCGATCACGGGGTGTCCTGGCCGATCGTGTCGGCGGCGTTCATCGAGCACGCCCGCAGGGTGCTGCCCGCCCAGCCGGAGCCGGTCACCGTGCTCGGCATCGACGAGGTGCGCCGTGGCCCTCCTCGCTGGGTGCTGGAGGAGAGCACCGGGACCTGGGCGACGGTGGCGGATCGCTGGCATACCGGTTTCGTGGACCTGTCCGGTGATCAGGAGCTGCTCGGCCAGGTCGAGGGCCGCACCATCGCCGCGGTGACCAGCTGGCTCGGCCAGCGGGAGGCCTCCTGGCGGGCGCGAGTGGCCTTCGTCGCGATCGACATGTGCACCATCTTCAAGGCCATCACAGGCGCCACCTTGATCGCACGAGGTCACCCCCTTCATGCGACTCCCCAGGGACACCAATTCCTTCGGGAGGTGGAGTACCTCCTCAAGCTCCTGGACGGTGACTCTTTGTGACTGCTATCCACGTCGTCGCCTAACCGATTGCTCACGGACCACCAACCAGCCCGATGCGCATGACCTCGGATTTCTGACGTCTTCCCAGCTACCAGTGCTCAACAAGTCGCGGACCCTACAAGGGTGTAGGGTCCGCGATTCGATTGTGATGTCGGACGCACGGGGTTTCTGATCGCGGGAGCAGGACCTGTTGCGGATATCGGTGCGCTGTCGCGTCGAAACTGGGCGGCGGACTTCAAATCGATGATGGAGGGACGCGGGCGATCGGGCAGCATGGAGTTATGGATCAACTGAAGGTGGTCGTCTTCGATGCGATGGGCGTTCTCTATCGGTTCGGCGACGTTCAAGGTCGCGTCCTGATCCCGTACCTGCGTGCTCAAGGATGCACGGCGCCGGAGCAGGAGATCCGTGCCGCCTACCGGTCAGCGACGTTGGGAGACCTGACGACCGCTCAGTTCTGGTCGGCCGTCGGGACACCGGCGGAAGAGCGCGACGAGGACTACTGCCAACGGCACCAACTCACCGAAGGCGCGCTGCAAGCCATAGAAGAGTTGGCCCGTGACGGCCTGGCACTGGCGTGTCTGAGCAACGACACGGCGACATGGTCGGCGATCGTGCGGCGCCGTTTCGGCTTGGATCGTCATATCCAACGGTGGTTCATCAGCTCTGACCTGCGGGCCCGCAAACCCGACAAACGCGCCTACGAGGCGCTGCTGGACACGCTTGGCGCCCGTCCGGAAGGGGTGGTGTTCGTCGACGACCGCCCGGTCAATCTCGCTCCCGCTCGTTCCCTGGGGATGCGCACGATCCTCTTCTGGAGCGACGACACCGATGCCCATCCCGAACCCGCTGGCCGGCAAGACCCGCAATACAGCGTCAGGACGATGCCGCAGCTGGTCACCGTCATTCGCGAACTCCGCTCGGCGGCGATTCATGGAGGCGAAACGACGTTCGGCCGTCCGGCAACGGCATATGAGCCGATGGAAGGGGAAGGGCTGGACCACTGATCCCGATGTTCACCGAAAGCACAGTGGCGGTGTCCAGCGAACCGGCCGTCGAACTGTTCGTCGCGCGCACCGTTCGTCCGGCTGGACGGGTGATGTTGGTGATCCACGGTGGTCCCGACTGGGACCACACCTACCTGCGGAAACCCCTCGACCAACTCGCTGGCTGCCACCAGCTGATCATGCCGGATCTGCGCGGGTGCGGGCGTTCCACCCGTGGACTCGCCGATGATCAGTACACCCCTGCCGCGGCCGTCGAGGACCTCATCGCGCTCTTGGACGTCCTGGGCTGCGGGCAGGTTGACGTACTCGGATTCTCCTACGGTGGTCTCATCGCTCAACGCCTGGCTTTGGCTGCTCCCGAACGGGTGCGACGGCTGATCATTGCCTCCAGCAACATTCTCCCCGTGCCCTCGGATGCTTTTGACGGCTGGCATGAACGCGCCGAGCGGCTCACCGCCGAAACAGCAGTGTGGTCCGATACATCTCTGTCTGGCCCCGAACTGACCCGCGCGGCCGCTGTCGCCTCAGCCAGAGCGAACGTCTGGCGCCCACAAGCACTGGGCGATTACCTTGGCCGCCTGACGCGCATCCACTTCACCGCCGAGTGGTTGCGCCCCCTGCGGGCCGGCATCCTGCCCACCGCCCGCCCCGAGGATTCGGCTCGGAAACTTGCCGCCGTCGGTCATCCCGTGCTCTTGCTCCACGGGCGACAAGACATGACTTTCCCTGCGGCCCTGATCGAGCACACCGCGGAGTTGATTCCCTCCGCCAGAGCCGTGGTGATCGAGGAAGCAGGCCACATGGCTCATATCGACCAGTCCCGGGAGTGGCTCAACACCGTCGCCCAGTTCCTACGCTGAGATCAGCATCGACAACAGGGAACCCGAGAGCGATCGCGCGGCGGGCATTTCTCGCGGAGACCAAGCAGTCCGTCAGCTGCGGACCGTGACTCTCTGCGTTCATCGCCTCGCACCAACCACGAGGCGATTGCTCATACATCACCGACGAACCGGTGCCCACCAAGCCCGGATTTCTGCATTTCCGCTGCAACCAGTGCTCACCAAGTCGCGGACCCTACAAGGGCAGGACTCACGCCAGAGCGGCCTCGATCACCGCGCGGGCCACGTCCGCCACCGCGCCCGCCCGGTGGCCGGGGTTCTCCAGCACCACGCCCACCGCCACCTCCGGCGCGTCCGCCGGCGCGAACGCCGTCATCAGCGCGTGGTCGCCGGTGACGATGCCCTTCTCCGAGGTGTCGGACTTGGCGGCCACCTCCACGCCGGGGATGGACGCCGGGCCGCCCGCGTGCGTGACCGTCGTCATCATCGCCGCCAGGTACCTCGCGAGCACGGGCGACAGGGCCGTACGGTAGGGCGCCGGGTCGGCCCGGCCGATCACCGAGCCGTCCGCCAGCCGCTCCTCCTCCACCAGGTACGGCCGCATCAGCACCCCGTTGTTGGCCACGGCCGCCGACAACATGGCCAGCATCAGCGGCGTCACCCGGTCGTCGTGGCGGCCGATCGCGGACAGGGCGGTCCGCGCCCGGTCCATGCCGACGGGGAAGACGCTGGGCGTCGTGCCCAGCGGGATCGTCAGGCCCGTCGCGTTGAACCCGAACGCCTCGGCCTGGTCGCGCAGCAGGTCCTGCCCGAGTTGCAGCCCGATGCCGGCGAACGCGGTGTCGCACGACGCCATGAACGCGTACGTGAGGGTCGGGCGCTCCTGGGCGCAGCGCTCGCCGTTGTCCACGTACATGGGGGTGCCGGGCAGGCGCAGGCGGGCGGGCGCCTCCACCACGGTCGACGGGGCGTACTCGCCGGAGGACAGCGCCGCCGCCGTGGTGACCAGCTTGAACGTGGACCCGGGCGGATACAGCCCGTGCAGCGCCCTGTTCACCATCGGCCGCGCGGGGGCGTGGCGGATGCCTTCGGCCGTCTCGGCGAGGCGGTCGCGGTCGAAGGTGGTCAGGGCGTTCGGGTCGTAGGCCGGGTAGCTGGCCAGCGCCAGGATCGCGCCCGTCGCCGGGCTGATGGCCACGGCCGCGCCGGGGACGCCGGTGGCCCTGAGGCTCTGGTAGGCCGCCCACTGCACTCGTTCGCTGATCGTCAGCCGGACGTCGGCGCCCTCCACGACGCCGTCCCTGACGAGCGATTGCACCCGCACCTTGGCGTCCCTGCCGGACAACACCGCGTCCTGCGCGCGTTCGATGCCGGTGGAGCCCGCCAGGGAGACGTGGCCGGTGACGGGGGCGTACAGCCGGCCGTGCCGGTAGACCCGCCGGTAGAGGTAGGGGCCCTCGCCGGTCGGGCGGCTGCTGGCGACGGGCGTGCCCTCGTAGGTGAGGATGTCGCCGCGCGGACGCTCGAACCTGGCGATCAGCGGCCGCTCGTTCCTCTGGTCGGCGTTGAGCGTGTGCGAGCCGAACGCCTGGAGGAGCGTCACGTGCGCCAGCAGCACGAACAACATCGCCGCGCACGACCGGGCGACGCGGCGGAGCGGGATGTCGATCCGCCGCGCCCACGATGCCATGCACTTCGGTCTACCAACCGAGGCGCAAAGACCGTGCTAGATGAGGCTGCGGTAGTAGGAAATCTTGTTGCTGATGTAGCTCTGCCGCTCCCCGAGGTTGGCGATCTGCGCCCGCACCTGCTCGTCGTGCTCCTCCAGGAGCTTGATGCGGTCGGGGATCGTGTGGTCGCCCGCGCGTACGAGCTCGGCGAAGCGGAGCATCTGGGCGATCGGCATGCCGGTGTCGCGCAGGCAGCGGAGTGTGCCCAGCCAGCCGATGTCCTCCTGGCTGAACCTGCGCTGCCCGGCCGCGTTCCTGTCGACGCGTTCCAGCAGGCCGATCTTCTCGTAGTAGCGCAAGGTGTCGATGCTGAAGCCGGTTTCCTGCACGACCTGGGCGGGTGTGTACACGCTCACATGCCCAAGCATCGCACCTGGAGTGCACTCCAGGTCAACCTGTCCCGGCGGGGCTTGACATGGAGTGCGCTCCACATTCCAGAGTCAGCCTCATGAACATCGCACTCGGCACGATTCCGTTCGGCACGACCGTCGACCTGACGGACACGTTCGCCCTGCTCGACCGCTTCCACGAGGCGGGCGGCACCATGCTGGACACGGCCAACAACTACCCGTTCTGGGTGGAGGGCCGCACAGGCGACGAAAGCGAGCTGGCCATCGGCAGGTGGCTGGCCGCGAGGGGCAACCGGGACGAGATCTTCATCAGTACGAAGGCCGGTGCCCGCCCCACCGTCCCCGGCGACACCACCCTCGGCTCGGCGGAGGGCCTGTCCGCCCCCGTGATCGAGAGGGCCGTGGAAGGCAGCCTCAGCAGGCTCGGCACCGACCACGTCGACCTGTACTGGTCGCACGTCGAGGACCGCTCCGTCCCCCTGGAGGAGACCCTGGGCGCGTTCGACGCGCTGGCCAGGCAGGGCAAGATCCGCGCGGCGGGGGCGAGCAACATCGCGACGTGGCGGCTCGAACGTGCCAGGAACGTCTCCGCCTCGAACGGCTGGATCGCCTACACCCACGTCCAGCTGCGGCACACGTACCTGCGGCCCCGGCCGCTGACCAGGCCGGCCGAGGCGGGGCACACGCTGGCCTCCGACGAGACCTTCGACTACCTGGCCGCCGAGCCGGACATGACGTTGTGGGCGTACAACACGCTGATGTTCGGCGCGTACACACGCCCTGACCGGCCCATTTCCGAAATGTACGATCACCCGGGGACGACCCGGCGCCTGGGCGTGCTCCACGAGGTCGCCAAGGAACTGGGCGCGACCCCGAACCAGGTCGTCCTGGCCTGGCTGATGGCCGACGGCATCGTGCCCATCGTCGGCGTCTCGACGATGCCCCAGTTGGAGGAGGCCATCGGCGCCGCCGACCTCAAGCTGGACCAGGAGCTCCGCACCCGCCTGGACGACGTCCCCGCCTGACCGGTCGCCCGGGGCTAGGGGAGGTGGTCGGCGAGGTAGCGGCGGACGAGGTGCTTGCACTCGGCGATCAGCTCCGCGTTGCCACAGGGGTCGGTCCTGAAGGCCAGTTTGAGCACCGCGTCGGTCGCCTCGACCGCCACCAGCAGCGCCCGGTCCAGGCCGGGGCCGACGGGCGCGTCCAGCACTTCGAGGGTGAGCCTGCGCAGCCGGTCGGCCACCACGACGTTGTTCTCGTGGGTGCCGTCGAGCGCCTGCTTGCTGCCCTCCACCGGTGCGCCGCCCGCGGTGACCAGCACCTCGCCGAAGTCCATCACCGAGAACCCGGGAGTCGTGCGCTTCATGTCGACGAACTCGTCGACGGCGAGGTCCACGAGGTCGGTCCAGTGCGCAAGGTCGGCCGTCGCGACGCGTTCGGTGACGCGTCCGAGGAAGGCCTCCAGGTTGCGCCGGGCCAGCGCCCGCACCAGGCCCTGCTTGTCGTGGAAGAACTGGTAGAAGGTACCGATCGGCACCTCGGCCCGCCGGGCGACCTCCTTCGTGGTCAGCGCGTCGTAGCCCACCTCGTCGAGCAGGAGCGCGCACTCGTCGAGCATGCGTTCCACCCGTTCCAGGCTGCGTCGCTGGGCGGGACGGCGGCGCAAGGTACTCGTCATGGTCACCATCCTGTCCTATTACCGGCAGGCAAGGTCCATCGCTTCGGCCTCGTGCACGTGGACTTCGCGCGACCCAGCGCCGCGCCCCGAAGGCGTCGTACGCGTGGCTGAAGGGCTTTCTGGCGGGTCAGAACACCGACACGTGAACGTGGTCGTAGTGGTTGGCCGTCGCGCCGCCCCGGTTGGACATCGGGTCCCAGCCGCCGCCCGAGCGGATGTCGTAGTAGCGCTGCTTCCAGATGATGTACATCACGCCGAGCCTGGCGCCGTTCTTGATGAGCCACGCGGCGAGGGCGTCGCCGTTGGCCGCGTCGGCGCCGGTGGCCATGGTGCCGCCTCTGGACATCATGAAGTCGCAGGCCCGGCCCTTGCCGTGTTCGCCGGGGTCGCCGGGGCGCAGGCAGCCGACGCCGTACTTCATGGGGAAGTTCTGCATGATCTCGGCGCGGACCGAGACCATCCGCTGGGTGAGGCCCTCTGATCCGCCGGGCTGCTGGAAGCCGTACTTGGCGAGCAGGCGCTGGACCTCGCGCCGTCTGCTCTGCATGGCCTTGATCTCCTTGCGCAGCTTCTCGATCTTCTCGTTGGCCTTGAGCTTCGCCTCTTTGTGCTTTTTGATCAGCCGCTGGATGTTCTTGACCCGCTCGGTGCGCTCGTTGGCCATGTAGCCCATGTTGGCGGCCTGGCCCAGGATCTTGTACGGGTCCTCGCTGGGCGCGATCAGCCGGTGGTTGTCGAGCGGGCCGAGGATGTAGGCGGTCTGCGCGATCCGGCCCACCTCGGCCTGGGCGGCCTTCAGCTTGGCCGCCAGGCCGCCCGAGGTCTGCGTGGCCTTCTTCGCCTGGATCCTGACCTCTTCCAGGATCTGGATCTGGCCGCGGTACTGCTCGCTGAGCCGGGCCGCCTGCTTGGTGAGCTTGCGCAGCTCAGCGGGTGAAGGATCGGCGGCGGCCGGCGGTGTGGGGTGCAGGCCGAGCAGCCCGGCGAGGACGGCGACAAGAACGGCGAAGCGCCAGATCCTCACACCCGTCCCCTCCCCTCACAGACGGACCGAAACTATAGAAGATGATCTTGTTCTCTGTCATCCGAACGACGGAACTGCCGCACCTTTGGCGATGATTCGGGGCATTTGTCCGACCCAGCGGCATCCCGGAAAGTTGGGCCTTGTGTAGATCGCTCCAAACGTCAAGATGACGGCGAAGTCGTCTCCGCGAAGGGGCGGACACCCGTGTCTCGATCATCGATCCTCGCCGTCGCCGTGATCCTCGGCTTAGGCAAGGAACCAGGTCGTCCAGGTCGCCGAGGAGAGCTCGTTCGAGGCGGACCTCGGAGGCTGGAACGTCGGTGACCCGCCCGAGGGCTCGGCGCCGTCGATCAACAACTGGGTCCGCACGGACCAGCTCTTCGAGGAGGGCGGCGGCGTCGTCACCAAGGACACCGTCTACCTGGGCTTCGGGGCCGAGAGCGTGATCGGCGACGAGGCGCGTACGGACCTGGTGAGGCGGTCGATGCGGCACCTGCTCGGCGATCCCCGCTGAGGCCGGCCGAGGGGGCGCTGCGCACCGGCCGCGCTCCCCTTGCGTGCTCGTCCAGAACATGGTTCGGTCGCCTTGAGACCTCTCCAGGGCAAGCAAGCATTCGGTCAAGCGAAAGGCTCACGACATGCGCCGGCACGACAAGCTGTTCATCGGGGGCGAATGGGTGGCCCCAGCGGGCACCGGAACGATAGACGTCGTCTCCCCGCACACCGAGGAGGTCGTCGGCCAGGTGCCCGACGGCACGCCCCAGGACGTCGACCGCGCGGTCGCGGCCGCCAGGCAGGCGTTCGACCACGGGCCCTGGCCCCGGATGACGTTCGCCGAGCGGGCCGAGGTGATCGGCAGGCTGGCCGCGATCTACAACGAGCGGCAGGGCGAGATGGCCGGGCTCATCACGGAGGAGATGGGCTCGCCCATCACCTTCTCCAACCTCGCGCAGGCGCCCCAGCCGCTCGGCATGCTGCAGTTCTACGCCGAACTCGGCAGGACGTTCGCGCAGGAGGAGGAGCGGCCGGGGTTGTTCGGCCCGCTCACCGTGCGCAGGGAGCCCGTGGGCGTGGTGGCGGCCGTGGTGCCGTGGAACGTACCGCAGTTCGTCACGATGACCAAGCTCGCGCCCGCGCTGCTGGCCGGCTGCACGGTCGTGCTCAAGCCGGCGCCGGAGACGCCGCTGGACGCGTACCTGCTGGCCGAGTGGACAGCCGAGGCCGGCGTGCCGGCGGGCGTGCTCAACATCGTGCCCGCGGGCCGCGAGACGGGCGAGCACCTGATCTCCCACGCGGGCGTCGACAAGGTGGCCTTCACCGGCTCGACCGCGGCCGGCCGGCGCATCGCGGCCATCTGCGGCGAGCAGCTCAAACGGGTCAGCCTGGAGTTGGGCGGCAAGTCCGCCGCCATCATCCTCGACGACGCCGACCTGGCCGCGAGCATGGGCTTCCTGTCGATGGCCAGCCTCATGAACAACGGCCAGGCGTGCGTGGCCCAGACCCGCATCCTCGCCTCGCGCAACCGCTACGACGAGGTCGTGGACGCCGTCGCCAACATGGTCACCTCCCAGCCCGTCGGCGACCCCGCCGACCCGGCCACCGGCATCGGCCCGCTGGTGGCCAAGCGGCAGCAGGAGCGCGTCGAGAGCTACGTCAGGATCGGCATGGACGAGGGCGCCAAGATCGTCGTCGGCGGCCTGGAGCGGCCCTACGACCGGGGCTGGTACGTCTCACCCACCGTCTTCGCCGGCGTCTCCAACGACATGCGCATCGCCCGCGAGGAGATCTTCGGCCCGGTCCTGGCCGTCATCCCGTACGACGACGAGGCCGACGCCGTCCGCATCGCCAACGACAGCGACTACGGCCTGGCCGGCACGGTGTGGACGGCCGACGCCGACCACGGCATGGAGGTGGCCCGCCAGGTCCGCACCGGCACGTACGGCGTCAACTGCTTCATGTTGGAGACCAACGCGCCCTTCGGCGGCTACAAGGCCAGCGGCATCGGCCGCGAGCTCGGCCCGGAGGGGCTCAACGGCTATCTGGAGTACAAGACCATCGCGCGTCTCGGCTGACCGGAGACGGAAGGAGGGCCCCGCGGTCGGCCGCGGGGCCCTCGCGATGCAGGATGTGCACCCAGCGCGCCCCCGCAACGCTAGGTGCAAACCCCGCCACTCACAGTGCATACCCCACTCCCCACGGTGATCCACCTGATGGAGGCACTGAAAGTGCGGATTTTCCTACCCAGGGTGATCCGCCGGTGGCGGATCACGACGGGCGACCGCCTGACTACTGAAGTATGTCCCATGGTCACCGTCACGTCGGTTTCCATCCCCAAGGACTTTCTCCCAGCGGTTTTTATCCATCCGCCCTAGGTAGACGTGTATTACTCAAGAAAAGTTCGAAGAGATCCATTTGCCGATTTTGGCGATGAGTTCAGGGGTGGCGGCGGTCTCCGCGTGGCCGTACCCCGGCTCGATCCAGAGCTC
Source organism: Nonomuraea longispora (assembly GCF_004348345.1). Lineage (GTDB taxonomy): Bacteria > Actinomycetota > Actinomycetes > Streptosporangiales > Streptosporangiaceae > Nonomuraea > Nonomuraea longispora. The sequence continues at coordinate 29,987 of NZ_SMJZ01000085.1, forward strand.
CTTCGGCTCACGCGCGCCGTCGTAGAGCTGGTGGGCGTGGTCCACGGGGAAGAACCCGTCGGCGTCGCCGTGGACGATCAGCAGCGGGACCGGCGAGATGAGCCCGGCGGCCTCGTGCGGGGGCATCGGGATCGGGTTCCACGCGCCGGGGGCGATCCTGGTGCGCTTGACCAGCCGGGCCGCCAACCGGCCGGCCCGCCGCTCGATGGCCCAGTGCACCTGCCGCATCGGCCTGGTGCCCCGGTAGTACCACCGGGCGGGGCCGCTGACCGCGACCACCGCTTCCACGCCGCGCATCAGCCCCGCATGGCGTACGGCCACCGCCGCCCCCATGGAGAAGCCCACGACCGCGACCTTCGAGTAACCCACCACCCGGGCATGCCGGACGGCGGCGGCCACGTCGAGGATCTCCGCGTCCCCCACGGTGGTCAGCCCGCCCGAGCGGCCGTGACCCCGGAAGTCGAAGGCCACCACGCCGCCGTAACGGCTCAGCACGTGCACGATGCGGCGCGGGGCCCGCTCACGCCACGAACCGGTGAAACCGTGCGCCACCACGATGCCGACGTCCAGGGGCCCGGACGGCGCCGGATCGGCCCCTGCCGCGGGCAGTCTGGCGGGTGTGTGCGAGGCGTCGATGCGGACCCCGTCCTCGGTCCTCAGCATGACGGGGAAGCTGGGCGCGAAAGGCATGAGAACGAGCTTAGGTTCGCTCCGCGTCCATCCCGTGCTCGGCCGCCCATAGGCCGCCGCGCCCCGGACCGCGCCTCGGTGTCGTCCTGCGCCATGGCCGGCGCGGACACCGCCATGAGAGGCGGACGATTCCGCGCCGCCGGCCCGTCTGCATGCATAGGTCCAGCCCGGCGGCCAACTGCTTCCTCGCCCAGATGGGTCAGCACCCCGGCCTGGGTCCAGTGGTGACCGGTTTTCCCGGCGATCGCCAGCGCCTCCTCCCCGCAGCGCCGGGCCTGGCGCGGGCGGCCGGGGCAGGAGACCCCGTTCATGGCTTGTTCATGGCCTTCCCCTGCCATGGGTCCGGCGCCCCGCCGGTCACAGGTCGAGCGAGCTCACGATCGTCCGCTCGTCGACGACGCGCAGCGCCGGTTCGCGCAGCAGCCTCCTCGCCAGGTCGTAGGGGGCGACGACGACGCTCGCCCGACGCTCCTCGGCGAGCACGCGGCAGCCGACCAGGCTCGGCTCGTGGGCCACCACGACGTGGGCGCCGCACGTCATGGCCAGGTCGATCACCCGCAGAGCCCTGAACGGATCGTTCACCGCGCTGATCACCACGTCGTTCTCGGTGATCGCCGCCCGCGCGGCGAGCCTGCGCAGGTCGCCTGCCAACTCGCCGTGGTCGAACACGCGCCGGCCGTCGAACGTGAGCGCCGGACCCGCCAGCGGCCCGAACTCCACCTCTCGCTCGTCGAGCAGCTCGGTGAACGGCTTGGCCCCCTCGACCGGGCGGAAGGAGTAGACCTGCTCCACCCGCGTGGCGGCGGGGTCGTAGTGGCGCTGGGTGATCAACATGCGGGCGGAGCCCGAGGCCGCGAGCACCACGACCCCTCCCGCCCAGGCGACGGAGTGGGTCGCCACCGGCAGCGTCGCCCCTGGCGGGACGTTGACGATGACCTTGTCGCCGTAGCGCAGACCCTGGCTGCGCAGGCCTGCCGCGGCACGGGTGACCCGCTTGACGAACGTCGCGTACGACAGCACCTCGCCGGTCCGGACATCGCTCACCGCCGGCTGTTCGCCCCGTGTCGGCGCCGCGGCCATCACCAGCTCTGTCCAGGTCATGCCGTTAATGTAGGGACCCCGGCCACGATTGCCATGCGCACAATTGTGCAACCGGCTATGTACATGAGCCTCCCTCCACCGTCCGCTCGCGCTCGCCATCAGAGGGGATCAACTAGACTTGGTAGGTCGCGACTTCGCGCGGCCGCCCTCCACGACACAGAGCGAGACCTCATCATGCCTTTGAACAGCCGCGACGACCTGCGGAACATCGCGATCATCGCGCACGTCGACCATGGCAAGACCACGCTGGTCGACGCCATGCTCTGGCAGTCCGGGGCCTTCCGCGCCAACCAGGACGTCGACGACCGGGTCATGGACTCCAACGACCTCGAGCGCGAGAAGGGCATCACCATTCTCGCGAAGAACACCGCGGTCGACCACGGCGGCATGACCATCAACATCATCGACACCCCCGGCCACGCCGACTTCGGCGGCGAGGTCGAGCGCGGGCTCTCCATGGTCGACGGGGTCGTGCTGCTGGTCGACGCCTCCGAGGGGCCGCTGCCGCAGACCCGGTTCGTGCTGCGCAAGGCGCTGTCGGCGAAGATGCCGGTCATCCTGTGCATCAACAAGGTCGACCGCCCTGACGCCCGCATCAAAGAGGTCGTCGACGAGGTCTACGAGCTGTTCATGGACCTCGACGCCACCGAGGAGCAGATCGACTTCCCGATCGTCTACGCCTCCGCCAAGGCCGGCAGGGCCTCCATGGAGCGCCCCGACGACGGCTCCATGCCCGACTCCGACGACCTCGAGCCGCTGTTCGACATCATCAAGTCGACCATCCCCGCGCCGACCTACGATCCGAGCGCGCCGCTCCAGGCCCACGTCACCAACCTCGACGCCTCCTCCTACCTCGGCCGCATCGCCCTGTGCCGCGTCCACCAGGGCGTCATACGCAAAGGCCAGCAGGTGGCCTGGTGCCGCACCGACGGCACGATCCAGCGCGTCAAGGTGACCGAACTGCTCATGACCGAGGCCCTGGAGCGCAAGCCCGCCGAGGAGGCGGGCCCCGGCGACATCATCGCCATCGCCGGCATCCCCGAGATCATGATCGGCGAGACCCTGGCCGACCCCGACGACCCGCGCCCGCTGCCGCTCATCACGGTCGACGAGCCGGCCATCTCGATGACCATCGGCACCAACACCTCGCCCCTCGTGGGCAAGGTCAAAGGCTCCAAGGTCACCGCGCGCATGGTGAAGGACCGCCTCGACAAAGAGCTGGTCGGCAACGTGTCGCTGCGCGTGCTGCCCACCGAGCGGCCCGACGCCTGGGAGGTGCAGGGCCGCGGCGAGCTGGCGCTGGCCATCCTGGTCGAGCAGATGCGCCGCGAGGGCTACGAGCTCACCGTGGGCAAGCCGCAGGTGGTCACCAAGGTGATCGGCGGCAAGGTGCACGAGCCCGTCGAGCGCCTCACGGTCGACTGCCCGGAGGAATACCTCGGCGCGGTCACCCAGCTCCTGGCGGTGCGCAAGGGGCGCATGGAGCACATGACCAACCACGGCACCGGCTGGATCCGCATGGAGTTCGTGGTGCCGGCGCGCGGCCTGATCGGCTTCCGCACGGAGTTCCTCACCGAGACCCGCGGCACGGGCCTGGTCCACCACGTCTTCGACTCCTACGAGCCCTGGTTCGGCGAGCTGCGCACCCGCAACAACGGCTCGCTGGTGGCCGACAGGTCCGGGCCGGTGACCGCGTTCGCGATGCTCAACCTGCAGGAGCGCGGCACGCTGTTCGTCTCGCCGACGACCGAGGTCTACGAAGGCATGATCATCGGCGAGAACTCCCGGTCCGACGACATGGACGTGAACATCACCAAGGAGAAGAAGCTCACCAACATGCGCTCCTCCACCAGCGAGGAGACGGAGAAGCTGATCCCGCCGCGCGTGCTCTCCCTGGAGCAGGCGCTGGAGTTCATCCGCGAGGACGAGTGCGTGGAGATCACTCCTGACGCCGTGCGCATCCGCAAGGTCGTGCTCGACTCCGCCGTCCGCGGCCGCGCGGCGGCCCGCGCCAAGCGCGCCTGACC